>CAZXRG010000120.1:0-9025 GCA_964642935.1 uncultured Rhodobacterales bacterium | reverse complement strand
ATATCGAGGCAATGCCCGATGGATCAATCCTCGTGAATGGAACGCGGGTTAAGTAATTAAAGACGGGCGGCTCTTGTTCTTAAGGGCCGCCCGTTTTTTAAATCAAAGCGATTTATGGGTTCCATCGCAAAACGGCAGCTTGCCTGATTGCTGACAGCCACAAATGAAGAGCGTTTTGTCTTCCTCGGCTTTAATTCTTTCCGGCTCAACCTCCGTGCCCTTGTGGGATCCGTCACAAAAAGGAGCGTTCTGGGACTTCCCGCATCTGCAAAACGCTTTCATCTCGCCAGCCTTCATCTCGACTTTGAAAGGCTCATTCTGCCAGCCTGCCATATCACTCTCCTTTTTGGATCATTGGGACTTCAAACTGCGGTTAAAAGGCCTCCGGTTTTTGAACTTGTCCAGATAAATGTCGTTAATGATCCTCCAAAACCGAGGTCGCAATGCCCGTCAGCCAGCGCCCGAAGGGATCAAACCGTTGCGTTCTGCACAGCAAAGCAAGCGGAACTTGCGGGACATCAATCGGCGTCTTGATCTGCCTAAGCCCAAGCTGGTTTGCCAGTGGAAGAATAATCGGGGACATGGTCGTGAGCACATAGTCGCTCTGCATTGTCGCAATCAAAGCCTGTAGGAAGTTGCTTGTTTGAAGTGCGATATGCCGCTCCTTGGAGAGGCTTGCCAGAATATCTCCGACCGGATTGCGCCCGCCCTGCCCGCTACTCACCCGCACATGGCCATAGTGGCACCATTCCTCAAGGTCTGGCCTATCAGAGATCGGATGGCTGGCGGACACAAGGCTAATCCAGTCTTGTGGCGGTAAGGGCAAGAGCTCCAAACCGTTGGGGACCGAGCCGCGATAGAAACTCAGCATCAAATCAATCTCGCCAGTCAAAAGCGATTGAAGACCCCGCTCATAATCCACCGTGGCTAAGTCTTGGCCGACAAGGTTCAAGGTGACTTCAGGGGCAGCAGCCTCAACCGCCTTCTTGATCTCCAAAGCTTGGATCAACGCATTATCGGGAAAACTGAAGACCGCGCGCCTGTGGCTGGTGTCGGGATCAAACCCGTAGCCCACATCAATCATGGAAACGACTTCGCTCAGCATATGCTGAACAGGCGCTCTTAATTGCAGACATAGTGAGGTCGGCTCAAGCCCGGTTCCCGCCCGCACAAACAAAGGATCGGAAAACATATCTCGCAACCGATTGAGCGCGAGGCTAACGGCCGATTGCGTGCGCCCGATGCGATCCGCCGCCCCAACCGTCGATCCGGTTTCCTGCAAAGCGTTTAAAACAACCAAAAGATTGAGGTCGGCCTTCATCAGCCTTTTGGACATTTGGTGATCTATCATGAGGATTAGATTAGCCAAACTCATAGATATATTAAATCAATAAATTTGATTAATCACCCCGCTCTTGCAAATGTGACCTCACCAACAAATGAGGAAATTATGAAATTAAATCAGATATTTATGAGCGTTCCTGCGGCTATCTTTACCTGCTTCGCCCTCCCGGCCTCCGCATTGGACCTCGCTGGCACGCCCTTCGTTGTCAGCAACCTGTTTCAAGGCGATTCCACCGATCAGGTTGAAGTCGATGTCTCCGCGTTCGGGTTGAAAAATAACCTCTTCGCCAAAGTGGCAGAAGGTGTGGAGCTGCCGGGGTTCATCAAGCTCTATGATGTGGATGTCAGTGGCGCGCATGTCACCTTTTCCTGGATCGACACAGATTTTTCGCATGAGGTCGGCGGGCCGATGCCCAGCGACAAGCATGATCGGAACTATTTCACCTTCGATCTCCCCGCAGGCGTTGCCATTAAATCCGTTGAGTTTGACCCGAAGGCCTCTGTCCTTTTGGAAGGGTCCGCATTGCCAACTGTGACCCTACTCGCGCCCAATCGTTTTGTAACCGAGTTCGCAGACGGTGTGGTGCGCTCGGAAGGGTTTCGCCCGTCCTTTGAGATTACGCTGACCTCTGAGTAATCCCGCGCGTGGGGGCGATGGGCTTGCGGCAAACATATAAAGACAGGCGATGTTTGCCGCATCCCTAATCCGCTTTTGCACGCGCCGTCTTGCAGATCATCGCCCCGGCCCCACAACCCGACTTGCAATTTGAAACAAGCGAGGCTATATCATCCCCAACAGCGCGAGAGTGGCTTCCAACCCCACCCTCCACCGAAAATTCCGCACGGGCCGCTGGCCCGTTTTTTTATGTCTAAAGGACATCTCGCACCATGAGTGACCTTATCGCCAAAGCTCCGATGGATCAGCGTCTTGCTGAGATCGTAACTCCTGTCATTGAAGGCATGGGCTATGAGCTGGTGCGCCTGCGCTATATGGGCGGGAAAACAAAGACGCTCCAGATCATGGCCGAACGGCCCGAGGGCGGGATTGAAGTGGATGATTGTGCGAAAATCTCCCGCGATCTCTCAGCCCATCTGGATGTGGAAGACCCGATTGCTGATGAATACGCTTTGGAAGTGTCCTCACCGGGCATTGACCGTCCGTTAACCCGTCTGAAGGATTTTGAGACTTGGGAAGGATATGAGGTCAAACTGGAAACCTCCGAGCTGATCGACGGGCGCAAGCGCTTTAAAGGCATGCTGCGCGGTGTCGAGGATGGCGAGATTCTGATCGACATTCCCGAGGGCACAATCGGATTGCAATTTGACTGGCTGGTAGATGCCAAGCTGGTTCTTACCGACGAATTGGTGGCTGAAAGTCTAAAAGGCCGCAAACAACCCGTGCTGGATGACAGCACATTTGATGACATCGAAACAGAGGATGACACCGACATGAACGAGACATTGTCATGAGCACCACCAGTGCAAACCGTTTGGAGCTTTTGCAGATCGCTGATGCCGTTGCGCGCGAAAAGCTGATTGATCCAGCCCTTGTGATCGAAGCGATGGAAGAAAGTTTGGCGAAAGCTGCGCGCTCGCGTTACGGCGCTGAGTACGACATTCGCGCCAAGATCGACCGTCAAAACGGTGCGCTTGAGATGACCCGTGTGCGCACGGTGGTGGAGGAAGTGGAAAACACTTTCACCGAGATGACTGTTGAAGATGCCGGTGCCTATCTCAAAGACCCGGAAGTGGGCAATGAGATCATCGACGAACTGCCGCCCATGGATTTTGGCCGGATCGCGGCGCAATCCGCAAAGCAGGTTATCACGCAAAAGGTGCGGGAAGCCGAGCGCGAGCGTCAGTACGAAGAATTCAAAGACCGCGTGGGCGAGATCATCAACGGTGTGGTCAAACGCGTCGAGTATGGCAATGTCATCGTCGATGTGGGCCGTGGCGAGGGTATCCTGCGCCGTGATCAGTTGATCCCGCGCGAAACCATGCGCAATGGCGACCGTGTGCGTGCCTTCATCCGTGAAGTGCGTTCCGAGACCCGTGGTCCGCAGATTTTCCTATCCCGCACAGCGCCTGAATTCATGTCGGCTCTGTTCAAGATGGAAGTGCCCGAGATTTACGATGGTATCATTGAAGTGAAGGCCGTTGCCCGCGATCCGGGCTCTCGCGCCAAGATCGGTGTGATTTCCTATGACAACTCCATTGATCCGGTCGGTGCCTGCGTTGGTATGCGTGGATCGCGTGTTCAGGCAGTTGTGAACGAGCTTCAGGGCGAGAAAATCGACATCATCCCGTGGAATGAAGACACACCGACCTTCTTGGTGAACGCGCTTCAGCCCGCCGAGGTCTCCAAGGTTGTTCTGGATGAAGATGCCGAGCGTATCGAGGTTGTTGTTCCTGATGACCAGCTGTCCTTGGCCATTGGTCGGCGCGGTCAAAACGTGCGTCTGGCCTCACAGCTGACCGCTCTTGATATCGACATCATGACGGATGCGGAAGAATCAGAGCGTCGCCAGAAAGAGTTCACCGAGCGCTCCTCCCTGTTCATGGAGCAGTTGGATGTGGACGAGATGGTCGCCCAGCTTCTGGTGTCTGAGGGATTTGCAACGCTCGAAGAGGTTGCCTATGTGGAAATCGACGAGCTGACCAATATCGACGGTTTCGACGAAGACACGGCCAAAGAGCTTCAGGCCCGTGCCATTGATTGTCTCGATGCGCTCAACAAGAAAGCCATCGAAGACGCCAAGGCTCTTGGGGCGGAAGACAGCCTCTTTGAGTTTGAGGGTCTGACCCCGAAAATGATCTTTGCATTGGCCGAAGATGGCGTGAAAACGCTGGAAGACTTCGCAACCTGTGCCGATTGGGAGCTTGCGGGTGGTTACACAACCGTCGATGGCAAGCGGGTCAAGGATGATGGCGTTCTGGAGCCCTTCGATGTGGGTCTGGAAGAAGCACAGCACATGGTGATGACAGCCCGCGCTCAATTGGGCTGGGTTGATCTAGAGGAAATTGCCGCGGAAGCCGCTGCAGCAGAAGCTGCCGCTGCCGAAGAAGGCGCAGAAGCGGAGGCGGAGGCCTAAGGGCCCCCGAATTGCGATGACCAGAGGCGGTCAAACAAAGGTCCGGGACGAACCACAGCGCACTTGCGTTGTGACCCGCCAATCTGCCGATAAGGCAGAGTTGGTGCGTTTCGTCGTGGGTCCTGATGTGTCGATCGTCCCTGATATCGCCGGAAAACTGCCCGGGCGCGGCATCTATGTCGCCCCGGATCGGGATACTCTGGATAAAGCGGTGACCAAGGGGCTCTTTAATCGGGCCGCCAAAACCAAGGTGACCGTGGCCAAGGATTTGTCCGATATTGTCTCTGACCTGCTGCGCTCCCGCCTGATCCAATCCATGGCTTTGGCGCGAAAAGCAGGCCAAGCGATTGCCGGATTCGAGAAAGTGAAAGCGCTTTTGGTGTCAAACGACGCTGTTGCGCTATTTCAAGCTTCAGACGGTTCGAACGGGATGAAATCCAAGCTCAGACCCCCCAATGGAGCGGATTCTCATGCAGAATGCCTCTCCGCTGCGGAATTGGGCGTAGCGTTTGGCCGTGATACTGTGATACATGCCGCCTTAACCAAGGGCGGGTTGGCCGATTTATGTCTTTTGGATGCCAGACGGTTGCGTGGGTTTCACGCGAGCGGGGTCGCCAAATGATAGACCACCACGACAACTTCAAAACTCTTGACGGTATAAAGGTTATTTGACGAATGAGTGATAACAACGGTAGCGACGGAAAAGGCAAAACACTCGGACTTCGCGGTGGCGGAACCGAGAAAAGCCACGTGCGTCAAAGCTTCTCTCATGGACGATCGAAATCCGTTGTCGTTGAGACGAAGCGCAAACGTGTGATTGTTCCAAAACCGGGTACAGCGAAACCGGGTGGCGGGGCAGCGGCGCAAAGCACAACGCGTCCGGGCGAAACAGCTGGCACGACAAACGCCGAAATGGCGCGTCGTATGAAGGCGCTTGAGTCTGCGAAAGCATCCGAGGATGCACGCAAGGCCAAGGTCGAAGAGGATGCGCGCAAGCGCGAAGCTGAACGCGCAGCCGCACGCTCCGAGAAAGAGCAAAAAGAGCGCGAAGTCGCAGAACGTGCAGAGCGTAAGGCCAAAGAAGAGGCCGAAGCCGCTGCCAAGAAGAAGGCAGACGCCGCCTCCAAGCAAAAAGCAGCGCCTTCATCGCCAAATCCGGCTGACGCACCGCCACCTCCCCGTGAGGAAGGCGAAGTTTCGCGTCCGGCCAAGCAATTCGGTGCGGCCCGCGAACCGGCCCGTCCCCCTGCGGATGACAAGAAGGCAGCCCGTCCTAAGGGCGGTGATGACCGTCGTCGTTCCGGCAAGCTGACCATTTCTCAGGCCACAAATGAAGGCGGAGGCCGTCAGCGGTCCATGGCCTCCATGCGCCGTCGTCAAGAGCGCGAGAAGCGTAAGATGATGGGCGGCTCGACCCCGCGCGAGAAGGTGATGCGCGACGTGCAGGTTCCAGAGACGATCATCGTTCAGGAACTGGCCAACCGCATGACCGAGCGTGTGGCTGACGTTGTGAAATCCCTGATGACCATGGGCATCATGGCCACGCAAAACGAAGTGATCGACGCAGATACAGCGCAAATCGTTGTGGAAGAGTTCGGCCATAAGGTTGTGCGTGTGTCCGATGCCGACGTTGAGGATATCATCGTTGATGTGGAAGAGGATGAGGGCGATCTTGCCCCGCGTCCCCCTGTGATCACCATCATGGGCCATGTTGACCACGGTAAAACATCGCTTCTGGATGCGATCCGCAAAACCAACGTCGTTTCCGGCGAGGCGGGCGGTATCACCCAGCATATCGGTGCCTATCAGATCACATCTGACGACGGTAAGGTTCTGACCTTCCTTGATACTCCGGGTCACGCGGCGTTTACGTCCATGCGTGAGCGCGGAGCGCAAGTGACAGACATCGTGATCCTCGTGGTTGCGGCGGACGATAGCGTTATGCCCCAAACCATTGAGGCGATTGCCCACTCCAAAGCGGCTGGCGTGCCAATGATCGTGGCCATCAACAAGATCGACCGACCTGGTGCGGATGTGAACAAAGTGCGCACCGAGTTGCTCCAGCACGAGGTGATCGTGGAAGCCATGTCCGGTGATGTTCTGGACGTTGAGGTCTCTGCCATAGAAGGCACTGGTCTTGATACATTGATCGAGAACATCGGCCTGCAGTCAGAACTTCTCGAACTGAAAGCCAACCCCGAGCGTGCCGCTGAAGGTGCCGTGATCGAGGCTAAGCTTGATACGGGTCGTGGTCCGGTTGCGACGGTTCTGGTTCAAAAGGGTACTTTGCGCACAGGCGATATCTTCGTTGTGGGTGAGCAGTGGGGTAAAGTCCGCGCGCTGATCGACGATCAGGGCGCCCGCGTCAAAGAAGCTGGCCCATCTGTTCCGGTCGAGGTTCTTGGCCTTAACGGCACACCTGAAGCTGGCGACGTTCTCAACGTGGTTCCGGAAGAGGCGAAAGCCCGCGAGATTGCGGATTATCGCGCTCAACTCGCCAAGGACAAGAAAGCGGCCTCCGGTGCTGGCACAACACTCGATCAGCTTTTGGCCAATGCCAAAGCGGACGAGAATGTCTCCGAACTGCCGATCCTCGTTAAGTCTGACGTTCAGGGTTCTGCCGAGGCGATTGTTCAGGCCATGGAAAAGGTCGGCAACGAAGAGGTGCGCGTGAACGTTCTCCACTCCGGTGTTGGTGCGATTACGGAAAGTGACGTGACTTTGGCGGGTGCCTCTGGTGCTCCGATCATCGGCTTTAACGTTCGGGCCAATGCGCCCGCGCGTGACGCGGCCAACCAAAAGGGCGTTGAGATCCGCTATTACTCGGTCATCTACGATCTGGTCGACGACATCAAAGCGGCAGCCTCCGGCCTGCTTAGCCCAGAGGTTAAAGAAACCTTCATCGGTTACGCGACCATCAAAGAGGTCTTCAAGATCACGGGCGCTGGTAAGATTGCGGGCTGTGAAGTCACCGAAGGTCTTGCCCGTCGCGATGCGGGCGTGCGCTTGCTGCGTGACAACGTGGTGATCCATGAAGGCAAGCTGAAAACCCTGAAACGCTTCAAAGACGAAGTGAAAGAGGTTCAGGGCGGTCAGGAATGCGGAATGGCGTTCGAGAACTACGAAGACATTCGCGAAGGCGACGTCATCGAGATCTTCGAGACGCAAGAGATCGAACGGACGCTCAGCTAAGTTCAGCGTGATAAACAATTCGAAAGCCGGGGCTCACGCTCCGGCTTTTTCTTATCCGCTAAAGGTTAAACACCCGACGCTATATCATACTCGACCTCATGCTCGTCTCCGGCGGAATGGTCGTCTGCCTGAACAGTGTAGCTGATCTTCATCTTTTCAAACGCCAGCCCCACATACTCACAAATCAGCGGATCAACGGTATCCTTCCCCTCATTCTCCATCTGATAATCCACGATCATCACATTGGTCATGGTAATCACCAGATAGTCCAGATGCGCATCTCCGCTGTCCTTGCGCACGGTGATTACAACTTCATCAAAGCTCTTACCCTGCATCGCGGCCAAGGCGAGATAGGGCGATGACGCATCAAATACCTTCTGAAAATTCAAACTATCCACGTCCGCACGACTGTGAATACGCCCCGAGCCTCTCAGCTGGGGAACACGCCGAGAAACACTCCAATCCACCCCAAAGACCTCGATCTCGTCTTTATGCCCGGCAGTTCTAGACTCGCCTTTAATATCACTGATTTTCAAAAACCCGCGAATTCCCATGGCACCTGTTCCTTCCTGATGGCTTAAAACCTCAGTCTGGAACACATGCGCCCGCGCTTCGGTGACAAAAGTCACCAAATCACGAAGTCCGTCACCGACGCACTGAAATGGCTAGGGGTTGCCAAACCCCCTAGATGCTACAGGCGTTCGCCTTGCTCTTGGCGCGGGTCAGAGCCTTACTGGTAGGCGTGCCCGCTTTCACAAAGCCGACCATCCCGTCCAAAGCGCGATCATTCGGCTCAATTCCGGCACGCAGCAAAACTTCGCGACCGTCCTTTGACTGGAACCAACGGGTGAAACTCTCAACCCCTTTTCCGGTCTTGCTTTCATCAAAGATCGCATCGTCCAAAGCGGTGAGGGCAACCGCCGCGAATAGTCTTTGAATGGCTTCGGCTTGAATATTTCTCTGGGTGATATTGTCTACTACGTCTGACACTGGTTACTCCGTTAGCAGCTGTAAAGTGGTAAGGTTCTGGGCATATCACCCACTACTCCGTGCTGGGGCTTGGAGCTTCGATTAAGGTGGGGTGCTTACGCTTTCTGATCGCAGGGGAAAGTGAGAGGCTTACGAATTCAACACATCGATATGATCGGGTGGTGCACGCCAGACAGGACGGACCATAAAAATTGACCAATCGAGATTTATGCGCATGCAAACGTCCTCATGTTGTCGAAAACAATCGCAATTCCAGCGATTGTCTGGTGCTGTCCAAGCTCTCGCTCGGTAGGCGGCTTTAAGCGTCTTAGGTACTAAGGTTGAATCAATTCTTAACGCCGAACCGCAAAAGTCTAATCTTTGATCACTAAAAATTTGAACAGAATATCGCAGGTAATTCTCCGAAA
>CAZXRG010000119.1:0-9053 GCA_964642935.1 uncultured Rhodobacterales bacterium | reverse complement strand
CCTGATCAACCCGGCACCATTCGGTAAAGCGCGCCATCTGCGACCGACAAAAACCAGATGGCCCCATCGGGGCCCTCTCTCACGTCGCGAATACGGAAAAATTCATCGCGAAACAATTGCTCTTCCTCAGTGACCGAGCCACCATCCAGTCGCGAAATATAGTTGAACTTCAAAGACCCCACAAAAATATCGCCCTTCCATGCGGGCCATAATTTCCCCGAGTAAATCATCATCCCCGAGGGTGCGATGGACGGGTCCCAATAATGCTCCGGCTGCTCCATGCCAGCGGCCTTCGTGCCCCGCCCGATCTTCCCACCGGAATAGTGCCGCCCATAGGAAATCTCCGGCCAGCCATAGTTCTTTCCAGCCTCAGGGCGATTGATCTCATCCCCACCACGCGCCCCATGCTCCGCCGTCCAAAGCCGCCCGTTCAAATCCAGAGCAGCCCCTTGGGGATTGCGATGCCCATAGCTCCAAATCTCCGGCAAACCACCGCCCGAGAAGAACGGATTGTCCGACGGGGTCGAGCCATCGCGGTTCACCCGAATGACACTCCCATTATAACGTCGGGTATCCTGAGCCTGATCCCCCTCGCCCCGATCCCCGATGGTCAAAAACAGGGTCCCGTCAGGCGCTTCCACAATGCGCGAGCCGAAATGATAACCGCTTCGGGTGGTATATTTCTGACGAAATATCACCCGAACATCGCTCAAAGCCGCCTTGCCTGGATCAAATTTGGCCACCGCCATAGCAGTCCCGCCACCGTACTCAGCAGGCTCGGCAAAACTCAGGAAAATCTCAGAAGATGCCGAAAAGTCCCGTGCCACGACCACATCCAAAAGACCGCCTTGTCGGTTATGCAGGACCTTGGGCACGCCAGAAACGCTCCTGACTTCTCCGTCCGCACCATATAAAAGCCGCCCCGCACGCTCTGTGATCAGCAACCCGCCAGAAGGCACAAACCCGACCGCCCAAGGGTCGTCCAATTCGGTCATAACCGGCGTTATCTGAACGGCTCCCGCAGAACTCTGCACGAGGCTTTGCGCAAAAGCCCCTGTTCCCATTACACAGAAAAGAAGAAGAATGCGGATCATAATGGCCCTTTCATTGCTCAGCATTAACATAACGCGCAATCGCCCCGCGCCAAATCACAAATCAATGACAGGCATAAAACTGCAAGGCTAAAGGGCCAGCCCTGCCTCTCCCAAATCCGCCAGCATCGCATCAATATCGCTTTGAGGCACATCCAGAACGCTGGGGTGGAGCCAGTTGGGGGCCCGATCCTTATCCACAATGACCGAGCGTATCCCCTCAACAAAATCGCCCCGCTCCATGGCCCGATAGGTGTAGCGATACTCAAAGCCCAAAGCCGCCTCGAGCGTGCCCGCCTTGCGCGCCATGCGCACCAGAGCGACCGCGCAGGCCATGGCAAGCGGACTGGAAAGTGCTGTCATCTTTTCGAATTTTGAAGCCAATGAGGACTCACCAATCGCGGTCCAAATCTCCGAAACAGAGCCTTTAAACACCTGATCAATCCCACCCTGAAGACCAGCAAGATCACTTTCGATCTGTTCTGACGCCGCCTCAACAGCACCAACCTCGCCCGTCGCCTCCAACTCAGAAATCAAACCAGCCCAAGCCTCTTGGGGCACAAAATAATCCGCAAACCCCGCATAAATGGCGTCCCCCGCATCCATCCGATAGCCGGAAACCCCCAAATACTCGCCCAAATGCCCCGGAGATCGCGCCAAAAGATGCGTACCCCCCACATCAGGCACCAAACCAACCCCGCATTCGGGCATGGAAATCTTGGAAGTCTCGCAAACAATCCGGTGCGAACCATGAAGCGACACGCCCACACCACCGCCCATGGTAAACCCCTGACAAAACGCCAGATAGGGCTTGGGGTAATTGGCGATCTTCGCGTTCAGCCGGTATTCATCCGCCCAAAACTTGCGCCCGTAGCTGTAATCCCCAGCCGAGCCTGTCTTATACATTTCCGCCAGATCACCACCGGCGCTAAACGCCTTGTCGCCCTCAGCATCAATGACAACCAAAGCAACATCTGGATCATTGCGCCAGTCATCCAAAGCCGCTTCGATGGCCAAAACCATCTCGTAAGTCACCGCGTTCAACGCATGGGGCCGCGTGAGCGTAATCCGCCCCGCACGACCTATCTTTCTGATCTGAATATCGCTCATAAGACGCGTTTACCGCGCCTCGCTTAGGCCTTCAAGCGACAGGCCAATCGCGCCAATTCTTCAATCCCGTTCCAATCGCCCTTGGCCGCCAAATCTTTGTTCACAACCCAAGAGCCACCCACGCATTTCACGTTGGGAAGCTTCAAGTAATCCATCGCATTAGACGGCGACACGCCACCCGTTGGGCAAAAGCTGACCTGCGGCAATGGGCTCGAGAGGGCCTTCAAGAAAGGCGCGCCCCCCGCTTGCTCGGCGGGGAAGAACTTCAACATATCATAGCCACGCTCCAAAGCGCGCATGGCCTCTCCAGCCGAAGACACACCCGGAAGGAGCGGCAGATCATGCGCTTCACAGGCATCAATCAACCTGTCCGTACATCCCGGCGAGACCGCAAATTCAGCGCCCGCCTGTTTGGCCGCAATCACATCTGCCTCGCTTAGCACCGTGCCAGCCCCAACCACGCCACCTGCAATCTTGGACATAACCTCAATGGCCGCCAATGCCTCAGGGGTGCGCAAGGTCACTTCCAGAACCGGAAGACCACCGGCGACAAGGGCCTTGGCCATAGGGATCGCATGCTCCACATTCTCAATGATGATCACAGGGATCACCGGAGCCAGATTGCAAAGCTCGCGCGTAAACTTACTTGGATGTGTCATGAAATTCCCCTCTAAATTACCGAAGCGCCGCTGGACGCTGGCCCCACATTGCGCCGGAAAACCTCGAACATCTCGCGTCCTGTTCCGTACTTATTCGCCGATAGATCTTTGGGCGCAATCTCGCGCTCCAAAACACCCTTTGTGACAATATCTAAAATGCCGTTGGTGGCATCTACCCGCACCACATCACCATCCTTCAGCTTGGCAATGGCCCCGCCATCGGTCGCTTCCGGTGAGACATGAATGGCCGCAGGCACCTTACCAGAGGCCCCCGACATGCGCCCGTCCGTAACCAAAGCCACCTTAAAGCCGCGATCCTGCAAAACCGCCAAAGGAGGCGTCAGCGAATGCAACTCCGGCATTCCGTTGGCACTTGGCCCCTGATAGCGGACCACCACAACCACATCATGGTTCAGCTCTCCGGCCTGAAACGCGGTCTTAACCGCATATTGATCGTCAAACACCGCAACTGGCGCCTCGACAATATGCCGCTCTTCCTTAACAGCAGAGACCTTCATGACAGCCGTGCCCAAACTCCCCGTGAGCGTCTTAAGACCGCCCTTAGGCTGGAACGGATTGGACAAGGGCCGGACGATCTTCTCGTTCAGACTGTCCTTGGCACCTGCTTCCCATGTCAACTCACCGTCAATCAGCTTGGGCTCGGTAGTGTAATGCTCCATCCCGTCACCGTTCACAGTGCGCACATCATCATGGAGAAGACCGCCCCGAAGCAATTCGCCAATCATATAGCCAAGACCACCAGCCGCATGGAAATGGTTCACATCCGCCAAGCCGTTTGGATAGACCCGCGCCATGAGCGGCACGACAGACGAAATCTCCGCGATATCATCACAATCAATCGTAATCCCGCAAGATTTGGCCATGGCCAGCAGGTGAATGAGCAGGTTCGTGGAGCCGCCCGTGGCATTCATACCCACCATACCATTCACAAAAGCCCGCTCATCAAGAACCGCGCTCACGGGCGAATACTCATTGCCCAAAGCCGAAATCGCCAGCGCCCGTTTGGCCCCGTATTTGGTCAACTCATCGCGCAAAGGCGTGTTGGGGTTCACAAAAGAGGCGCCGGGCAAATGAAGCCCCATAAACTCCATTAGCATCTGGTTGGTATTGGCCGTGCCATAAAACGTGCAAGTCCCGGGCCCATGATAAGAGGCCATCTCGGATTTCATCAACTCCTCACGCCCAATCTCGCCCACGGCAAACTTCTGACGTACCGCGGCCTTCTCGTCATTGGAAATGCCCGAGGGCATTGGACCCGCAGGCAGGAATACCGCTGGAAGATACCCAAAAGTGCCCGCCGCAATCACCAATCCGGGAACGATCTTGTCGCAAACACCCAGATAGACGGAGGTATCAAACACATTGTGAGACAGGCCCACACCTGCCGCCATCGCAATCACATCACGCGAAAACAAAGACAGCTCCATCCCCTCTTGGCCCTGCGTGACCCCATCACACATAGCGGGCACGCCGCCTGCAACCTGCGCCGTACCACCCGCCTCTCGTGCCGCGTCGCGGATCAAATCCGGATAACGCTCGAACGGCTGATGGGCCGACAGCATGTCGTTATAAGCGGTAATAATTCCGATGTTTCCAGCGGAGGCTTCAACCAAAACCTCCTTATCCCCATCCGAGGAGGCCGCATAAGCATGGGCAAGGTTCCCGCAAGCCAAATGCGCACGGCGCGGGCCATCATCAGCCGCCGCGGCCATGCGTTTGAGATAATCCGAGCGCGCGTTCGCTGAGCGCTCGATCACGCGGTCCGTAACTCGCTTAACTGTGTCATGCAGAGCCATCACTTCACCTCAATCGGACGCCAGCGACGTCCATCACGTGTCATCAAATCATGCGAGCCTCGCGGCCCTTCGCCGCCCGGCTCATAAGCCTCAGGCTTCTCGCGCAAGGATTTCCAGGTGTAGAGGATCGGATCGACCCACTCCCATGCCGCCTCAACCTCATCACCACGCATGAACAGGGTCTGATCGCCTCGGATCACATCCATAATCAACCGCTCATAGGCATCCGGCACATGGGTTTCTTCCCCGAGCACTTCGGCGAATGTCATATCCAAAGGCACCTCAGCCAAACGCAATCCGCCCGGCCCCGGCTCTTTGATGGTCATGCGCAAGGTGATCCCCTCATCGGGTTGAAGACGAATGATCAGAGCATTGCCCTTCTGATCCGCCACCTGCGGGAAAATCGCGTGCGGCACGTCCTTAAAAATCACCGCAATCTCCGACACACGGGTCTTTAGCATCTTCCCCGTGCGCATATAAATCGGCACACCGGACCAACGCCAATTGGCAATCTGCGCCTTTAGAGCGACGAAAGAGGCCGTCGAGCTCTCCTCATTCTCCGCATCCACCAGATAACCAGCCGTGCCGTCACCGGAGGAATATTGCCCGCGCACAGTGTCCTTAACCGACACGGGATCAAGCGCGCGAATGACCTTCAACTTCTCATCGCGAACCGCATTAGGCTCATAGCGACTCGGCGGCTCCATAGTGGTCAAACACAAAAGCTGCATCAAATGGTTCTGGACCATATCCCGCATGGCACCGGACTTATCATAATAAGCCCCACGCCCCTCAACACCCAGACTTTCAGCCACTGTGATCTGGATATGATCAATGTGGCGTGCATTCCAAAGAGGCTCGAACAGAGCGTTCCCGAAGCGCAGCACCATCAGGTTTTGCACTGTCTCTTTACCAAGATAATGATCAATCCGGTAAATCTGCCGCTCGTCAAAACACTCAGACAATTGCGCATTGAGCTTCTGGGCAGACTCTAAATCGTGACCAAGCGGCTTTTCCACAACGATCCGGCTGTCCTTGGTGGCTAACTCATGCTTGTGAAGCCGCTCGGCAATCTCCCCAAACAGCGACGGCCCAACGGAAAGATAAAAGGCACGCACCGGACGCGGCGTGTCTTCAACGATCCCCTTTAGCGCATCCCAGCCATCATCGCTCATGGCATCGACACGCGCATAATGGATGGATTGGAGGAACGCCTCTAGAGTCTCGCCGTCCGCTTTGGTGATATGAGGTTCCACCGCATCAGACACAATTTTGCGAAACGCATCCGTATCCAAGTCGCTTCGCGCAGCCCCAATGATCCGCGCCCCCTCCGGCATCTGCCCTGCCTTGAGGCGCTGGAACAGTCCGGGAAGGATTTTGCGCGTCGACAAATCGCCCGTTGCCCCGAAGATAACCAGATCAAAGGGCGAGACAGGAATAGTGCGTGCGACCATCTTATTAGTCTTTCAATAAACGAGTTTATGCGGGATCAGATTGGATATGCCATGCGATATAGAAGCCACCAGATGAGTTCAACTGCTCCACAGGAAATAAATCATTCTTTGTGATTTAAGCGCTTGGGAATTCACACCCCACGCACCTACGTCACCAATTTATCTAAAATTTTAGATAAATCTGAGTAAGACGCAAGCAAACCGTCCGGCTCCATCTCAGAGACGGCCTCCCCGGTCGGCCCAAAGGTCACCAGCACACAAGGCATCCCCGCATTGGCCGCAGCGCGACGATCTGTAATCGTATCCCCAATCAAAACCGAGCGTTTGGGATCACCGCCCACCCGACGAACCGCCTCAAACAAAGGCTCCGGATCAGGTTTGCGCACCGGCAACGTATCCGCCCCGATCATAGCGCCAAAGCGCTTTCGAAGATCCAGGGAGGTCAGCAAATCCTCAGCCAGACCGCTTGGCTTATTGGTGCAAACAGCCAGCTTCCAGCCCTCCGCCTCCAACTGATCCAAACACGCCTCAACACCGGGATAAATCGTCGAATACCGATCCAAATTGGCGCCATAAGCCGTCAGAAACAACTGATAAGCCTCTTCCGCGCGATCCCCCCAAGAAAATCCCCGCAGCTCCGCCCCCTTCTTCAACATCGCCCGACCACCGCCAAAGGCAACAGCCGCATGATCCGCGACGCTCAAGGGTGACCCATACCCGAACCGCTCAAAAATAGCATTGGCACCCGCCAGCATATCCCCGCTGGTGTCCACCAAAGTCCCATCCAGATCAAAAATCGCGGTGCGCATGACGCCTCCTCAAAAACCACACAAGCCTTGCCACAATGCGCCCATAAGCGAAACAGCCTTTCGTCGAGCCTGCCCCGTTGCTATCAAGCTGCCAAATCAAAGATCAGGTGCAAGCAAATGGCGAATGCAGTTATAATTCTGGCGGCGGGCAAAGGGACACGGATGAAGTCCGACCTGCCCAAAGTGCTTCATAAAATCGCAGGCGCGCCAATGCTGGTCCATGCCATGCAATCCTCCGAGGCGATCACCCCCTCGCGCATGATCATCGTCGCAGGCCATGGTGCCGAACTGGTCGAGAAAGCCGCGAGCGATTACAATCCAGCCGCCGAAATCGTCCTTCAGACCGAGCAAAACGGCACAGCCCATGCCGCCGATATGGCCCGCGACGCACTCAACGGCTTTGACGGCGATGCCATCGTCCTGTTTGGCGACACGCCCTTCATCTCCCCCGAAACCCTCACCAAAGTGTTCGAGGCCCGCAAAACTGCCGACGTGGTCGTACTCGGCTTTCAGGCCGAAGTCCCTGGCGGCTATGGCCGTCTGATCACCAAAGGCGACACGCTTCAAAAGATCACCGAGGCCAAAGATTGCACGCCTGAGGAGCTTGAAATAGACCTTTGCAACTCCGGCGTCATGGCCGCCAAATCCGACACATTGTTCGAGCTCATCAGCAAGGTCACCCCCAACAACGCCCAAAACGAACTTTACCTCACCGACATCGTAGGCATCGCCAATGATCAAGGCATGAGTTGCGCTGTCGTCACCTGCCCCGAAGCCGAGACACTGGGCATCAACTCCCGCGCCCATTTGGCCCAAGCCGAGGCCATCTTCCAAGACAAGCGCCGCGCAGAACTGATGGACGAGGGCGTCACCCTCACCGATCCCGCCACCACATTCCTCGCCTTTGACACCCATATCGGGCGCGACGTGATCATTGGCCCAAACACACTCTTCGGCCCCGGCGTCACGGTCGAAACAGGCGCTTACATCAAAGGCTTCTGCCATCTTGAAGGCTGCCACATCTCCGAGGGCGCTGAAATCGGCCCCTTCGCCCGCCTGCGCCCCGGTGCAGAAATCGGTGACAACGCACGGGTCGGCAATTTCGTCGAGATCAAAAACTCCGAACTGGCCACGGGCGCCAAAGTCGGCCATCTCACCTATCTGGGAGACACCACAATAGGCGCCAACTCCAACATCGGCGCGGGCACAGTCACCTGCAATTACGACGGCGTCTTCAAACACCAAACCCAAATCGGCCAAGACGTGTTCATCGGCACGCACACCTCCCTCGTGGCTCCGGTCACAGTCGGGGACGGCGCATTCACAGCCACAGGCTCGGTCATCACGCAGGACGTGGACGCCGGAGACCTCTCCATCGCGCGGGGCCGCCAGGTCAACAAATCGGGCATGGGCGCAAAACTCATGGAGCACCTGCGCGCCCTAAAAAAGGCCGGCAAACGCCCGTGACCCCGCTTGAGACGATCCAGTCGCACAGAGATCCGAGCAACGCGGAAAAGATGGCTGCATATCACAAGGTTGAGCGCAGCTACCTAGGCATCTCTAACCTTATCCTTAACGATCTGGCCAAAGACTGGCGCCGCTCCCTCACGCTCAGCGAACGTCTGGACCTAGCAGACCAGCTTTGGAAAACCGACATCCATGAGGCCCGCATCACAGCCGGAAAACTCCTCACCCAAGCCCGCATCAAACCCGACACCGACACATGGTCCCTCATCACTTCATGGGTGCCGGATTTCGACGCTTGGGCCATCGCAGATCAGGTCAGCAGTGCAGGCGGAAAACGCCTCACCGCAGACCCAAAACGGCTCGATGAAGTGGAAACATGGACCACGTCCGAGCACCTCTGGACCAAACGCGCAGCCCTCGTGATGACGCTCCCATGGACCAAACAGAACCACCCGTCAGCCGCGGAAGAACAAGCCCGTGACCGAATATTGGGATGGGCCGGAACTTACATCTCCGACCCAAATTGGTTCATCCAGAAATCCGTCGCATGGTGGGTCCGGGAACTCTCCAAACACGACGCCCCCCGCGCCCGCGCCTTCCTCGATCAATACGGGGAAACCATGAAACCGTTCGCGCGAAATGACGC
>CAZXRG010000118.1:0-9110 GCA_964642935.1 uncultured Rhodobacterales bacterium | reverse complement strand
TCATGGCTTTGCACATATTCGATGAACCGCTTAAGCGCGGCCGTGCGCCCCGGTCGCCCGATCAGGCGGCAATGCAGACCGATGGACATCATCTTGGGCGCTCCGTCGCTCCCTTCGGCGTAGAGCGTGTCGAAACTGTCCTTGAGATACTCGTAGAATTGCGCCCCGGAGTTAAAGCCCTGAGGGGTGGCAAAGCGCATGTCGTTGGCGTCAAGCGTGTAGGGGATGACCAGTTGGGGTTTGTCCGCGATATAAGTCCAATAGGGCAGATCGTCGGCGTAATCATCCGAGACATAGTCAAAGCTGCCGTCCTCAGCGATCAGGCGCATGGTGTGTTCCGAGCAGCGGCCCGTGTACCAGCCCTGAGGGGGCGTTCCGGTCACCTCGGTGTGGAGCTTTTTGGCGGCGTTGAGATCGGCGCATTCGTCCTTGGGCGTATAGTCTTTGTATTCGATCCATTTGAGACCATGGGAGGCGATCTCCCAATCGGCTTCCTTCATGGCGTTCACTTGCTCAGGGGAACGGGCCAGAGCCGTGGCGACCCCGTAAACCGTGACGGGGACATCATGGGAGGTGAACAGGCGGTGGAGACGCCAGAAGCCTGCGCGGGCGCCATATTCATACATGCTCTCCATATTCCAATGGCGCTGATCGGGCCAAGGCTGCGCACCCACGACTTCGGAGAGGAACGCCTCGGAAGCTTTATCTCCGTGGAGGATGTTGTTTTCCCCGCCTTCCTCGTAGTTGAGCACAAATTGCACCGCGATTTTAGCGCCTCCGGGCCAATTGGCGTTGGGGGGCGTTTGGCCGTAGCCGCGCATGTCTCGTGGATAGCGGTTCACTCGTGTTCTCCCGTTTGGGGCATAGAGCCTGATTATGTTTCTGGGTTTCAAGGGAAATTTTAAGGAGGTTCGGGATATTTCGGGATGAGCGCGTTTGGGGCGTAAGAAATGCTCTAAGTTTGCGCAAGCAGCTTCGGCGTTTCAGTTTTGTCTTGAAGCTGCTCTCTAAAATCTTGAATGGTCAGGGGAGGCTGTCGGTTAAAGCGTGGAGAGCGGATATGTATGATGCAGTGGTGATTATGGCGTGGCTCGAGTTTGCCGTGCGCTGGCTGCATGTGATTACCGCCATGGCGTGGATCGGCTCCTCGTTTTACTTCATCGCGCTTGATTTGGGATTGAACCGCGACATTGCGGGGCCGGCGGATGGCGAGGAATGGCAGGTGCATGGGGGCGGGTTCTATCATGTGCAGAAATATCTGGTCGCCCCTGAGGCCATGCCTGCCCATTTGACATGGTTCAAATGGGAGAGTTATTCGACGTGGCTCTCGGGGGCGGCTTTGCTGATGCTGGTCTATTGGCTGGGGGCGGAGTTGTTTTTGATTGATCAAACGGTGGCGGATTTGGCCGTGTGGCAGGGGGTTTTGATCTCGGCTGGGTCGCTGACTGTCGGTTGGCTGATCTATGATTACCTCTGCAAAAGCCCGCTAGGCGAGCGGCCTACGGTTTTGATGCTGCTGTTGTTTGTGATCCTTGTGGTGATGGCTTGGGGGTATACGCAGGTTTTCTCCGGTCGCGCGGCTTTGCTGCATTTAGGCGCTTTTACCGCGACCATTATGACGGCGAATGTGGCCATGGTGATCATGCCCAACCAGCGGATTGTGGTGGCGGATTTGAAGGCCGGGCGTGCGCCTGAACCGAAATACGGGAAGATCGCCAAGCTGCGCTCGACTCATAACAACTATCTGACCCTGCCGGTGATTTTCCTGATGCTGTCCAACCATTACCCGCTGGCGTTTGCGACGGATTACAATTGGATCATCGCTAGTCTGGTGTTTTTGATGGGGGTGACCATCCGTCATTATTTCAACTCCATGCATGCCCGTAAGGGGCGGCCCAATTGGACCTGGGCGGTGACAGCAGTGATTTTCATCGTGATCATGTGGCTCTCTAGTATTCCCATGAAGCGGGATGTGGAGACGGCGGCTATGCCGCGCCACCTAGAAGAGGTCGTGGCGTCAGCGCATTTTAGCGATGTGCGTGATGTGGTTCTGGGGCGCTGCTCCATGTGTCATGCTGCCGAGCCGTTCTGGGACGGTATCCTCTGGCCCCCAAAAGGCGTGCGATTGGAGACGGACCGGCAGATCGCCCTTCAAGCCCGTGAGATTTACCTTCATGCGGGCGTGAGCCGTGCCATGCCTCCGGGGAACGTGAGTTACATGGAAGATCAGGAGCGTGATTTGATCGTCACCTGGTATCGTGGGCTGGGGCGTGAGTTGGCGCTTCAGGACTAGACCCCAAGGGCTCGGCGCAAGAAAATTGTACCGATCCATTTGCAGATTATTGACAAAGATCGCCCCTGAGGCTCAGGAATGCAAAAGCGCTACGAACAGCGCAATCGTTCCGGGAGAAATGCTATGATGGACAAACGCGAATTTTATATTGATGGGGCTTGGGTTGCGCCACAGGCGGGCTCTGACTTTGCGGTGATTGATCCCTCCAATGAGGAGGCGTTCGCAACGATCTCTTTGGGCGGTCAGGCCGATACGGATGCGGCTGTCGCTGCGGCTAAGTCGGCGTTTCCCAAGTGGCGGCTCTCCTCAAAGGCTGAGCGTCTGGAACTGATGCAGGAGATTTTGGACGTTTACCTCAAACGCTCTGACGATATGGGGGCGGTGATTTCCCAAGAGATGGGTGCGCCCATTGATATGGCCAAGGTGCAGCAATCGGGCACGGGTAGCTTTCATATCAAGGCGTTTATTGAGGCGTTGAAGGATTTCGAGTTCGAGCGCCCTTTGCGCGATGATGCCCGTGATACGCAGATCATTTATGAGCCTATCGGTGTGACCGCGCTGATCACCCCTTGGAACTGGCCCATGAACCAGATTTCCCTCAAGGTGCTGCCTGCCTTGGCCACGGGCTGTACGATGGTTTTGAAACCGTCGGAGCAATCGCCGCTGTCCGCCATGCTTTTTACCGAAATCATGCATGAAGCGGGCGCCCCTGCAGGCGTTTACAATATGCTCAACGGCGATGGGCCGGGGGTTGGCAGCCAGCTTTCGGCGCATAAAGACGTGGATATGGTTAGCTTTACAGGCTCTACACGGGCCGGTCGGGCGATCACCATATCAGGTGCGGAAACCGTGAAGCGCGTGTCTTTGGAACTTGGCGGGAAGGGCGCGAACCTGATCTTTGCCGATGCGGATGAAAAGGCCGTGGCGGCGGGCATTGCCCGGTGTTTCAACAATACCGGCCAGTCTTGCAACGCGCCCACGCGCATGTTGGTCGAGCGGTCGCGCTATGATCAGGCGGTGCGTGAGGCGAAAGCGGCGGCAGAGGCGACGTCCGTGAATGCCGCGTCAGATGCGGGGCGGCACATTGGGCCGCTGGTCTCGGAGATGCAGTTCAACAAAGTGCAGGATTTGATCCAAGTGGGCATTGATGAAGGGGCCAATCTGATCACGGGCGGCGTTGGGCGTCCTGAGGGGCTGAACCGTGGCTATTTTGTGCGCCCGACGGTCTTTGCCGATTGCAATAACGACATGCAGATCATGCGCGAAGAGATTTTTGGACCCGTCATCGCCATGATGCCCTTTGACAGCGAAGACGAGGCGGTCGCGATTGCCAATGACACGGATTATGGTCTGACCAACTACGTGCAAACAACCGATCCTGAGCGCATGAAACGACTGGCGCGGGTGCTGCGTTCGGGCATGGTGGATATGAACGGGCAGGGGCGCGGTGCGGGCTCTCCTTTTGGTGGCATGAAGCAATCGGGCAACGGGCGCGAGGGCGGTGTCTGGGGGCTCGAAGAGTTCCTTGAGGTGCGCGCAATCGGCGGCTGGCCGGCCTAAATCGGGAGTGCTGTGGTGGCCTTGATCTCTTCCATGGACATGGTTGAGGTCACCTCGAAGATCGATACTTCCGAGATCAGCGACTGATAAAACGTGTCATAGGCCCGCGCGTCGGCCACGCGGATTTTCAACAGGTAATCCACCTCTCCGGCAAGGCGGTGGGCTTCCATGACCTCAGGGCGCGAACGCACGGCGGAGAGAAACCGGTCCTGCCAGTCCTTCTCATGGGCGGAGGTTTTCACGAAGACGAAAAAACACGCGGAAAGGTCGATTTTTTCAGGGTCAAGAATGGCCACGGTGCTTTTGATGATCCCGGCTTCGCGCAGCTTTTTGATGCGGTTCCAGACCGGAGTTTTGGACGCGCCCACCTTTTTGGCCAGAGCTTCCAGTGGTTGATTGGCGTCAACCTGCAGCTCTTTCATGATCTTGATGTCGATTGCGTCGATCTTATCGGCCATATGTGCTCTCCTGTTCCGCCCTTAAAGCAAACTAAGGGAAATTATTCCAGTCATAGCGGGCGAATTGCGCCTTGGTGGGATATTCGCCTTGATTGTCCGATTGTTTTGCGGGGCCATAGGCTCTAGTTTGCTTACGCAATGAGCCAAGATTTCACCCTTTTTGCCGTGGTTCAAAACGGCCGCCTTGCCTATGAGGCTCTGCTTTTGGCGGCCAGTCTGGCGCGGTCCAATCCTGATCTGACATTGACTTTGGCAGAGCCGCAACCGGGGCCGCTTTGGGAGGATGATCCGCGCATTGACGCGGATATTCGTGCGATGCTCTTGGAGTTGGGGGCTAAGATCGTGCCGTTTGAGAGCAAGGTGTTTGGCGCGTCTTACCCCCATGGCAATAAGATCGAGGCGCTTTCTGTTTTGCCAAAAGGTAAGCCGTTTTTGTTTCTGGATACGGATACGCTGGTGCTTGGGGATTTGGCCGGTGTGCCGTTTGATTTTGATCGCCCTACGGCCTCTTTGCGCCGCGAGGGCACTTGGCCCAAGGGGGAGAATATTGGGGCTGTTTGGCGGTCTCTCTATGATCGCTTCGGGTTGGATTTTGAGAGTTCGCTTGATTTGAGTTATCCCGGTGATGATTGGCGCAGGTATCTCTATTTCAATGCCGGATTTTTCTTCGGGCGTGATCCGGTGGCCTTTGGTGCGTTGTTTTTGGAGATGGCGAAGTCCGTGCGTGATGACCCGCCTAAGGCGTTGGATGGGCAGAAACTGACCCCATGGCTTGATCAGATTGTGCTGCCTTTGGTGATCCACAAGCTTGGAGGCGGGCGGGATACTTTGCCGGATGGGCTCATGGACGGGAAAGTGACCTGCCATTATCGCACGCTGTCGCTGCTTTATGCGCGGGAGGGGGCGGAGGTGGTCTCGGTTCTGGAGGAATTGGCCGCGCCCAACCGGATTAAGAAGCTGTTGAAGCCTTATGAGCCTGCGCGAAAGCTGATTTATCAAGGCGGCGGGGAGGCCATTGGGCATCTGTTTGCGTCCGGTGTTTCGGGCGATGAAATGGAGGTGCGCAAGCGTCTGAAAGCGGCGGGGCTTTGGTTCCGTTAGCGTCTGGCGGCTTTTTCGGCCACGCCGGAGGTGCCTTCGCGGCGTTCCAATTCGGCTAATACGTCACCCCACGCCACATCTGAGGCCGCAAGCATCACTTGCAGATGGTAAAGCACGTCGGCGGCCTCGCGAGTGAGGGCGGCCTGATCGCCCTTTGCAGCCTCGATGATGGCCTCAATGGCTTCTTCCCCAAACTTCTCCGCACATTTTGCAGGACCTTTGGAGAGCATTTGGGCCGTGTGGGAGGAGGTCGGATCAGCCCCCTGACGCTCTTTGATGGTCGCGGCCAGTCTCTCAAGAATATCGCTCATGCGGCCTCCCGAACGGCTATGCCTGCTTTGGCCATATGGGCTTTGGCCTCTGCGATTGTGTAGGTGCCAAAGTGGAAGATCGAGGCGGCCAGAACGGCGGAGGCATGGCCTTCGGTGACGCCCTCAACGAGGTGATCTAGCGTGCCGACACCACCTGAAGCGATCACGGGCACTTGTACCGCGTCCGCAATGGCGCGGGTGAGGGGGAGGTTGTATCCAGCTTTGGTGCCGTCGCGGTCCATAGAAGTGAGCAGGATTTCTCCGGCCCCTTTGGCGACCATGGTTTTGGCGAAATCGATGGCGTCGATGCCAGTTTCGCGGGTGCCGCCATGGGTGAAAATCTCCCATTTTCCCGGGCTCACGGTTTTGGCGTCAATGGCCACAACGATACATTGATTGCCGAATTTATTGGCCGCTTCCCCGACCACATCGGGGTTGGCCACAGCGGCGGAATTGAAGCTGACCTTATCAGCGCCTGCCAATAGGAGCGCGCGCACATCTTCGGGGGTGCGTACACCGCCACCGATAGTGAGCGGCATGAAACATTGCTCCGCCGTGCGTCGCGCCACATCATAAAGCGTGCCGCGATTTTCCAAAGTGGCGGCGATATCAAGAAAGCAAAGCTCGTCCGCGCCAGCCGCATCATAGGCTTTCGCACTTTCCACAGGGTCGCCCGCGTCGATCAGATCAACGAAGTTGACGCCTTTCACAACGCGCCCGTCTTTGACGTCCAAACAGGGAATTATGCGGGTTTTTAACATGGTCTGAGGCCTAACAGGTCGCCTATCACGACGCAAGAAGTGCTACGGCGGCGGCCAGATTGATCTCGCCATCATAAAGGGCGCGACCCGAAATCGCGCCGTCAAGCGGAGCGCCGCAGGACTTCAACGCCTCAAGATCGGCCATGGAGGACACGCCGCCTGATGCAATCACAGGGATCGAAACCGCATGGGCCAAGGCCGCTGTCGCGTCGACATTGGGGCCTTGCATGGCACCATCGCGGTTGATGTCAGTGTAGATGATCGCGGCCACGCCTGCGTCCTCATAGCTTTTGGCCAGATCAGTCGCGGTCACTTCGGTGGTTGTGGCCCAGCCTTCCGTGGCCACCATTCCGTCGCGCGCGTCAATGCCAACGGCCACATGGCCGGGGAAGCTACTGGCCGCCTCGCGCACAAATTCAGGATTGTTGACCGCTGCCGTGCCAAGGATCACACGATTGAGACCCTTTTTGAGCCACATCTCCACGGTTGCCATGTCGCGAATGCCACCGCCCAGTTGAACGGGAATGTCGAGGCCCTCAAGGATTGCAGAGACCGCATCGCCATTGACCGGAGCGCCTGCAAAAGCGCCGTTCAGGTCAACAATATGTAAGAATTCCGCGCCCTCGTTCACAAAGCTTTTGGCTTGCGCCAGCGGATTGTCGTTAAAAACCGTCGCTTCGGACATTTCGCCCTTATAAAGACGGACGCAATTGCCGTCCTTGAGGTCGATGGCGGGGTAAAGTTTCATGGATGCTGCCTTATTGCTCGTATCGCGCGTCCCATAGCGTCTTGGCGCGGCATTGCAAAGCCAGAAACGTCCCCTAGCGTCGCCAGCTTCTCCTTGACGTGAGGCCTAAAAACATGCCCAATTCGCACAAATATAAGAGGAGGACCCCCATGAAAGCAGTTTTAACCACAGCATGTGTCGCCCTTGCCGGAATGGCGGGTGCGCAGGACGCGTCTGGTTTGTGGCAGACCGAGGCCGCTGAGTCGGGCGGTTTTCTCCATGTGGCGATTGCCCCTTGCGGGGATGAGCTATGCGGCACCATCAAGCGTGCGTTTGACGCGAATTCTAAGGTTTCTGACGGCTATGAGCATCTTGGAAAGCAGATGATCTGGGGCATGGCGTCAGATGGTGCTGGAAAATGGGCGAACGGTAAAATCTGGGATCCGAGCGCGGATAAGACCTATAAATCCAAGATGGAAGTATCCGGAGATGTTCTGACCGTTTCAGGCTGCGTTCTGGTGATTTGTCGCAGCCAGTCCTGGCGCAAGGTTAAGTAGGCTTAAGGCTTCCAGCTTAAGAAGTTCTCGATCAGTTTAAGGCCTGTTTTCTGGCTCTTTTCGGGGTGGAATTGCGTGCCGATGATATTGTCGCGGGCCACCATCGCGGTAACAGGGCCACCGTAATCTGTGGTGGCCTTGATCTGATCGGAGGTTTCGGCCTTCAGGTGATAGGAATGCACAAAATAGGCGTGATCGCCGGTTGTGATCCCGTTAAGGGTCGGATGATCCGAGATTATATCCAATGAATTCCAGCCCATATGGGGGATTTTTAACGTTGGATCGTCGGGCGTGATATTGACGACTTCACCTGAAATCCAGTCGAATCCTTTGGTGTCCTGACCATGCTCTCGCCCCCAAGTAGCCAGCATTTGCATGCCAACACAGATGCCCAAGAAGGGGACGCCTCGGCTCATCACAGCGGTCTCGATGGCTTCAAAAAGACCTTGATAGCTGGCCAGACCGCTCCGGCAATCGCCAAAAGCGCCAACGCCGGGCAGAACAATGCGATCGGCCTTGGCAACGGTCTCGGGATCGCTGGTGACGAGGACGGACGCGGGATCGGAGGCGACCCGCTGAAAGCTTTTTTCAGCGGAGCGCAGGTTGCCCGAATTATAGTCGATGATCGCGGTGACCATCGCTTAGAGCGTGCCTTTGGTGGACGGGATCGCATCCGCTTTGCGCGGGTCGATCTCCAGAGCATCTCTGAGCGCACGGGCCACGGCTTTGAATGCGGCCTCTGCGATGTGGTGGCTGTTGATGCCGGAAAGCTGGTCCAAATGCAGGGTCATTCCGGAGTTCATGGCGAAGGCTGTGAAGAATTCACGCACAAGCTCGGTGTCGAATGTGCCGATTTTCTGGGTCGGCAGCTCGATGTTCCAGACCAGATAGGGACGCCCCGAAAGATCAAGGGCGGCACGCACCAGCGCGTCATCCATGGGCAGCAAGCAAGAGCCGTAACGCACGATCCCTTTCTTGTCGCCAACCGCTTTTCCTAAGGCTTGCCCGAGGCTTATGCCCACATCTTCAACCGTGTGGTGGTCGTCGATGTGCAAGTCACCTTTGGCCGAAACCTTCATATCAATGAGCGCATGGCGGGCCAGTTGATCCAGCATGTGGTCGAAAAAGCCGACGCCTGTTTCATTGCTATATGTGCCGGTGCCATCGAGATTGATGGAGACGGTGATCTCTGTCTCAGCCGTCTGTCGGGAGATGCTGGCCTTGCGCATGATGTGTCCTTCGCTCGGTGTCTTGGTCGTGCTTATAGGGGGCAATCTTGGGGGTGCCAAGATGCGCGTGATTATTTGTAAATTCTCGTTTTAACTGGTTTTTCTGTGCATCA
>CAZXRG010000117.1:0-9590 GCA_964642935.1 uncultured Rhodobacterales bacterium | reverse complement strand
GCGGCGAACGCATCGAGCCCCCCGACCTCAATCGCCTCGCGCATACCTGCCATAAGCTCCTGATAGTAATGGAGATTATGCCATGTGAGCAGCATGGAGGAGATGATCTCTTTGGCGCGGAACGTGTGGTGCAGATAGGCCCGGCTATAGTTCTGACAGGTCGGGCAGGTGCAGTGCGCGTCAAGCGGTCTCGGGTCGTCTTGGTGGCGGGCGTTTTTGATATTCACCGCCCCCATTCGGGTCAGCGCCTGCCCCGTGCGCCCTGATCGGGACGGCAAAACGCAGTCGAACATATCAACGCCGCGCTGGACCGCGCCCAGCAGATCGTCGGGTTTGCCCACGCCCATGAGGTAGCGCGGTTTGTCCACGGGCAGTTGGTTGGGCGCGAAGTCGAGCACGTTAAACATGGCCTCCTGCCCCTCCCCCACGGCCAGTCCGCCGATGGCATAGCCGTCAAATTCGATGCCCCGCAGAGCCTCGGCGGATCGGCCGCGCAAGTCCTCTTCCAGCCCGCCTTGTTGGATGCCAAAGAGCGCGTATCCGGGGCGGTCTCCGAACGCATCGCGGGACCTTTGGGCCCAGCGCATGGACATTTCCATGCTCTCTGTGATCCGTTTGCGATCCGCTGGCAGGGCCGGGCATTCGTCAAAGCACATGACAATATCCGAGCCCAAAAGCTTCTGGATTTCCATGGAGCGTTCGGGGGTCAGGTTGTGTTCGGACCCGTCGATATGGGAGCGGAATTTGACGCCTTCTTCGGTGAGTTTGCGCAGGTCCGTGAGGCTCATCACTTGGAAGCCGCCGGAATCTGTGAGGATCGGCCCGCTCCAGTTCATGAACTTATGGAGGCCGCCTAAGTTGGCCACGCGCTCGGCAGTTGGGCGGAGCATGAGGTGATAGGTGTTCCCCAAAAGGATCTCAGCACCTGTGGCTTTCACGCTTTCGGGCATCATCGCTTTAACCGTCGCGGCGGTGCCCACGGGCATAAACGCAGGGGTCTGGATATCGCCCTTCGGGGTCGAGACCGTACCGCGTCGCGCTGTCCCGTCCGTGGCACTCACGTTGAAGCTGAAATTTTTCATAGACACCTGCACTGGACGAAGACCTGCACTATCCTTATATCTTTAGTCAGGAATTATAAAACACGTAAACACGGCGCGAACACACAAATGAACGATGAAACCGCACCACCGCTTGAGGGCACCCCGCTGATCAAGCCATCCACCACGGATCACCCGCTTTATGATGCGGTTGTTGAGGCTTGTCGGACGGTCCATGACCCTGAAATTCCGGTGAATATTTATGACCTTGGTTTGATCTATACGATCGAGCTGGATGACGAGGGGAATGCGGAGATTTTGATGTCCCTGACGGCTCCGGGTTGTCCTGTGGCTGGTGAAATGCCCGGTTGGGTGGCCGAAGCGGTTGAGCCTCTCCCCGGCATCAAGACGGCCAATGTGCAGCTGATTTGGGAGCCTCAATGGGGCATGGACATGATGTCTGATGAGGCGCGTCTTGAGCTTGGGTTTATGTAAGACCGTTTTAATTTTCGTAATATAGGTGGTGATCTGATGTTTAGCATTCCGGGAAAAGACGCGCTGACGCTGACGGATGCGGCTGTGCGCCAGATCAACAAGCTTATGGTGGACGGGTCCAAAAAGGGTCTGCGCATTGGCGTCAAAAAGGGCGGCTGTGCGGGGATGGAATACACCATGGATTATGTGGACGAGATTGATCCGCATGATGAGGTGATTGAGCGTGACGGGGCCCGTGTGATGATCGCGCCCATGGCGCAGATGTTTTTGTTCGGGACTGAAATTGATTATGAGGTTGCTCTTTTGGAGAGTGGTTTCAAGTTCAACAATCCTAATGTGACCGAGGCGTGTGGCTGCGGTGAATCGATCAAATTCGGTGACATGGGCGCCTGATGGCTGTCAGTGCCGAGCAGAAGAACTTTATCCTTGAATTGTTTGAAGAGGTCGGGCCGATCACGTCGCGGGCGATGATGGGGGGCATGACTTTTTATGCGGATGGTGAGGTTTTTGCTATTCTGAGTTCCGATGAGCAGATCTACCTCAAGGCCAAAGGCGCTTTGGCACAGGAGTTGGAAGCTGAGGGCTGTTCGATCTTTTCCATGACCCGCAAGGATGGCTCGATTGCCTCTATGGGCTATTGGACGCTGCCGGATGCGGCTCTTGATGATCCTGAAGAGGCGTGCCGTTGGGCGCGAAAAGCACTGGCTTCGCCGGATCGCTAGGGATCGCGCGATCACCCGCCAAGATAATTTCTCAAACGGCTGACAAAGCCCGTTCCTTTTGTTATCTGAGCGCAAGTTTTGAAAACAGATGAAGGACGGATGAAAATGCCTCGCAAACTTGCTGCTGGAAACTGGAAAATGAATGGTCTGAGCGAGAGCATCGCAGAGATCAAAGCGCTGGCCGCGGCCTGCCCTGATCCGGCCTGTGATGTGCTGATTTGCCCGCCTGCCACGGCGATTGCGGCTTTTGCGGAGGCGACAAAAGGCACTCCGGTTGCCATTGGTGCGCAGGATTGCCACGCGAATGTGTCGGGCGCTCATACGGGCGATCTGTCGGCAGAAATTCTGGTGGACGCGGGTGCGACCTACATCATCGTTGGCCATTCCGAGCGCCGTGCCGATCACGGGGAGAGCAATGCGGACATTCATGCCAAGGCCGAGGCCGCTTGGCGTGCCGGTGCAATCGCGGTGATTTGCGTGGGCGAGACCGAGGCCGAGCGTGATGCTGGCGACGCCCTCAAAGTTGTGGGCAACCAGATCGCAGGCTCCGTTCCCGATGCGGCCACAGCGGCAAATACGGTCGTGGCCTATGAGCCTGTTTGGGCCATTGGAACCGGACGCGTGCCAAGCCTTGAGGATATTGCAGAGGTCCATGACGACATGCGTGCCCGCCTCAAGGCCCGTTTCGCGGACGCCGATGACATGCGTCTTCTTTATGGTGGCTCAGTCAAACCGAGCAATGCGTCCGAGATTTTTGCGGTGAGCAATGTGGATGGCGGACTTGTGGGTGGAGCCTCTTTGAAGGCGTCTGACTTCTCAGGCATCGTGAACGCGGCCAATTAAAGCCAATCGATTGGGGGCGATAAGCCTTAATTATCCACCGGAATGGTGGCTTGTGGAACCATCGGGGTGTATCTGGCACGTGGCCGGATCGCCTCGATCATGGTTTGCGCCACGCCCAAACGCTGGGAGAAGACGGTGGCTGTGATCTCACCGGGCATCCCGTCGGTTTCAATCCAGAAGCCCGCCAGACCGGATTTCAGAACGATCACGTCAGGTCCAACCACATGGGCCGAGCCGCCAATTTCCAGCGACACCACATCATCAAAATAGGGCATCACATTGCCGAATTGATCCAAGGCACGCACAATCACGCGGGTGGAATCCTTGGGCTGGGCGGCCAGATAGTCGGTGTCGGCCACAACCTCTAGAGTGGTCGGGATCGGGTTGGCCGGAAGGCGCAGCTTTGCCACTGGCTCCCCATTCACAAAGCCCGTGAAGAACCCGTCTTCCCAGATTGTCCCCCACTCCCCGATCTCTTCAGGCTGAATGGTACGCGCATCAAGCACCACTGGCGCATGGGGCAGGTTCGGGAAGGTCTCGCGGTCCGGATAAATCCGCTTGGGCTTATTGCTGCCAAAGCGGAACTCGACGAAATCGCAATTTGTCAGAACCACCAAGGGGAGCACACCGCCCACACTCCGCTCGCCCCGCGCCCAGTAGGTCACGGGCTTCAGGACAGGCTCGTCACTTGGATCGCACTGGCTTTTATAGACATAAGCGGCAAACTTGGGCTCGCGGAACATATCCATCACGCCGTGGTGGCAAATCTTGTCGCCAGAGCCGAAATCGCGGTGCGTGTTATAGTCAAACATGCACCAGCCGATGGCCCCGCAATTATGCGGATCACCGTAGGCCGCATCGAGCACGCGCAGATGGCGCAGCACATGTTCGGACTGGCGCTCCTCCCCGTCCCCGCGTTTGGTGGGGTACATATGGCCATTATATTCGGTCACCAGATAGGGCACATGGGTGGGCAGCCCTGTGACCGATTTTTGATCGCGAAGCGGCATGGGCGGCTTGTTCCCACGCGCAGACGGGGGCAGGCCCAGATAGAAGTCGTTCATGGTGTAAACGTCTTCAAGGAACTCCGAGTTCTCAATACAGCGTATCCCGCCCGTGGGTCGGGTCGGGTCTAACCTATGGGCCAAGCGGTTGGTTTCTTTGTAGAAATCATGGTCGTCGCCGCTCTCGTTGATACGCACGCCCCACATGATGATGGAGGGGTGGTTCCAATCGCGCTCGATCATGGCGCGGACATTATCGACGGAGGCCGCTTTCCAGTCCTTATCGCCAATATGCTGCCAACCGGGGATTTCTTCGATCACAAGCAAGCCAATCCGGTCACAATGATCGAGGAAAAACGGGCTTTGCGGGTAATGGGAGGTGCGCACCACATTGCATTTGAGATCATGCTTGAGGATGTCCGCGTCCCGCTCCTGCGCCCGCCGCCCCATGGCATAGCCCACATAAGGGAAGGATTGATGGCGGTTCAGCCCGCGCAGTTTGAAAGGCTTGCCGTTGAGCATGAACCCGTCGGAGGTGAACTCGGCTGCACGGAACCCGAAGAAGGTGTTGCAGGCATCCCGCCCCTTATCGGTCCTGAGCGAGACTTTGACGCGGTAGATCACCGGATCATCCGGCTCCCAAAGGGAGATGGACTTGAGATCATCAAGGCCCACAATCCCGCCACCTTGGCTGACAATCGCCTCACCGCGCCGAACGGGGCGGTTTTGCGGATCAAACAGCTCCACAGTCATACGCCCGCTGAAATCGAGATTTTGGGGATTATGGAATTGCGCCGAAACGGTGATGCTTTTGCTGTCTTCCAGCACGTCAGAGGTTTCAACCCGCACATTGGCCACAGAGACCGGATCGCAGATTTTCAGCCAGACATCGCGGTAAATCCCTGCATAGGTCAGAAAGTCGATCTGACCGCCAAAAGGGGGAATGGCCGGATTTTCAGAGCCGTCGACTTTGACGCAGATCAGATTCTCACCGACCTCCAGATGGCCGGACAGGCGCACTTCAAAGGGCGTATAGCCGTCGCGGTGATGGGCCACTTGCTCTCCGTTGACGAACACTTCCGTGTCGGCCATGGCCCCGTCAAACACCAAAGAGACTTCCTGATCGGCGAACTCGTCACGCCACGGCAGGCGCTTTTGATAGAGATAGGCCTTCTGATAACAGGTCTCGTCAAAGTAGCTCAGCGGCAGATCAACGGCGTTATGGGGCAGAACGATGGGCTTGCCCGATTGGGTCGCTCCGACCATGTTGGGGTCAAAGCGGTCACAGAAGATCCAGTCTGAATTAAACGAAGTAACTAAACGCACCTCGTGTTCCCCACATTTATGTAAACAGCCCAATCAATGGATGCCAGAACGGGAGGCATAATTCCAGAACAATTACACATACTTGGTGGAAATCCGTCAGACACGGGCCATTAATTGCGCGATGCTGCGTCATTTTGCACAAAGGCGGTTTGACGCCAAGCGCGTTAGGCTGTCATGCTAGGGGCAGATGTGAAGGCAATGTGATGACGACAGCAGGATTTAGAGACAGCGCCGATCGCTATGCATTGGCCAATGAATTGCACGCCCGCCCGTTTCCCAAGATTGAAGGAGGGGGGCATGCGATCTGCATTGCGCTGCGCACAGCCGAGCGATCTGCGACCACGCGGGACGATGAATTCAAGCATCTCATCGACCTTCTGGACCGCTATGGCGCGCCCCATCCCCCTGACGGGGCCAATCACTATTGGGGGAATTTGGGGCGTCATCGACTGAAATGGGAGCGCCACACTGAGTTCCTGACCTATAGTCTGTTTGTGGATGATGACGCGGCGGAACCGTTTTCTGTGTCTTTGGATGTCTTCCCTGAAAGCTGGCGGGAGGCGGCGCCAGGCGAGGTCGTGACCGCCTCCATGGTGCATATCTCCAAAACGGCAGAACCGGACATGGCCCTTGTGGATCGCCATTTGGAGCGCGAAAGCCTTGCGGTGGCGGCGGTCCTGGATCAGGACGCCGTGGTGGCCTCGGATTTTCGCATTGATGGGCAGGGGTTTGTGCGCTTCATGGTGTTGTCCCATCCCAAAACCGGCCCCCAACGCACAGGCCGCATCGTGCAACGCCTGTTTGAGATCGAGACCTATCGGGCCATGTCCATGCTCTCCTTCCCTTCTGCCCGTGCGGTTGGGGCGGATCTGGCGCGGTTGGGGCCGGAGCTGTCGGATGTGGTGGCCGGATTTTCTAAGGATGCGAGCGACCATGACAAACATCTCCATCGGCTCTTGGAAATCTCTGCACATCTGGAGAATCTGACGGCGCAAAATACGGCCCGTTTCTCAGCGGCCGAGGCATACTCTGCCATCGTGAACCAGCGCATTTCGGTGTTGCGCGAGAAGAACTTCAAGGGGCGACAGACGTTTTCGGAATTTATGATGCGCCGCTATGAACCTGCAATCCGCACCTGTGCCTCCACCGCCAATCGCTTAAGTGGCATGACGCGCCAAGCGGCCCGTGCAGGGGATATGTTGCGCACCCGCACAGATGTGGCCCGCGCGGATCAAAATCAAGAAATTTTAGCGCGTATGGATGAACGCGCGGCCCAGCAGTTGAACCTCCAGAAAACTGTCGAGGGTCTCTCGGTGGTGGCGGTCAGCTATTACGCGGTCAATCTGGTGGCCTATCTGCTGGCCCCGTTTTCAAGCACGCTGGGGATCAGCAAAGTGGTTTTGACCGGCCTCATTACGATACCGGTGGTGGCTTTGGTCTGGCTGGTGATCCGGCGCATCCGAAATCACCTCTAACGCCATAACCTGTTAGAAATATACGCTCATTTAAGCTGATCAATCCGTGCCAGCAGCCCTTGCGTGGAAGCATCCTTGCTCTCAGCCGAGGCCTCTCCGCGCACAATGGGCACCAAGGTCTGTGCCAGCGCTTTGCCCAGTTCGACACCCCATTGGTCATAAGAGTTAACACCCCAAATGGTGCCCTGAACAAAAACCTTATGCTCATAAAGCGCGATCAAACGCCCAAGGGCGAAGGGATCGAGGGTCTTATGGAGGAGCGTCGTGGACGGACGGTTTCCCGGGAAAGTCTTATGGGTCACCAGTTCCTCAGGCGCACCTTCAGAGCGCACCTCATCACCAGTTTTCCCAAACGCCAAAGCCTCGGATTGCGCCAGACAATTGGCCAAAAGCAACTCGTGCTGGTCGCTGTATTCTGATCCCGATTGAGCAGAAACAATGAAGTCCACAGGAATGATATCCGTGCCCTGATGGATCAACTGGAAGAAAGAATGCTGCGCATTGGTGCCGGGCTCGCCCCAAATGACCGGACCAGAGGAACGCTCCAACGCAGAGCCGTCCAGAGCCACCTGCTTGCCGTTACTCTCCATATCCAACTGCTGAACATAGGCCGGAAGACGCTCGAGACGTTGATCATAAGGGATCATCGCCACGGTCGCACAGCCCATCATATTGCGCCGCCAAATCCCGATCAGAGCGAGCAGAACGGGAAGGTTATCGGCCATAGGCGCGGACTTGAAATGCTGATCCATGGAGCGGGCGCCGGCAAGAAACGCACGGAAATGATCGCCGCCCACACTTAGGGCCACGGACAGACCAATGGCCGACCAGACCGAATAGCGCCCCCCTACCCAATCCCAAAAGCCAAAGACGCGCTCAGGCGGGATGCCAAAAGCAGCCGTCGCCTCAAGGTTGGTCGAGAGAGCTGCCATATTGGAACCAGCCGAGGCCCCAAGCCAGCGCTTGGCCGCCGCCGCATTGGCCATGGTTTCCTGCGTGGTGAAGGTCTTGGAGGCGATCAATACAAGTGTCGTCGCCGGATCGAGCCCCTCGGTCACATCCGCCAAATGCGCCCCATCCACGTTGGAGACAAAATGCACGCGCGGCCCCGCCCCTTTAAACGGGCTCAGCGCACGGGCCACCATCACCGGCCCCAGATCAGAGCCGCCAATGCCGATATTGATCACATCGGTAAACCGGCCCCCCGCATGGGCCTGCACATCGCCTGAGCGCACCCCATCTGCAAATGTGAGAAAGGCCGACAGGACAGGGTCGACCAGATCGGCCGTGGGCGCGCCATCGACTTTAAAACCGTCGGATCGCTCGGCGCGCAGGGCCACATGTAGCACCTCGCGCCCTTCGGTAGAATTGATGCGTTGCCCGTCAAACATGGCATCGCGACGTGCGACCACGCCAGCCTCCTCAGCCAAAGCGAGCAGAGCATTGAGAGCGGGCGCATCAATACGCTCCTTGGAGAAATCGACCGTGAGATCATCAATGCTGCGAGAGAAAGCCTCAAAGCGACCCGTTTCCTGGAACAGCTCGCGCAAATGGAGAGGCTTAAGCCGTGTCCAATGGTCTTCTAAAGTCGTCCAGCTATTGGTGCTCATCTCGTGGGGCCTTCGATTGGTCAGATTTGCCCCGTTCCTACACGAAAATTGAGACGAAGGTCGAGATCAAAGGCCGCGCGGCAATTCCCGCCGCCGATGATCCCGCTTTTATCATGCGCAAAGCCTGTTACGGCTGAGCCGCTAGGATTGCGCCACCCACAGATTGGTCGCCAAGCACATCCGTGCTGGTTCCAGAAACGATGCCAAGCACCATGTTCTGACCGCCATTGTTCAAAAATCCCCCATCAATGGTAGCGTTGATACTAAATGACCTGCCTCCATCGGTTAGGGACCCCGTGTAGTCGGCCATGAATGTATCACCGTTAATAACGCCATTTGACAAAGGAATCGTGCCGCCGACTTGATTGATAATATTCGTCGTGTCTACTGTTCCATCAGCTTTGAAGAAATTGGCCGTCGTTCCGGAAATGGTGGACTGGTTGAAATTCGCATTGAGCGTTGCGCGACCGATATACAAGGTTTCGGTTGTAGGATCGCTGGAATCAAATTCTTCCAAACCGACCAACCCATTGTACGTCGCGTTTGCCAGCGAAGGTGCGCCCAAACTCGCTCCGCTTAAATCCAATTCACCAAGGCTGTCATATGCGGCAACTTCACTCGTGGTATAGGGGCCGGATCCCGCTGCAGGCATAGTCGGAAATGCCGTTGTGGTTGCACCGCCAGTGGACCCGCCGATAGAGCTGCCCGTTGCGCCGCCAAACAGGCTTCCGGTCGGGGCCGTGAATGTGGGAGTAGTCATCATAGTATCAGTGTCGTCCGAACTACCGCCTCCGCAGGCTGATAGAATAGTTATAGCAGAGGCCGAAATAATGGAATGAAGACGGCTGATCATAGAAAGTTCCCCCAGGTGTTAATTTGACAATTCAGGTACGAGCTTATTGTTTTGTCTTTCCAGACTATAAGCAAAAACTTTTCAGACAATAGTAAATCGGGGCGTTCTATTGAAATGAAGGGGTACAACAGACTAAGGCGGTCCTAAAGAACTTGAGATTGGGGCGGCAGACTGGGTCACAAACAAAAATGCCAATGAAACCGGAGTTCCATTGGCATTTGA
>CAZXRG010000116.1:0-9590 GCA_964642935.1 uncultured Rhodobacterales bacterium | reverse complement strand
TCTCCGAATATGGCGGAGCCGACGCGGATGTGGGTGGCGCCTAGAGCGACTGCGCGCTCATAGTCCGCGCTCATTCCCATGGAGAGACCCTTGAGGCCGTTTCGCTCTGCAATTTTGCGCAGGAGAGCGAAGTGGAGGGAGGGTTCTTCGTCAACGGGTGGGATCACCATGAGGCCCGAGATAATCAGATCCATGGATTGGCAGTCTTTGATGAAAGCGTCTGCCTCCGCTGGTAGGCAGCCTGCCTTTTGCGGCTCTTCCCCTGTGTTCACCTGAATGAACAGTTCCGGTGATGCGCCCATGGCCTGGATTTCTGTGGCCAGCTTTTTGGCCAGCTTGGGGCGGTCTACCGAATGGATGGCGCTAAACAGGGAGAGGGCGGGTTTGATCTTGTTGGTTTGTAAGGGGCCGATCAGATGGACCGATGTGCCCTCGTATTTGGGGATCAAGTCTTCCCAACGGCCCTCGGCCTCCTGAACGCGGTTTTCGCCGAACAACCGGTGGCCTTGATCCAGAACGCCCGTCACCCGCTCGATGGGCTGGACCTTTGAGACGGCCAGAAGCTTTACACCATCAGGATTGCGGCCAGCGTCACGGGCGGCTTTGGCGATTTTGGTTTGGATATCGGACAAGGACATGGGGGAAGGCTTACAAAGAGAGGGGCGAAAAGAAAAGCCCAGTCAGATCAATTGGGGTTCCCCAAAAGAAAAGAGCGGACCCGAAGGCCCGCTCTTCAAATCTATATGAAGCTCAGATTAGTAGGAGAGCGACAGGTACGCAGATGTACCGTCTTTGAACTCTGGTCCACCGATCTCATCAGCTTCTGCGTAAGCGATAGTTGCGGATACGCCGTCGGCGATCTCAACTTCAGCACCTACGTAGAGAGCGCCCATGGAGCCGTCAGATGTCTTAGTTGTGAGCGAGTCCCAACCAACAAATCCAACAACGCCGTTGCCCATGTCGTAAGACGCGTCAACTTCGATGCGGTCGTCGCCAGCACCATTCGCGCCGTTCTCACCAGTGTCGTAGTCTACTGCAAGGGTCAAAGGACCGTTTGAGTAGTCAAAAGTAACACCGTACTTGTCGTCCGCAGGATCGTTGACCGCGTAGTATGCGCCAACTTTGATACCTGGGGAAACTTCAGCAGAAGCAGCCAAACCAATGGAGTTGCCATTGTCGTTGTCGATGTATGAAACACCTACGTCAGCAATGCCAGCGTCGAAGTCTGCAGAGATACCGAACTGAGTGCCGTTACCTGTGTGCGAGTTGTTCTCGAAACCGAAACCAACAGTAGCAGGACCGAAGTCGCCGCCAAGACCCAAGGAGTAGTCGTCGCTGATGCCGTTGTTCAACGCAGCCGCGTCGATTGCGTAACCGAAGCTACCCATATCGCCAGACCACATCAGACCAGCAAGGCCGTCGCCGTTCTGCATGTCGAATGACATACCGTCACGGTCTTTATAGAACTTGTCAGAAGCGCCAGTTCCATCGAAGCTGTCAGCGTACTGAAGAGTACCTACGCCTGTCTCAACTTTGATGTTCTTGAACTCAACTTCGTTGACACCGGAATCATCTTCGCCAGTGCCTGCAGCGCCTTCGCGCCAGTCAAGGTTCAAACGTGCGTGACCAGAAACAGTAACGCCGTTGCCAGCATCTTTGGATGCTTTCACGTCGATGTTTGTTTCCTGGAAGATACCACCTTCTTTTTCGTCGTTGTAACCAACGTCTGTAGAACCGGAGATACCGAAGTTACCGGAGGCGTGACCACCGGCGAAAGCAGCACCGCTCAATGTGAGAGCGGCTAGTGCTGTAGTAGTAAAGAGAACGTTTTTCATCGTTTTCCCTCGTGATTGGAGTTTCTTAAGGTGCACCCTAGGCCCGATTAGCCGGGACAAGAGGATTACTTAATCAACTGACAGGAGGAGAATTACAACCCCCTCCTTATAGCCTAGGTAAAACCCGCATTCTGTGATGCAGTCACGACACAGTGAATTGGGTAGGTTGTGGCTTTTATCAACAAATCCCCTGTATTTGGGACCTTTCGAGATCGTCTCGTTTGGGTTTGGACCATCAATTCTCAAAACCGCGGGACGATCTGTTGGGGAATTCACGCAAATCAATGGTGACTAAATTACTACAGTGTGACATCGCATATGTCACGCTTCTCATCCGCAAATCCCCTTGTTCTGCTTTTTGTCAGTCGATAGACCTTTACTACTGAAACTGCGCCAACGGGCGTTTGCAGGGGCTATGTTATGATTCGAGGTTTCTTTCTTGTTCTGATGTGTACCGCTCTTATTGGATGCGGAACGCGGGATGTCAGCGATGTCTCCAGAGCGGCGAACAAATACCTTTGGAATGCGTCCCTAGAGACTCTCTCTTTCCTTCCCCTTGAGCAGGCCGATCCATTCTCCGGTGTTCTGGTCACCGGATGGGGCACAGCGCCCGGTTCAAGCCAGCAATATCGGGCCACTATATATGTGGCTGGTCCCGCCCTTGATGCGACCTCTCTGAAAGTGGCCGTCTTCCGGCGCTCGGGCAGTCGGGAAATTCCGGCCACGTCCGCAACTGCGCTTGAAGTTGAAAACGCTATTTTGTCCCGAGCCCGTCAGCTCCGTATCAGAGACGTACAGGGCTGATTTCTCTCACATCTATATCTGCCGCTCCGGCGGCTACACTTAAAAGGTAATATAATGTCCCGTTACAACGCGCGGATTACGGAACCCAAATGGCAGAAAACCTGGGACGAAGCCGAGGTCTTTAAAGCAACGCGGGATGACCGCGAGAAATACTATGTGCTGGAGATGTTCCCTTATCCCTCCGGCAAGCTCCACATCGGGCATGTGCGCAATTATACCATGGGCGATGTGGTCGCGCGGTATAAGTCGGCCCGTGGCTTCAATGTTCTGCACCCCATGGGATGGGATGCGTTCGGCATGCCTGCCGAGAATGCGGCCATGGAGAAGGGTGTGCATCCGGGCACTTGGACCTATCAGAACATCGACACCATGCGCGAGCAAATGAAGCCGCTTGGTCTGTCTCTGGATTGGTCCCGCGAGTTTGCGACCTGTGATCCCAGTTACTACGGCCATCAGCAGGCCATGTTCATCGACATGATGGAGGCCGATCTGATCTACCGCAAAGAGGCGGTGGTGAATTGGGATCCTGTGGACATGACCGTTCTGGCCAATGAGCAGGTGATTGACGGGAAGGGCTGGCGCTCTGGCGCTGAGGTTGAGCGTAAAGAGCTGACGCAATGGTTCTTCAAAATCTCCGAATACTCCGAAGATTTGCTGGAGGCTCTGGACGGTTTGAAAGATTGGCCTGAGAAAGTTCGGATCATGCAGGCCAACTGGATCGGCAAATCGCGCGGTCTTCAGTTCGAGTTTGATCTCAATGGTGCGGACGGTTTTGAGACGCTTGAGGTTTACACGACCCGACCAGACACTCTGATGGGTGCGTCCTTTGCGGCGATCTCACCGGATCATCCGCTGGCCAAATCTTTGGAGAGCAATCCGGACATCGCCGCCTTCAACGCCAAATGCCGGAAGATGGGCACATCAGCGGCGGAGATGGAAACGGCAGAGAAGATCGGCTTTGACACTGGCCTCACTGTCACCCATCCGTTTGACGCGAATTGGAGGCTGCCGGTTTATATCGCCAACTTCATTTTGATGGACTATGGAACCGGTGCCATTTTCGGCTGTCCGGCCCATGACCAACGCGATCTCGATTTCGCTCGGAAGTACGATTTGCCGGTGATTGATGTGTTCAAGGAAAATGCTGGTGCCGATGATGTGGCCTCTGAGGCCTATGTTCCGGGCAAGACCGATCCGGTTGTCTATGTGAACGGCTTTGCAGGCATGGCCGAGACCACTGGCAATGACGCCGTTGATCTGGCGGTCAGCCATTGCGAGAGCAAGGGCATCGGGAAAGGTGTCACCAACTACCGCCTGCGCGATTGGGGGATTTCCCGTCAGCGCTACTGGGGCTGTCCGATCCCTGTGGTCCATTGTGATGATTGCGGGGTGGTTCCCGAGAAGAAAGAGAACCTGCCCGTCAAACTGCCCGATGATGTGAGCTTTGACATTCCAGGCAATCCTCTGGACCGTCATCCGACTTGGCGCAATGTGGCGTGCCCCTGTTGCGGGAAGCCAGCGCTGCGCGAGACCGATACGATGGACACATTTGCTGATAGTAGCTGGTATTTCGCCCGTTTCACCTCGCCCAACGCTGATGAGCCCGTCGATATTGAAGAGGCGGCCTATTGGATGAACGTCGATCAGTATATTGGCGGGGTCGAACACGCGATCCTTCACCTGCTTTATTCCCGCTTCTTTGCCCGCGCCATGCGCAAGACAGGGCATCTGCCGCAAGGGAGCGAGGAGCCGTTCAACGCTCTGTTCACCCAAGGCATGGTGACCCATGAGACCTATTCGACCAAAGACGGGGCGCGGACGATCTTCCATAATCCCGAGGATGTGATCCGCACGGGGAATGACGCCAAGCTTAAAGACGGCACGCCGATCACGGTGGGTCCCGTCATTAAGATGTCCAAGTCGAAAAAGAACGTGATCGATCCAATGGACATAATTGATCAATATGGTGCGGACACCGCCCGTTGGTTCGTCATGTCCGACAGTCCGCCTGAGCGGGACGTGGAATGGACAGCGGCTGGGGCCGAAGCGGCTTGGAAACACCTCCAAAGGGTGTGGCGCATCGCTGACGAAGTCAGTGGCGGTGAAGAGGCCACTTCCGAAGGGAGTGCCGATGAGACGCTCCTCCTTCAAAAGGCCACCGCGCGGGCGATTACGGATGTGACCTCCGGTATCGAGGACTTCCAGTTCAACAAATCCGTGGCCAAGCTTTATGAGTTCACCAATGCTCTGGCCAAATCCAAAGCGCCCATCGCGGCCAAACGGGATGCGCTCAAAGTCATGGCGATCCTGATGGTTCCGATGACGCCCCATCTGGCTGAAGAAGTCTGGACGGTGTTGGGTGGCGAAGGTCTCGCCTCAAAGGCCCCTTGGCCGGAAGCGGACCCGAGCCTACTTGTCGAGGATAGTGTCACCCTGCCTATTCAGGTCAACGGCAAACGCCGTTCGGAGATTTCTGTGCCGAAAGATATGCCCAAAGATCAGGTCGAGGCGCTCGCCTTGGCCGATGAACAGGTGCAAAAGCTGCTGGATGGCGGTACACCTAAGAAGGTGATCGTGGTTCCGGGACGTATCGTGAATGTTGTTGTCTAACCGAAGAGCTTTTCTGAAACTTCTCGCAAGCGCCCCTTTGGCCGCCTGTGGGTTTGAACCGCTTTACGGGGACGGCACGGCCGCCAAGGCCGCTCAGGGCCAGATTGATGTGGCCCAAATTCACGGGTTGATGGGCTTTAAGCTGCGCCAAAGGCTGACCTCTCGGTTAGGGTCGGCCAGCAATCCCAGCCATCATCTGAACATCACCGTGAACACCACCAGTCGCGAGTTGGCGATTAATCCGCAAAACGAGATTACCCGCTATTCGCTCACAGGCGTTGCCAGTTTTGATCTGCGCCAGAATGCGGCTCAGACCAGCGTTCTCAAAGGCAACGTGCGGGCCTTTTCGGCCTATTCGGCGACGGCCTCCGCCTATGCGACCAGTATTGCGGAGCGGGACGCCCAAGAGCGTCTTGCCCATTCGCTGGCCGAACAGATTGCAACGCGGATTGCGGCTGATGCGGATCGGTGGCTTTCGTGAAGATCACGGCCCGTGATGCGCCCGCCTTTTTGAAAAATCCCAAAGCCGGAACCGCTTTGATCCTGATTTTCGGGCCCGATTCCATGCGCTCTTCCCTCACCCGTCAGGATTTCCTGAAACAGCATTTGGGGGAGACAGCGGATGAGGAAATGCGCCTCACCCGCATGACTGGCGCTGAACTCAAGTCGGAACCAGCCGCTCTGCAAGACGCAGTTAAAGCTATCGGCTTCTTTCCCGGTGCACGTGGTGTACTGATTGATGCGGCGACGGATAATCTGGCACCCATCTTCAAGGACGCTCTGGCCGGTTGGCAGGAGGGGGATGCCATGATTGTGGTTGAGGCGGGTAATCTCAAAAAGACCTCGGCCTTGCGCAAACTGGCCGAGGGCAGTCCAAACGCTGCGGCCATTGGCATCTATGTGGAGCCGCCCTCCCGTGCCATGGTTGAAGATGCGATTACCGCCGCCAAACTGAACGCGGACAATGACGCCAAGGCGATGCTCTTTGAATATGCCCGCGCCATGGACCCCGGTGATTTTCGCCAGTTGGTCGAGAAATGTGCGCTCTATTCCATGGGCGAGACCGAGCCTCTGTCAGCCGAAGACGTCTCCGCCTGTGCGCCCGCGTCGACCGAGGCCGCTTTGGACGATATCATCCATGCCGCTGCCAATGGCGCGGTGGCAGAGATCGGTCCGCAATTGTCGCGCCTGACCGCTCAAGGGGTCAACCCGACCACTCTTTGCATTTCCGCCACGCGTCATTTCAAACAACTCCACCAAGCTGCCGCCAATCCGGGCGGGCCGGATGCGGGTATGGCCAAGCTGCGACCGCCTGTGTTTGGACCGCGTCGCGATGTCATGATGCGCCAAGTGCGCAGCTGGGGCATGCATCGGTTGGAGAAGGCCATGAACGTACTTTTGGAGACGGATCTTGGCCTGCGCTCCTCGGCCAACCATCCCCCGATGGCTCTGATGGAGCGGGCGTTTATCCGGATTGCGATGTTGTCGCCCATGCGCAAGTAGCGCTGGCGCTTAAAGTTTCCGGAGGCGATCCATCGCCACGATCCCCGCCAGCGGGCCCAGCGCCATGAGCGCCAAAACCCACGGCCAACCGATCGAACTGGCCAGAACGGGCGTCATTTGCACGGTGAAAAAGGTCAATGCGAAGCCAAGAGCAGTTTGTAAGGTCATCAGGCTGCCGGCCTGATCTGCAGGGGCGGCGTCGGCTACCAATGCGGTGAACAGGGCGGAATCCGGAATAATCGCGATCCCCCAAGCGATGAAGATCACAAAGCTGAGCAATGGTGGGCCGCCGAAGGTCAGGGCCGCCAGAAGCGCACAAATCCCACTTGCAACCATCGCCAAGAGCGCAACCTCCGCCTTTCCAAACCGATCCCCCCAATGCCCTGCGATCAGACAGATGGGACCGCCTGCGCCGATGGCGAGAAAGGCGGTGAGGGTCGCAAAGCTCTGGGGGTTTTCCAATCCGGCCAAAACATAGGAGGCCAAGGCAATCGCGCCGATCCAAGTCCACATGGCGTATAGCTCCCAGATATGCGCCAGATAGCCGATATAGGCCAATCGGACTTTCTTGTTGGTCCACGCCTCGAAGATCGCTTTGGGATTGAATTCTGCGGCCTTGGCGTGATGGGGTCCAAGCGCTGCAAACAGGCACATCAGACCCGCGAGGATGGAGGCCAAGGAGGCCACGATCACGACGCTGCGCCATGCGGTTCCGCCCAAGAAAACGAACAGATGCGGGAGGGCTGAACCGATTGTGAGTGCGCCCACCAATGCGCCGACCAAAAAGGCGCGGTCGGATTTGCCCCAGCTTACCGCTATTTTCATGCCCACCGGATAGACACCTGCGAGGCAGATGCCGGTGAGGAAGCGGGCGAATATGGCCATGTTCCCGCCGGGCTCGGACAGGATCAGCGTCGCATTGATCAAGCCAGCTAAAACGGCGGAGATCGCGAAGAGCTTTCGCGGGTCATAGCGGTCTGGCAGGCCCAAGATTGCGGAAACAAGTGCCCCGACCACAAAGCCCAATTGCACGGCGCTTGAAAGGGCCGCTTGACGGGACGGGCTGACGGCCACTTCGCGCAACATATCGTTCAGCATCGCTGCCGAGAGAAACCAGAGCGATAAAGCCGCGATTTGGGAGATGATCAGGATCAGAAGGGATTGGCGTTTCAAAATAGCTCACAACAGGCGAAATTCTTCTGCTCATACGAGGCTATTTGGTCGGGCGTTGCAATGGTTGATCCCTACACATAATCTTGACTGAACGCGTTACCGGTTTCGTGATCTAAGACACTTTTTCCGGAAATTTTTGCGCTTATATGATCAATAACCACACGGTCACAAAATTGACTAAATTTGACTACAAAAAATTGTGAAATCTAATTGGGAGTACAACGTGCAACATAAATTCCTCTTCTCAACCGCGCTGGTGAGCGCAAGTCTCATGGGTCTGACCCCCGCTCTTGCGGATTTCACGCCCATGGAGGCGCTTGAGCGTTACTTTGATACGGCTGAGGCAATGGGCTCGACTGTTACGGTCGATCTGAAAGAGGAGAACGGTGAGACGGTTCGCTGGACTGGCATCACCATCACGGACGAGGCGTCTGGTTCTATTTCGACCATGGAATGGCTCGAGGCCAGCCCGCTCAGTGACGATGAAGTGCAAATCGTGCTTGGCTCCAAGATGACCATTGAGGGGAAAGACCCCAATGATGATGTGCCAGAGATCGCTCTGGAAATGGATTTGATCAACAATCAGGTGATCATGTCTGAGGCCGATGATTTGGTGAATGCCACCTATTCCGGTGAGCGATTGACCCTGACATCGACCTCTGACGATCCAGATATGCCGTTGAACATCGATATGACGGTTGCCGATCTGGTGGCGGATTATGCCCTTAAAGGGGAGGAACGGGTTGACGGGTCTGCGTCCTCTGGCCCGCTGACGATTTCCTATGGCATTGATGACGATGATTTGTCGTTCACATCGGATATAACCATGGGTTCCATGAGTGTCTCCTTTGGTGCAAATTTGCCCAAAGATGGAGACCCGTCGGGCTTTATGAGCGAAGGCAATGGCTCGGCCATGTCCTATTCGTTCAAAGACATCGCCTCCAATACGAAATTCAACACTGAAGACGGGGCGGGCTATATCAACTCGATGGTTGATCTCTCGGCTGGCTCCTTCTCGGTCAATTCCGATGCGGTTGAGATCAGTGGTGAATCGCAGAATGTGCGCTATGTGGGTCAGCCGCCCATGCCCGGTTTCCCGGAAATGTCCGCCTCCATGGCCTCTGCGACGATGGATATGAATTTGTCAGTGGCTAATATGGGTGAAGAGGGCCCTATGGCGATTGCCTTGACGCTTGAAGAGTTGGTTCTGGACGATTCCATTTGGGGGATGTTTGACCCCAGCGGAGCCATCCCGCGCGATCCGGCAACCTTACGCCTCGATCTGGGTGCTGACGCGCTTTGGATCACGGACGGGATCGAATCCTCGCTCAACACCGGACAGCCGCCGTTTATGCCTCAATCCATGGCGCTTAATGAGCTGTTCCTGACCGTTGGGGGCGCCACGCTTTCCGCCACTGGCGAAGGCATCCTGTCCCAGCAGACCGGACAGCCAAGTGGAACGGCAACCGTCGAGTTGAAGGGCGTTCTCGGACTGATCAACACGCTTTCGGAGATCGGGCTTATCCCCATTCCGCAAGCGATGATGGCGCAAGGGATGCTGCCCCAGTTCACACGTCCGGGTCCTGATGGCGCGGATCACCTGATCTCGGATATCGAGGCAATGCCCGATGGATCAATCCTCGTGAATGGAACGCGGGTTAAGTA
>CAZXRG010000115.1:0-9733 GCA_964642935.1 uncultured Rhodobacterales bacterium | reverse complement strand
GATGAGGATGGCCTTACATCAACGGCGACTGTGACTGTTGAAGTGAACGGTGAGACCACGCTTCAGGCGGCCAATGACGCGATCATCGTGTCTGAGGACGAAGGCGCTGGCGACACGGACGGCAATGCTCTGACAAACGACACAATCGACGGTATTGCTTATGACGGTCAGGTCACTGCGGTTGCAGGTGAAGCGGCGAACGTTGGCAACTGGATCGAAGGCGCTGATGGCGGCCGTATCCAGATCAACGCGGACGGTTCCTTTGACTTCGACGCAGACGGTGATTTTGATCATCTGAATGAAGGCGAGACTGCTACGGTTGAGTTCAGCTACCAGATCTCGGCATCCGGTGAGGTCGTAGCGGCTGAAAAGCAGAACATCCTCTTCGTTGTTGACGTATCCGGTTCCACAAGCGGCAACTTTGCTGGTGGTGCGGTTGGTGATCTCAACAATGACGGCATGTCCAACACTATTCTGGACGCGCAAATCGCGTCTTATCAGGCTCTGTCCCAGCAGATTGCGGACATGAACCTTGACCCTGCAATGGTTGATATCGGCATCGTTGCCTTCTCTTCCTATGGTTCGGTTGTAGGTACATTCGAGCCCGGTTCTGCGGCACTTGATAACGCCCTCTCCGGTCTTACCGACGGTGGTTACACCAACTTTGACAGCGCTCTGGACAACTCTGTTGACTGGTTTGGCGATGTTGGCGCAACGCCTGCTGACAATAACGTCATGTTCTTCCTCTCCGATGGTGTCGTCACCCAAGGTGGTACGAACTTCAGCGACGAAATGGCGACGCTTGAGAGCACATACGATGTGCAGTCCATCGCAGTTGGTGTTGGCAACAATGCAGACCTTGATGAGCTGAACCTGATCGACAACACCGATGGTGCTATGATCGTGACATCCACGGATGCTTTGACAGCCGAGTTGAGCAATGCTCTGACCGAGGTGATCGACATCACGGACACAGCCACAATCACTGTGACTGTTGAAGGTAAAGATGATCCAACTCTTGAAGCCATGGATGACGCGATTACCGTCTCCGAGGACGAAGGCGCTGGCGACACAGACGGAAACGCTCTGGCCAACGACATGTATGGTGATGAGGCTTACAACGGCCAGATCACTGCAGTTAACGGCAATGCTGGCAATGTTGGCACTTGGATCGACGGCGCTGATGGCGGCCGTATCCAGATCAACGCGGACGGTACGTTTGACTTTGATGCGGATGGTGACTTTGATTATCTTGAGGATGGCCAGACAGCGACTGCCGAGTACAGCTACCAGATCTCCACAACAGGTGAAGTTCAGGCCGCTGAAAAGCAGAACATCCTCTTTGTTGTTGACGTCTCCGGTTCCACAAACGGCAACTTCGCCGGTGGTGCAGTTGGTGATCTGAACAACGATGGTTACTCCAACACAATTCTGGACGCTCAAATCGCATCCTATCAGGCTCTGTCCCAGCAGATTGCGGACATGAACCTTGATCCGGCTTTGGTTGATATCGGCATCGTTGCCTTCTCAACAAGCGGTTCGGTTGTGGGTACGTTCGAGCCCGGTTCTGCCGCGCTTGATAGCGCCCTCTCCGGTCTTTATGCGGGTGGTTTGACCAACTTTGACAGCGCTCTGGACAACTCTGTTGACTGGTTTGGTGATGTTGGCGCAACGCCTGCTGACAACAACGTCATGTTCTTCCTATCCGACGGTGCGGTGACAGAAGGTGGCACGCAATTCGCTGACGAGATGGCGACTTTGGCCACAAACTACGACGCTCAGGTAAACGCGGTTGGCGTTGGCAACAATGCAAACCTCAATGAGTTGAACATGATCGACAACACCGGTGGTGGCGAGATCGTGACAACAACCGACGCTTTGACGGCGAATTTGAGCGGTGCTTTGACACAGGTCGTTGATATCACGGACACAGCCACAATCACTGTGACTGTTGAAGGTAAGACCGACTATGTGGCGGTTGCGGACACGATGACTGTGTTTGCCTCTGAAGGTGGCGGTGATGCCGATCTTCTGGACGGTGGTGCAGCTTCTGTTCTTGCCAACGACCTTCAGGAAGCTGCGGCTTATGCGGGTTCTGTTGAAGCCGTAAACGATGCAGCGGCCAATGTTGGTGTTGCAGTTGTCGGAACCAATGGCGGTCTTTTGACCCTCAATGCCGACGGTACTGTCGACTTTGATGCCAATGGCGAGTTCTCCAACCTTCTGGACGGTCAGTCGGACACAACAACATTCACATACGCAATTGCCAACGGCAAAACAGCGTCCGTGACTGTGACTGTGAACGGCGAGACGGTTCGCGAAGCCAACGACGATGTGATCACTGTCTCCGAGAGCGAGAGCTTTGGTGATGCGGATCTTCTGGACAGCGGTGACGCTTCTATCCTTGCAAACGACACCCAGAACGGTGGCGATTACACGGATCTTGTGGGCTCGGTGAACGGTGACTTGGCGAACGTCAACGCATTCGTAGCCGGTTCCAACGGTGGTCTTCTCAAAGTGAATGCGGACGGGTCTGTGGACTTTGATGCAAACGGCGAGTTTGAAGCCCTGTCGAACGGTCAAAGCGCTCAGACCACATTCACATACACATTGATCTCTGGCGAAGAAGCCACGGTCACTGTGAACGTGAACGGTGAGACAGATTACGACGCAGTTGACGATGTTCTCACAGTTATGGAGAGCGACGAAGGCGGCGATCTGGAAACACTCGACGACGGATCCGTTTCAGTTCTGGCCAACGACACTCAGGACGGCGCTGCTTACGGTGGTGTGGTTATGGGCGACGCTGGTGTTCAGGTCACAGGCTCTGCGGGTGGATTGGCGACAATCTATGCCGACGGAACCATCGACTTTGATGCCAACGACGAGTTCGACTATCTGGCTGATGGTGAGACTGCCTCAACGACGTTCTCTTACGAGATCGCCGGTGGTGAGACTGCCAACCTCACGGTCAATGTTCAGGGTGAAGACGAGCCTGTATCGGGCGGTGTTTTGAACCTGGCGATCATGATGAGTGCCGCGCAGACGATGTATGCGACGGCTCAAGGTACAGTGATCGGCATTCCAGCCTATCCGGATGTGAACGGCGACGGTCAGGACAACCAGTTGATGGATATGGCGTATCTGATGCTCAACGACTTTATGTCTGACGCATTCGATGTGGCTGCTGCGGCTGGTTACGACCTTAACGTCTCGCTCATCAGCTTTGGTGGCAATGGAAACGGTGTTGGCGACGGCAACCAGTATTGGGACGTGAACAATGCAGCGTCTTGGGACGGTAAGTTGAGCGCTAAAGTGAATGCAGATGACAGCTCGGACTACGGTACCGGTTTTGCAAATGCAGACGCTTGGTTTGACACTGTATCAACGGCCACATCCACAAACGCTGTGTTCGTGATTGGTGATGGTTTCACAACCGGTGCCTTCGCAGGGACGCGTTCCGATCTGATCAATGATCACGGTGTGAGCATCGATGCTTACTTCCCGGACCTCGATATTGGTTCTGCGGCTGGCGTCAACGCTCTGAACCTGATGGACACAGATGGTTTCGCAGATCAGGTCTTCACGGATGATGCAGGCTTTGCGGGTCAGTTCGGATCACAATCCGCTCTGGATATCCTCGATATCAACAATCTGATCGCTTAAGTCTAAAGCAATTTGACAAGATCGACCTCGGCCAGCAATGGCCGGGGTTATTTTTTGCCCGAATGAAGTGACGAGAGCTGCAAAGACGGTGAGATAACATCCACATCGTTTAAGATGTGGAGGATCGCAGGGCCATTGCTTTCAATGGCGCGCCTTAGGGCTGGTTTGAAGTCTTCCGTGCGCTCGATCCGTTCGCCGAACACCCCGTAAGCCTTTGCTATTTCTGCGAAGTTCGGGTTTTTGATCTCGGTCCCACTCACCCGATCCGGATATCTTTTTTCCTGATGCATCCGAATGGTCCCGTACGATCCATTGTCGAAAATCAGCACGATCACAGCCAGATTATTCTGAACGGCGGTTCCGAACTCTTGGGAGGTCATCTGAAAACACCCGTCTCCAGCAAAACACACGATGGTGCGCTCCGGATGGCGGGCTTTGGCTGCAACTGCGGCGGGCAATCCGTAGCCCATGGAGCCAGAAATCGGCCCCAAATAACCGTCCCTTTTCTTCACCCGCCAATATCGTTGCAGCCAGATCGCGTAATTGCCCGCTCCGTTGGTCATGATCGTGTCGGCGGAAAGCTCGGCCTTTAGGTCGGCCATGACTTGATTGTTATCCACCTGCCCGCTTGGAGCGGGTTCGGGGGTGGAGTACGTCAGGTAAGATTGGTGGGCGTCATTTGGGGTTTGGAAACCCGCTTCCATGTCAGAAACGGCATCAAGAAACGCGCCCGGCGTGGCGTTGATGGACAGATCAGGGGCGTAGATGCGACCCAATTCCTCAGGGCCAGGATGAATATGGACGAGCGTCTTTTGCGGCTTCGGGATATCCAGCAATTCAAAGCCGCCTGAGGGAACTTCAGAGAAGCGACAGCCCAAAAGAATGAGCAAATCCGCCTCATCAAAGGCGGCCTTTAGCGCGGGAGGCGCGGAAAAGCCGATATCCCCCAGATAGTTAGGGTGCTCATTGTCAAAAAGTGCATGACGGCGGAAGGTACAGCCAACCGGCAAACCGGTACGGGCGGAAAATTCCTGACATTTCTCCACATCCTCATCGTTCCAGCGTGATCCACCCAAGAGCAAGAGAGGCTTTTTCGATTTTTTCAGCAGAGCCGCGAACGTATCAACGACCTGTGGCGTCGGGGCTGGTGACGCGACCACAACGTAGGGACCGGCGAGCGCATCCGTGGCGTCTCGCAGCATGTCTTCCGGTAGAGCCAACACCACTGGGCCGGGGCGGCCGGACATAGCCACATGATAGGCGTGGGAGATAATCTCGGGGATGCGATTTGCGTCATCAATCTCCTCAACCCATTTGGCCAAATCGGTAAACATGGCGCGATAATCGACCTCCTGAAAGGCCTCTCGCCCCTTCATGTCGCGACCGATTTGCCCCACGAACAGGATCATGGGCGTGCTATCTTGCTTGGCGATATGGACACCCGCTGAGGCATTGCAGGCCCCCGGTCCTCTTGTGACCATGGCAATGCCAGGACGGCCCGTCAGCTTGCCGTCGGCCTCGGCCATCATCGCGGCCCCGCCTTCTTGGCGCGCGACTATGTTTTGAATGCCCGACTGATAGAGCCCATCCAGAACCGCCAGATAGCTTTCGCCCGGAACCGAGAAGACACGCTCGACGTTTTGCGCTTTCAGGCAGTCAACGAGCAGCTCGCCCCCGGTTTTCATTTAACGCTTACCTATCTCTTTGAGGATTTCGTCGGTGTGCTGTCCAAGCTTAGGGGCTGTTTGGTCCAATTTCAGCTCGGATTGGGAGAATTTCCATGGGTTTCGCACGCCCGGCACATCTTCTGGTTTAACTTTAAGCGATCTCGCTTGAATGTGTGGATCGTCAAAGACATCTGCCACAGAATTTATCGGCCCTGCTGGTATTCCGGCGTTCTCCAAAGCCATCATAAGGGCTGATGAGGGCCAGTTTTTGGTGCGTTTCTCGAGCGCTTCGATCAGATCGGTGCGGTTCTCTACACGGGCGCTATTGTCTGTAAATCTTGGGTCTGTTTTGAATGCCGAGAGGTCCAAAACGTCGCAAAGCCGCTGGAACTGAGCATCATTGCCGGTGGCTATGATGATATGGCCATCAGAAGTGCTAAAGACCTGATATGGAACAAGATTTGGATGTTGATGTCCGGTTCTCTCCGGCGCTTTACCCGTGGATAGATAGTTCATGGCCTGATTGGCAAGGATGGAGGTCGCGCTGTCGAGCAGTGAGATATCCAAGTGCTGGCCTTTTCCGGTTTTCTCACGTTGTGACAGGGCCGCTTGTGCCCCGATGACGCAATAAAGCCCTGCGAATATATCCGTCACCGCAACGCCAACCTTTTGGGGCATGCCGTCGGGCTCTCCGGTGATGGACATGAGGCCGGACATGCCTTGGATCAGGTAATCGTAGCCTGCACGGGAGGCATAGGGTCCCGTTTGACCGAAACCAGTAATTGAGCAGTAAACTAATTTTGGATTAAGAGTGCTCAAGCTCTCGTAATCGAGCCCGTATTTGGTCAGGCCACCGACTTTATAGTTCTCAATCAGCACATCAGCACTCTCAACCAGCTTGCGCATGGTGTCCTGACCGTCAGCTTGGGTGAAATCCACACAGATCGAGCGCTTCCCACGATTGGCCGCGTAGAAATAGGCGGCAGATCGGTCTTCGTCGCGCTCGATAAAGGGAGGGCCCCATTGGCGGGTGTCGTCCCCCTTGGGGCTTTCTACTTTGATGACATCCGCACCAAGGTCCGCAAAGGCCTGACCCGCCCAAGGACCGGCCAGAATGCGGGACATATCAATGACCCGCAGCCCTTCCAAAGGGGCCATCAGAAGAACGCCTGAAGGCCTGTTTGTGCGCGGCCCAAGATCAATGCGTGCACGTCATGGGCGCCTTCATAAGTGTTAACGGTTTCCAGATTGAGCATGTGACGCATGACCTGAAAATCCTCGGAAATGCCGTTGCCGCCATGCATATCCCGGCTCATTCGCGCAATATCGAGCGCTTTTCCGCAGTTGTTCCGCTTGATCAGGGAGATCATCTCAGGGGCTGCGCGGCCCTCGTCCATCAAGCGACCCACCCGCAAGGAGGCTTGCAGGCCAAGGGTGATTTCAGTTTGCATATCAGCCAATTTCTTCTGGAATAACTGGGTGTTAGCCAAGGGCTTCCCGAATTGCTTGCGGTCTAACCCGTATTGGCGTGCGCCGTGCCAGCAGAACTCTGCCGCGCCCATGACACCCCAAGCGATCCCGTAGCGGGCGCGATTGAGACAACCGAATGGGCCTTTGAGGCCGGAGACATTGGGGAGAAGCGCGTCTTCGCCCACTTCGACACCGTCCATGACAATCTCGCCAGTGGTGGAGGCGCGAAGGCTTAACTTTCCGCCGATTTTAGGAGCCGACAGACCTTTCATCCCCTTCTCAAGAACGAAGCCTTTGATCTTTCCGTCATGGGCGTCTGATTTGGCCCAGACTACAAACACATCCGCAAAGGGGGAGTTTGAGATCCACATCTTTGAGCCGGTCAGCTTATAGCCGCCATCAATTTTTTCAGCCCTCGTTTTCATACCCGCAGGATCAGAGCCTGCATCCGGCTCGGTCAGGCCAAAACACCCGATAAATTCGCCCGAAGAGAGCTTTGGCAGGTATTTCTGACGCTGTTCCTCAGAGCCATAGGCATAAATTGGATACATCACCAAGGAGGACTGCACGGACATCATCGAGCGATAGCCGCTGTCGATCCGCTCGATCTCACGTGCGACCAGACCGTAGCTTACATAGCCCGCACCAAGCCCTCCGTATTCTTCGGGGATTGTCACGCCCAAAAGCCCCATCTCGCCCATTTCAGCGAATATCTCAGGGGCGGCGCGCTCCTCCCGGTAGGCCTCAATGACGCGGGGGGCCAGCTTGTCGGTGGCATAAGCGGCGGCAGAATCGCGCATCATCCGCTCGTCATCCGCCAGTTGATCCTCAAGATAGAACGGGTCTTCCCAAGAGAAGCTGCCCAAATCCGGGCGTTCCTTGGCTTTGAGGTCCATGTGCTTGTTCATTGTGTCACCCTACTGATCGAAAGCATGATTTTCCCTACCGTTACACAGATTGATCCCGACTGAGAAGACCGCTACGCTTTAAAAAGTTCGCAATCCGTGGGGGAAAGCAATGATCAGAGTTTTGTTAACACTTGCTTTCTTATGGCCGCTTAGCGCTGTGTCCCAACCGATTAATTCCGCTTTGACCGGAAATTGGAAGGGCGGCGGGACTGTTCATCTTAAACCCACGTCCCGCGCGCAAAACACCACCTGTAATGCGGTGTTTGATCAGCAATCGGGCTTTTGGCTGCGCGGCGCTGTCACTTGCAAAAAGGGTCGCCGCACGGATCGGATCGAATTGCGGTTCTCTGAACCGGCGCGCAATGGCGATTTGGAGATGGATATTATCAGCAAAAGCGGGAAAACACTTGTGACCTTTGAAGGCTCGGTCTCAGGTTCAGAAATCCAGCTGTTCCACCCTGAGGTGCTGACCTTTTCTGGCGAGGCTTACAGGCCGGTTTTGCGTTTGGACACGGCGGACGGGAATTTGCGCTTTAGCCAGATTGGCGTGCCGACACGCTCCAGCACGTCCCAATATCTGATGTCAGATATTATTTTTACAAAGTCTGGAAAGTAACGCGAAAAGATTGGGTGCGACCAAAAGCAAAGCGGTCGCGAACATAAGCATCAGCCCCTACAGTCTTTAAGATAGCTAAGACGCAAGGCAGCGGTGTGACGGGATTGTGGCACAAATATGATAATTTCACTTTGCCAAAAAAGGTAATGAAACCCCGATTTCCTTTACGCCCCCGTTTTCCCCGCTATGGTTTTTATGTCGATCCAAGAGCGAGCCTAAATGAACACGCGTGACATATCCCAAATCGGGTTTCTGATCTTTCCAGGGTTCCCCATGGCTTGCCTGACCTCCATGATCGAGCCCTTGCGTGCGGCCAATGAGATACTGGGACGCACCGCTTTTAGCTGGCGTCTGATTTCCGAGAGTGGCGCACGGGTTGTGTCGAGCGCGGAGGTGGCGTTTGATCCTGATGTTGCTCTGAAAGATGCCCGTGATCTGGATTATATTTTCATCATGAGCGCCCCTTCGAGCAATTTTGAAACCCCCAAAAGCTCGCTTGGGGAATTGCGCAAGCTTGATCGGTTCGGGACATTCCTTGGTGGCGTGAGTGGGGGCGTGTTTCCTTTGGCGCGGGCCGGATTGCTCGACGGGCATAAGGCCTCGGTACATTGGTGCTATGAGACCTCCTTTGGCACGGAATTCCCTGATCTGAACGCCTCTGACGATGTGATTGTGACGGATCGCCGCCGGGTGACCATCTCGGGTGCAGCAGCGGCGTTCGAGTTTGCAATCCAGTTGATCGAGACGCGATTGGGCGCGGATTTGGGCACGGAGGTGGCCTGTTGGTTCCAACATCCTCTCGTGCGCGGTGAAGGGGTCAGACAACGCGTGCCGACCTTCCAGAGTTCCTCCACCGATGACATGCTGCCGGACATTGTGGCGCGTGGTGTCGCGCTTTTTGCCGAGGCGATCGCGCTGCCCATCACGGTGGCCGAAGTGGCCGAAACCTTGGCGATCTCCCCCAAGCAGTTGGAGCGGAAATTCAAGAAATCGACCGGACAAAGCCCCAAGCAATATTATCGGACCATGCGCATGAAGGCGGCCCGCCAATTGGTGCTTTATTCCAAAGACAGCATGCCCAGCATCGCGATGGCTGTGGGGTATAGTTCGGCCACGCCCATGCTGGCCCATTACAAGGCGACCTTTGGTGTGAGCCCTCAGGAGGACCGTAAAAGGATCAATTTGTTTCGGGTGAAGGACAATATCTCGGTGCCCTCGGCCTGACGGGTCGCAGACGCATGTCCCAGAGCGGGATCGCTCTTACACGCCGCGTGTGGCTCTTAAGTTTTATCTTAAGTTCACCCTACAAGCATCTGAATTGCTTGTTTAATTGGAGCGGGCGATGAGATTCGAACTCACGACCTAAACCTTGGCAAGGTTTCGCTCTACCCCTGAGCTACGCCCGC
>CAZXRG010000114.1:0-10000 GCA_964642935.1 uncultured Rhodobacterales bacterium | reverse complement strand
TGCTGAGTAAGGTTTGCGGCTTTAAAACAGCGGGCTCCGGTTAGATCGGGGCCCGTCTTCGTTAAAGCGACAGCGCCGGATCACCGCGCAAGTGCTTTAGCTTCTCAAACACATCATAACCCATTTGAAAGGCCATATGGGGAATGTCGATGGGCAGCCAGTTCTCGGTGATCTTTCCGTCGATCAAATGGTAGAAGTCCATCACCCTCATATCAATTCGACGCCCGGTTGGGGTCATACCGAGAAAGGTCCCCGTATGGGTCGCTTGCACGGACGGCCACCCCGCAGTCACCGCATAATCGCCATCCCCCAGACGCACATAATGTCCTGAACCGGTTCGGTCGGGAAAGGCTTTAAGGAAAGGGATTTGGTGATGGGCCCGAAACCCTTTTAGACCCCGACAAGCACCGATCCCAGCCCCCGCGTAATACATGAAAGCCTCGCTCCAATAGGCCGAGTGATCCATGCTGTCCAAATTCTTACCGTCAAAACTTAGCAAGGCGGCGTGCATGTCCATGACCGTCTGGAAGCTTGCTCGACCATCCGCTTCATTCATTACATCAGGTTGAACGCCATTGTTGGAAGATGGGGCGGGCCAGATGCCTTTGGCTCCAACCATGGGCACCATGGGCCACACGCCCGCTTGATCCAACAGGTCCAGCAGATCGAGCATCATATAGGATTGTGCGATTTTACCATCGACCATGTGATGGGCTTCACTCACCCTAAGCATGATCGTATTATGCGTGGCCGGAATACCCATGAAATCCCGCTCGAATGTCGCTTGGAAATGCCCCAAGGCGGCAACCATCGGGCGGTTCGTAAAGGAGGCATCAACGCGCGTGTCTTCTTTGGAATGCCCGCCCAAAAAGACCAGATCGCGCCGCTCCAAATCCGGAAAGCTTGCCCGCAACGTGCTCCAGAACGACTGAATGGCGGCGATGCCCCTTATCTCGTTCCACGGGTGAGAGGCCAACAGGGAGGCCTCGTCATGATAAACGGTTTTTGGATCAGCGCCCAAAGCAAGGGCGTGGAGATGATCGTAGGCTTGGCGCTTAAAGCTCATACCATAGCCTCTGAACGGGCGATCAGATCAACGCCCATCTGCTCGAACAGATCAATATAATCAAGCATCACCCAGTTTTCGGCAATCTGGCTCGCCGTGCATCGGTAGAAATCCATAACCCGCAACGTCAGCGATTTGCCGGTTGCGGGAACCCCCAGATAGTCTCCCTGATGTGTCATGGTCATGGACGGCCATCCGGACACGGCCGCATAGGCCCCGTCCCCGATGCGACAATAGTGATTGCCACCCACGCGATCGGGAAAGGCTTTCAGGAATGGAATGCGGTGGTCCCTGTCAAAGCCGGGATAGGTGTAGTTAGACCCAATCCCGGCTGGTCCGTACCAAAACATATTGGGGTGCCAATATCCGCTCGTGCCGGTCTGGCCCTTTGATTGGAACGTCACCGGATCATAGGCGGTTAAATCGCCCAGCATAGCTTCGACTATATTCAAAGACGTCTCGGATCGGTCGGGCCGATCCGGGAAGATACCATCGTGGGTGGCTGGACCGGGAAATAGGGTCTCCAAACCAAGGGACGGTAATGGCATACGTCCGGCTTGACGCATTAAATCTGGTAGATCGAGGATAATACGAGCCTGCGTAATCCGACCCAACTCATCAAGTTGATAAAACTCGCCCGAGCGCAGGAAAGCGAGGTGATTAGAGGGCGAAATACCCGCAAAGGCACGCTCGAAATTACCCGCATAATGGGTGACGGAGGCGCACCAGCGGGCGTGCTCATGGCGCCGGTTCACCCCACCAATGAAGATCTCGTCGCGCCGTTGAAGCTCTGTGAATGCTGATCGTAGGGGCCAGACGAAATTCAACAGAATATCATCTATGCCGCGCAACTGGCCAATCGGTGCGGAGACATCAAAGACGCAATCATGGGTCATCATGCCCGACATGATCAGCTGCAAATCCGGAGCATCGGCCAATAAAAGCGCTCTCACGAAGTTACGGGTCTCTGCTCGAAAATCACTCATGACGCCCCCTCAGCATCGCATTTTGCATACGATTGCAAGTTTTGCTTGCCAAGTATGATTAAGCCTGTCTAGTCTCGATCAACAACCCAAAAATGCCCATAGGAGTTGCATGGCAGAGATCAGTCTCAATAACGTTTCAAAGCGTTGGGGTAATTTCACCGGGGTCGATAACTTCAACCTGAACATTGCGGACAAGGAATTTCTGGTTCTTCTTGGCCCATCGGGGTGTGGAAAAACGACGACCATGCGGATGATTGCCGGGCTTGAGGATTGTAGCGAGGGCGACATCTATATTAATGGTGCTCGGGTGAATGATCTGGACCCCAAAGATCGCGATGTGGCGATGGTGTTCCAATCCTACGGCCTTTATCCAAACATGAATGTCTATGACAACATCCGCTTCCCTCTAAAGGTCCGTAAAGTCCCGGCCTCCGAGCATAAAACCCGTGTCATGCGGGCCTCTGGCATGGTTGAACTGGATGATTTTCTGCACCGAAAACCTGCCGAATTGTCCGGAGGCCAACGCCAACGGGTCGCTTTGGCCCGTGCGATTGTCCGCGAACCAACGGTTTTTCTCATGGACGAGCCTCTGTCCAATCTTGATGCCAAACTTAGGGTCTCAACCCGGGCTCAAATCAAAAATCTGCAACACGAACTGGCCACCACAACCATCTATGTGACCCATGATCAGATCGAGGCCATGACCTTGGCGGATCGGGTTGTTGTGATGAACAAAGGGCTGGTTCAACAGGTGGGCACCCCAACCGAGATCTATGACTATCCTGCCAATACATTTGTGGCCGGCTTCATCGGCTCCCCTGCCATGAACCTGATTGACGGAGAGATCAAAGGCGGCGAATTCAAAGCTAAAGATATCTCGATTTCCGGACTTAACGCGCCGGATGGTCCCGTCACTTTGGGCTATCGCGCCGAGGATGCTTCTCTTGCGAGTACACAGGCGGAGATCAATTCCACAGTCTACACGTTAGAGCTTCTTGGTGATGCAACAATGGTTACGATCCGCGCTGGGGGCACAATGGTCACCGTGAAAGCGCCAAAGGATTTTCGGGCCGAGATCGGCGAGACTGTCTCGATCTCGGTACCGTCACCGATCTGTCACCTGTTCGATCACTCAACAGGTGCCAGAGTAACAGCAGATTAACAAAGGAGTAGGTCAGGGATGATCCGGATTGAGGGAAGATGGGTTGTAAACCCATCCTACGCGCCCATGCCTGAAAGCGTAGGATGCGTTTTAACGCATCTTCGCGGCGTGCTGCCATGGTGAAGGGATCCAGACCGGAACAAGCGGTTCTCTCGCGCGACACGGATCTCTCAAAAACCGATGAAACCCGCGCTGTAATTGAAGGAATGGTGGACGGTCTCAACGATCATCGGATCGCGGATATTGGCGAATTTTTCTCCCAATCCTTTCGATGGATGGGCAATCAAGGCTGCGGCACCAAAGAGGGCCTTCGGGAGTTTCAGGACAACTGGCAAAAGCCCTTCCAAGCTGCCTTTTCCGATAAGGTCTGTATTGACGAGGCCCGTCTCTACATGGGCGAATGGGCCGCGGCCTTCGGGCGCCAAGAGGCCACACATTCGGGTATGTTCATGGGCGTGGCCCCGACCGGCAAGCGGATCGACATTCGCTACATGGACTTTTGGAAGGTCGAGAACGGCAAGATCGTGGACAATTACGTGATGGTCGATTTCCCCCATGTGCTCGCCCAACTGGGGGTTGATGTGTTCAAGGGTGAGGGCTGGGAAGCCTTTGATCGGGGCGAGAAAACGCCCCCGAAACCGGAGTAGCTTATGACGATCGACTATCTCAAACATGGAAAACCGGATGCAGAGCGCGCGCAGGACGATGCCAAAACACGCGCCACTGTCGAAACGATCCTCGCAGACATCGAGGCGCGAGGCGATGCGGCCGTTCGCGAGTTATCCGAGACCTTCGACAAATATTCTCCAATCTCCTTCAAGCTGTCCCAAGGCGATATTGACGATCTCATGGCTCAAGTTTCGCCGCGCGACATGGAGGACATAAAGTTCGCTCAGGAACAGGTGCGTAACTTCGCACAGGCCCAGCGGGACTCGATGTTGGATATCGAACTTGAAACCATGCCCGGCGTCATTTTGGGGCATAAAAATATCCCCGTTCAATCTGTGGGCTGCTATGTGCCCGGTGGTAAATTCCCCATGGTAGCCTCGGCCCATATGTCAGTTGCCACCGCATCGGTTGCGGGCGTTCCGCGCATCATCGCATGCACGCCGCCCTTCAACGGCGCTCCAAATCCAGCCGTCATTTCGGCCATGCACTTGGGGGGAGCCCATGAGATTTACGTTATGGGGGGCATTCAGGCGGTTGGGGCCATGGCTATCGGCACTGAAACCATCGAGCCGGTTCATATGCTTGTGGGCCCCGGTAATGCCTATGTGGCCGAGGCCAAACGACAGCTGTTTGGACGTGTGGGCATCGACCTTTTTGCGGGTCCCACCGAGACCATGGTGATAGCAGATGACACCGTCGACGGCGAAATATGCGCCACAGATTTGCTCGGTCAGGCGGAACACGGATACAACTCTCCTGCGGTTCTGGTGACCAATTCGCGCAAACTGGCAGAGGAGACGTTGAACTGGATTGACCGCCTCCTCAAAAAACTCCCCACCGCCGAGACTGCCAGTGTGAGTTGGCGCGATTATGGTGAGGTTATCTTATGTGATACCTATGAGGAGATGTTGGCGGTCGCCGATGAAATCGCCTCTGAGCATGTTCAGGTCATGACGGATCGCGATGACTGGTTTCTGGAGAAAATGACCTGTTACGGCGCGCTCTTCTTGGGCGCTCGGACCAATGTGTCTAATGGCGATAAGGTGATCGGTACAAACCACACGTTGCCCACTAAGAAAGCAGGTCGGTATACAGGCGGTCTATGGGTCGGTAAGTTCCTCAAGACCCACTCTTATCAAAAGATCACAACCGATGAGGCGGCGACCAAGATTGGTAAATATGCGTCACGTCTGTGCATGCTGGAGGGCTTTGTGGGCCATGCCGAACAAGCCAATGTACGCGTCCGACGCTATGGCGGTGTGAATGTGCCTTATGGTGAGGGAGCCGAGTGAGCGATGCATCCCTGATAAGCGCTAACAAAGCTCTGGTTCAGGCATTCTGGAGCGAATTGGACACGGGCGACCCTTACGGGGCTTGTGCGACCTGTCTTCACCCGAAGATTACTTGGGATGGCCCGAACCCTATTGGACATCAACGCGGTGCTGACAGTTATCCGCAGGCGTTCTGGATGCCTCTTAGGGCTGCAATTCCAGACCTCAGTCGACACACGCAAATTTTTATGGCCGGACAATCATCGGCCGATGAAGACGGAACGGGCGACGGTGCGCAATGGGTGGCAGGGACCGGATATCTTGAAGGGACCGCAACCTCTGACTTCCTGACAATTCCGGCACATGAAGCGCCACTTCGCATAAGATGGGCCGAGTTCCTCAAGATCGAAGATGGGAAAGTTGTCGAGCTACAAGTCCTGCTTGATTTCGTGGATTGGTTCGAACAAATCGGCCGCCCCGTGCTTCCCAAGTCGAAAGGCGTGACCGGCGTTTATCCAGCCCCCACTGCCTATAACGGCGTGCTGTTGAGCGATAATGATCCCCAAGAGACCGAACACACCCTAAGTTTCGGGCGGGATTTTCTGTTCGGAGGTCTAAATGCATTTGATGAGAGCAAGCTCGAAAGCATGGGTATGGCCTCCTACTTCGATCAAAACGTGAAGTGGTACGGACCCGGCGGGATCGGTGCATGCCTGTCGCTTAAGGAATTCGAAGACAACCACCAACAGCCTTGGTTGATCGCCTATCCCGATCGCAAGGTGATGGGATTGGCTTCTCTCTTTGCGGAAGATCGCATGTTGGCCGCTTCGGGCATTGCAGGTGTCGAGGCAACCCACACAGGCCCTTATCTTGGCTCTGAAGCAACTGGCAATCCTATCAAGTTCAGCGGCATCGACTTCTGGTTACGCACAGAGGGAAAGTTCACAGAAAACTGGGTGTTTGTTGACATCATTCACCTGTTCGACCAGTTCGGTATCGATCTGTTTGAGCGAATGAGAAAAGGCGGAATGGCATAATGGATTTACCCAAAACACCATCAATGCGACTTGATGGAAAACGCGCCCTTGTGGCCGGAGCCTCATCGGGGATCGGTTTGGCCTGTGCGACCGCTTTGGCCGAAGCAGGTGCTGAGATTGTGCTTGCAGCACGGCGCGAAGACAAGCTGGCTGAGGCTGTATCAGAGATGACATCACGCGGCTGGTCGGCATCGGCCCAGGCGCTCGACATCACAGATACCGAAGGCACGGCTGCTATTATTGCGAATATGGCGCCCTTTGACATTGGCGTGAACTCTGCAGGATTGGCCAAACACGGGCCTGCTTTGGAAACCACTCCGGCGGATTTCGATGCGGTAACGGATGTGAATCTGAAAGGCGCATACTTCTTTAATCAGGCAATTGCGCGCCGATTGATTGATGAGGGTAAGCCGGGGTCAATTATCTCGATCTCATCTCAAATGGGCCATGTTGGCGGCATTGAACGCGCCGTTTATTGCGGGACGAAATTCGGAGTTGAGGGGTTCACCAAAGCCCAAGCAATCGAGTGGGGACCGGCTGGAGTTCGGGTCAATACCATTTGCCCGACCTTCATTTTGACCGACTTCACTCAGAAGGTTTTCGACAACCCAGAGCGGCGCGCTTGGGTGGAAGAAAAGATCAAACTTGGTCGTGTCGGCTTGGTGGAAGACATCATGGGGGCGGTCCTCTATCTAGCCTCGGATGCAGCCTCGCTGGTCACTGGCACCTCAATTCTAGTGGACGGAGGTTGGACCGCCGACTGATGGTACAAGAACGCGTAACAGCACTTGATGTGGCTAAAATTGCGGGCGTCAGTCAGTCCGCCGTGTCTCGTGTATTTACGCCCGGTGCGTCCGCTTCGGCTAAAACTGTTGAAAAAGTACGCAAGGCTGCGGGTGAATTGGGCTATCGACCCAACATTCTGGCCCGCTCCCTGATCACTGGAAAGAGCCGCATCATCGGGTTGGTCGTGGCCTATTTGAACAATCAGTTTTATCCCGAGGCTTTAGAAAAACTATCCAAGGCGTTTCAAGAACGCGGCTATCATGTGATGGTTTTCATGGCGTCCAACAAAGATGCAAATCTTGATCGGGTACTTGACGAAATTCTTGATTATCAAGTCGATGGCATAGTCGCCGCGTCGGTCTCGCTCTCCTCGGACTTTGCGTCCCGCTGTGCGCAAGCCGGTGTGCCGGTGGTACTGTTTAACCGGTATCAAGACGATAAGCGCCTTTCAAAGGTGACCTCGGACAATCGCGCGGGCGGACGCAAAGTTGCCGAGTTTCTGGTGGAAGCTGGGCATAAGCGGATCGGATATATTGCGGGCTGGTCTGGCGCATCGACCCAAGAGGATCGGGAGGCCGGCTTTACCGAGCGTTTGGCACAATTGGGCCAGGAGGTTGCTGTGCGAACCGAAGGCCTTTTTGACGAAGATGCAGCAAGGCACGCCACACGGGAGATGTTTGATCGCCCTGATCCTCCCGATGCGGTTTTTGTGGCCAATGACCATATGGCATTTCTAGCTATGGACGTGATCAGGTCCGAGTTGGGGCTCAGTATTCCCCAAGACGTTTCGGTTGTGGGGTATGATGACGTGCCGCTTGCCAGTTGGCCTGCCTATGACCTTACGACTGTACGCCAGTCTGCGAACCGTATGGTGGAGGAGACTCTTTTGACGCTCTTGGACCAAATCAACAATCGCGATGCTTTACCCAAAAGAGTTGAAATCGATGGTCCGCTCATCGTGCGCAGCTCTGCCCGCATACCGACAGGATGGATTTCATGAAGGGTTTTTCGAACCGTTTTAAAGACTTTCCCGACTATATAATCGGGATCACCAAAGAGATTTGGGAAGATCGCGGGATCGCGACCCTGAACGACTATTACGCCCCTAACATTCCGGTGCGCTCACCAGGATCCGTTGTGGTCGGAAACCAGGGGGTGATCGCGGCCACCATGGCGACTTTGGCTGAGTTTCCTGATCGCGCCCTTTTGGGCGAGGACGTCATCTGGTCAGGAGATCCTGAGGTTGGAATGCTGTCGTCCCACCGCCTCCACTCAACTGCGACCCATGTGAACGACGGGGTCTATGGCAAAGCCACAGGCAAGACGCTCAACTATCGCATTTTGGCGGACTGTCACGCCATCAACAATCAGATCAATGACGAGTGGCTAATCCGAGACCAGGGTGCCATCGTTCGGCAGATGGGCTGGGACCCACGTGATTTTGCCGCAGACCTGATCGAGCGGGAGGGTGGCCCGGACGCTTGTGTGAAGCCATTAACGCCTCGGATCGACGTTGCGGGGCCCTATGGGGGTCACGGCAATGACAATGAATGGGGCGAGGCCCATGCGAACATCTTAAACCGGATCATGAACGCTGATATGGCGGTTATCCCGGAAAAGTATGACCGAGCCGTTAACCTTGAGTACCCGGGCGGGGTGAGCGGTCTATCTCATGGCGATGCGGACAAGTTCTGGATGGGTCTTCGGGCCTCTTTTCCCTCGGCAAAATTCAAGATCGAACATCAGATTGGACGGGATGATCCCATGATGCCGCCGCGCTCGGCTATTCGTTGGTCGCTTTGGGGGAAACATGATGGTTGGGGGACCTTCGGGGTGCCGACTGGGGCGGAGGTTTATGTTCTTGGGATTTCCCATGCGGAATTTGGCCCTTGGGGACTGCGTCGGGAGTGGACGCTTTATGATGAAACGGCGATTTGGAAGCAGATTTTGCTCGCGACGGGGTAATTTTGGACTGCGGAAACACGGAGGATCACGGATATGACCCCTGCTGAAATGGAAGCGCGGATCGTGCGATATGGCGATCTGGTGCCCTGTAAGACGGCCTTTATAGACGCCCATACGCCGGGGTCGGATCAGAAGGAAAACTTCACGATCATCGGGGGCGGGGTTTCGGAATCTCCGGACCAGCATGTGCATGTGAAGGAGACGCCGGGGTTCAATATCGGGGCCGCTGGCCAACCGCCTAAGTGTCGAAATTCATTGCATTCTCACCGAACTGCCGAGGTGTTTTTTGTGCTCAAAGGACGCTGGCGTTTCTTCTGGGGACGCTGGGGAAATGCGGGGGAAGTGGTGCTTGAGGAAGGCGACATTTTCAACATCCCGACGGGCATGTTTCGGGGGTTTGAGAACATCGGAACGGACTATGGGATGATCATGGCAATCCTTGGGGGGGATGATGCCGGGGGTGGGGTGTTGTGGGCGCCTCAGGTGATTGAGGATGCGTCGGAGCATGGGTTGGTGCTGGGGGAGAACGGGAAGCTGTACGATACCAAGACGGGGCAGAAATTACCTAATGATATCAAACCCATGGCGGTTTTGGGGGAGGAGGAACTGGCGCTTTATCCGGAGCCTAGAACGGCGGAGGTGGTTCCGGGGTATGTGGCGCGGTATTGGGACATGATGGCGCTGTCGGATCGGCAGGCTTGCCCCGTGATTGGCGCGGAGGGAATGATCCGGGATCGGCCGGGATTTGAGGTTGATTTTATCTCCCGTGAGAGCCTGTCTGAGAAGCCCTATGCCACTGATAAACATGAAGTTTTAATGCCTATGAAGGGCCATTGGAAGGTGGATTGTGAGGGGTTTGAAACGGTGCTGAATGCAGGGGATACGTTCGCGGTTCCACCCGTTTTGAACCGGTCCATCATGCCTGCCATGAGCGGGGAAGCATCGATGTTTCGGGTGCGAAATACGGATGATGATGCGGGACCGACGCATATCTTCTGAATCAAAAGGTTAACGGGCCAAAAAAGGGAGTCACAAACAGCGTGAAACAGATATGATTT
>CAZXRG010000113.1:0-10040 GCA_964642935.1 uncultured Rhodobacterales bacterium | reverse complement strand
TGGTGGCTGAGGGCGCAATCGGCGCGGTGCGTCATCTGGAGGCCTCCTACCTGCAAAGCTGGCTCACACAGGCAAGTTGGGGGGATTGGGCCAGCGATCCAAGCTGGCTTTGGCGGTTGTCCAAAGCCCATGGCTCTCATGGCGCCTTGGGGGATGTGGGCGTGCATATCCTTGATTTTGTCACCTTCGCCGCGGGCTCGCCCGTGAGCGAGATCACCTGTAAACTCAAGACCTTCGATAAAGCGCCGGACAATCGCGTCGGGGAGTATACGCTTGATGCAAACGACAGCTTCTCTATGACCATCGAGCTTGAGAACGGCGCAAACGGCGTCGTCCATGCCTCCCGCTTTGCCACTGGCCATATCAACGATCTGGGCCTCAAATTACACGGCACCAAGGGCGCCTTGCATGTGAGCAATGACGGGCCTTTGGGCGCTCTGAAAATCTGCAAGGGCGATGATATGCTCACCGGAAAGTGGAAAGATGTGCCCCTTGAGCCTGTCGCCACTACCTACGCGCGGTTTGCCGATGCGGTGAACAATGGCGCAAAGATGGACCCTGACTTTAAGGTCGCCGCAAAACTGCAAAGCGTGATCGACGGCGCGGTGATTTCTGATCAATCGGGCGGTAAGGTTGTGATCGACTGAGACGGGCAAGCCCCTTCCAACTCAGCGCAAATACTGAGGCTTGAAGTTGAACTTAGCGTGTGCCTCTTGAGGCAGATGCCGGTTTAGACGTTTCCCGATCAACCCGAACCCCCAGATCAACACCAGCGTGAACAGGATGAAATAGACCGCCACAATCGGGTAGGCGATAAACGGATTGAACGTCTTCTCCGCAAAATAATTGGCGTAATAAAACGCATCCCCCTTCTGGCGCCACGCCGGAAAGGAGGCGAAATAAATCAACGTCGTGGACTGGAACAGAAAGATCGCCTCATTGGTATAAGAGGGCCAAGCCAGCCTCAGCATCGTCGGCCAGACAATCCGCCGGAACCGCTTGAAACCGGTCAGCCCGATCGACGTCGCCGCCTCCACATCGCCCTTTGGAACCGCCCGCAAAGCCCCATAGAAAATCTCCGCCGCATAGCCGGAGGTATTGAGAAACAGAACGAACCCACCCCCCAGCCAAGCCCGCGTCAGCCAACGGGTCTCTGCCGTGATCGTGGTGAAGCCCAGATTGATATCAAAGGCGTATTTGGGCAGCAGGACGAACAGCTCATAGACAAAGAAAAACTGGATCAACAAAGGTGTTCCGCGAAACACATAGACAAAAATGCTCGACGGCACCCGCCAAAGCGCAGACCCGCTATTCTTCCCCAAAGCCAAAGCGGTGGCCGCGAAAAAGCCGAAGAACACCGCCAGCACCCCGTAATAGACATTCCAGATCATGCCCGAACCGATCAGAACCACCTGCTCACAGAGCGAAATCTCACCCTTGGGCAACAACCGCTCCCCGATCCCGATGGAGCGGAGCGCATATGCGGAGATAGCCTCTGAACAGGTCATGCGTTCATCGCCACGGCCTGCCCACGCGACACCCGCTGCATCAGGCGTTCAAACCCGATTTGGGAGACCCATGTGAGGCCAATGTAAAAAACCAGAATGCCGGAGAAATACCAAAGCCGCCAATCGGGATGGGGATAGGCGTAGATCGCGGTTTTCGCCCCGCCAAGCTCGCGCGCCCAATAGACCACATCCTCAATGCCCATGAGAAACAAAAGCGGTGAGGATTTGATCAGCACCTGCCAAAGGTTCGACAGACCGGGCAGCGCATAAATCCACATTTGCGGCAGTTGCACCCGTCGCATGATCTGACGGGGAGACATCCCAATGGCCTGCGCCGCCTCCACCTGCCCTTTGGGAACCGCCTTCAAGGCCCCTTCAATGATCAGCGCCGCAAAGGCTCCAAACACGATGGCAAAAGCGATTAGGGCAAGCACAAACCCCCAAGTGTCATGCACCCATTCCGCCGAGACCCCGATGGGCATTTTGGCCGCCGGACAGACGATAAAATCATTGCCCTGCCAAACAGGCTCGGTGCTTTCAGGGCATTTCAGACGATGCCGGATAAACTCAACCGCCTGATCCAAAGCGATGGGCACAAACAGGAAAAACACCAGCGAGGGCACACCGCGAATGGTCGAAGTATAAATCCCCCCAAGTAGTCGAAACGGCAGGAAGGCCGAGCGTTTGGCAAAAGCCCCCAAAAACCCCATGGCCAAAGACAAAGGGGCCGCCAGAACGATCAAAGCGATCACCACCAGAAAGCTCCAATAAAACGCCATATGCTTGCCGTTTGTCAGATAACAGGCAAGCCAGCTTAGCCCGGAGAGGGCGTCAGGATCAGAGCAATGGGAAAACATGAATGATACGAAAAGGGGCGCAGTTAAGCGCCCCGATCCAATGGCTCATCAGAAACCTTTTTTGCCGTCAAACCACTTGGCGATCAAAGCATTGATCGTGCCATCGTCCTTCATGGACGCAATCGCCATGTTCAGCTTTTCGCGCAACTCGCCGTCGCTCTCACGCAGACCAAGCCCGACGCCAGCGCCCAAAACAACTTCGGACACCATCACCAACTCGCCGCCGCTTTCCGCCACGATAGGCGCCAAAAACGCACCGTCAGCCAAGACAGCATCCGCCTCACCATTGCGCACAGCCGCAATCGTCTCGTCAGGGGTTGCGAACTCAACAACAGTCGCACCGGAAGAAGCCACATGTGCCGACTGGATCGTGTTGATCTGAGCGGCAATCACGCCACCAGACACATCCACATCCGCACCTGCCAATGCCACATAGGCAGAAGGATCGGACGGGAAATAGGACTCCGTGAAGTCGATGACCTCATCACGTTCCTCAGTGATCGACATGCCCGCAATGATCGTGTCGTAGTTGCCCGACACGAGGTTTGGAATGATGCTGTCCCACTCATTGGTGACCCATGTGCACTCCAACTCGGCCCGCGCGCACAGCTCATCGCCCAACTCGCGCTCATAGCCGTCCACTTCGCCCGCATCATTGATGAAGTTGTAGGGAGGGTAAGCGCCCTCGGTCCCCATACGAACCGCGTGACCGCCCGCAAATGCGCCGCTGGCGACTGCAGAAAGCGCCAAAGCGCCCATCAGTGTCTTGAGTTTCATAGTCTCTCTCCTTGTCAAACTTATAGAACGCTGGACAAAAATGCCCGGCATCGCTCTGATTGTGGATTGCCGAAAACCTCGCTCGGCGGTCCTTCTTCTTCCGTCTTTCCCTGATGGAGGAATATGGTGCGAGAGGAGACCTCCCGCGCAAACCCCATCTCATGGGTCACAACAATCATGGTGCGCCCCTCTTCGGCTAGCGCACGAATGACCCGCAACACCTCACCGACCAGCTCTGGATCAAGGGCGGATGTAGGCTCGTCAAACAACAGAACCTTGGGGCGCATGGCCAAAGCCCGCGCAATGGCCACCCGCTGCTGCTGGCCGCCTGAAAGCTGGGCCGGATAAGCATCATGCTTCTCGGCAATCCCGACCTTGGCCAAAGTCTCCATGGCCTCATCGCGCACGTCCTTGGGATCGCGTTTGAGCACCTGAAGCGGCCCCTCCATGACATTCTGCAGCACCGTCATATGGGACCAGAGATTGAAATTCTGGAACACAAAACCAAGCTGGGTGCGCAACCGATTAATCTGAACCACATCCGCAGAACGCCCGTCCGCATCCACCCGAACTTCCTCGCCGTCCAACACAATCCGCCCCTTATCAGGCGTCTCCAGAAAATTGATACAGCGCAAAAAGGTGGACTTGCCCGATCCCGAAGAGCCGATCATCGAGATCACATCCCCATCGCGCGCGGTCACAGAAATACCCTTAAGCACCTCAAGCCCGTCAAAGGACTTGTGAATATCCTGTGCAATAAGAGCCGCGCCGGCTTGGTCCATGTATCGAGCTTTCCCTCATGTCTTCGTAAATGAACGCAAAAACATCGGGATTCGCAAGCGCATAAGGCATACCAGTCCGAAAAACGGATGGGGGCCTATGAGAGCGAAACCCGCAAGCCCAGAGCGCCTCAACGGGCTTTCGATTTCCCTTAAATACTCAAAAACCCCGATCATGGGACAGCGACGGTATCTGCGTCCGAGCGGTCTTGACCTTGGATAAATCCAATTCAACCACCTCCAGACCAACCCGCTCGCCCATATCGGCGATCACATTTCCCCAAGGATCAACGACCAGACTGTGCCCATAAGTCTCCCGCCCGTCGTCATGGCGACCCACTTGCGCCGAAGCGATCACAAACGCCCCGTTCTCAATGGCCCGCGCCCGCAACAAAACCTCCCAATGAGCCCGACCTGTCGGCACAGTAAAGGCAGAGGGCACAAAGAGCATGCTGGCACCCGCCTTGGCATACTCCCGATACAAATGCGGGAAACGCAGATCATAACAGATGGACATGCCCAAAGGCCCCCAAGGGGTCTGTGCCAAGGCAGTCTTTGAGCCTGGCGCATAACGCTTGCTCTCCACGATGGGCGGGCCGTCATCGGGATACATATCAAACAGATGGATCTTGTCGTAACGCGCGACGATCTCACCCTCGCCATTGATCAGATTGGAATGGTTGAGAAACCGCTCTCCCTGACCACCGCTCAAAGGCGTCGATCCCGTATGTATCCAAATCTTAAACCGCGCCGCCATCTCTAAGCAGGCGGTTATAAAGGGGTCGCTCTCTTCCGAACCAACCAGTTCCGGCTCCGCGCTCAGGCGTCGGTTCATCAATCCGGCCACTTCGGGAAAAGCGACCATCTGGCAGCCCTTGGATGCAGCCTCAGCCACCATCTCTTTAGCAAATGCGATATTGCCCGCGTGCCGGTTGGTGGATGTCATCTGGACAAGCCCCAGTTTCAAACCATTATCCTCCACCGCTCAACGCAATGACGATCCCTACCAGTATCAGCAAAATGCCCGCACTGATGTTCATCCGCCGGACAGCCGTGGGAGAGTCCAAAAACCGCCGCGCCCGATCAATGGAAACCGCAAGAATGAGGTTCCCCAGCAGCGGGACAATCATCGACAAAGCACAAATCGCCAGAATGTCCGGCCATGTGATCGCGGAAATATCAAAGAAGCCGGGAAGAATGCCCATATAAAACAGGATCGCTTTGGGATTGCTCAGAATAACCAAAAGCCCCGCCATAAATCCGGCCCACATGCCCGGCTTCGTGAGGCGGCTGTCCTCCGCAAGGGAGACATTCGCATGGCGCAGCAAAGCCACTCCCATGACAAAGAACACAAGCGCACCCAGATAGCGAAGGATGGTCATGAAATCCGCATAGATCGAAACCAGATAAGAGACCCCGAAAATGGCCAGCAGCGGCCACAGAATATCGCCCACAACCACGCCCAAAGCCAAAGGCCAAGCGGCGTTGAACCCGCCCGACATGGTGCGGGCAATCATGGCCACCCAAACCGGTCCGGGGGTCAGAAACAGGATCGCCAGAGCACCAGCATAAAGCCCCAGTTGGGTGAGCGTGACCGTCATGCTTGCTCCGGTAGCGTCAAAGACCCATCGTCGCTCAATGGCCAGAAGGGGTTCATGGCCAATTCCCAAACATGCCCGTCAGGATCGGCGAAATAGCCGGAATACCCGCCCCAAAACACCTTTTCGGGTGCCTTCAAAGCCGTCGCACCCGCCGCCAAAGCCTGCGCATAAGCGGCGTCCACCTCAGCCTCCGTGCTGAAATTCTGCGCCAATGTGCTGGCACCTGTGCCCAAACTTGCCCCCTTACGCCCCTGATCCTTGGCCAAAGCTGCCCGCCCAAATAGGCCCAAGACAGATCCATGCATTTGATAAAACACCACCTCCTCGGCCTCAGAAGGGCGCGGAGTCCAACCAAGTGCTGCATAAAAGGCCTTCGAGCGGGCAAGATCGTCAACACCAAGAGTAATCAAAGTCACGCGTTGAGGGGTCATCAGGCTCTCCTTCAAGAGCTGGGGCTCACTTATTTAAAAAACTCGTTCAACCGTTTAGACCGGAGACAGGGCGCTTGTTCAAGCCCTACCGCACCCGCCGCTCTCAAAAGCCACCAAACACGATTTGCAAATTGCAAAAATAGACCCTCAACCCATTGATTTACATGAATTAAGTAATTCGACTCAACTAGTTGAGTAAAGCTGGAATTCAAACGCTTCACACCCACAAAAAACGCGACTAAATTCCTCATCATACCACCACGCCCCAACCCCTTTTTCGCCCCCCTAAAAACGCCTTCTCGGTTGAAATCGGCGCCAAAAGCCGCCACATAACCCCTGTTATAAGAGATAACGAGTTGCTGAGCATGCTTTTGACGGGCGTGCATATCAAATCCGAGCCGATTGGCCTGAGATTTAGGGCGATTAAAACGCATACTACCCGTCTAAGGAGACACTCATATGCCCAGTTCGCACCCCTTCAAACACTTCCTTGCTGGAGCCGCCGCAACAGCCCTGCTCGCCTCAAGTGCCTACGCTCAAGAGGTGACCCTGAAGCTCCACCAGTTCCTCCCAGCCCAAGCCAATGTGCCAAAACTCATCCTCGATGTCTGGGCCGATAATGTGGAAGCCGCCTCGGACGGGCGCATCAAGATCGACCGCTTCCCATCCATGCAACTGGGAGGCAAGCCGCCCGAGTTGATCGACCAGGCCATCGACGGCGTGGCTGATGTGGTCTGGACGGTTGTCGGCTACACACCGGGTCGTTTCCGCTCCACCGAAGTCTTCGAACTGCCCTTCATGGTAAAGGACGCCCGCGCGGCATCCTGCGCCTATTGGAAGATGTTCGAGGAGCATATGGAGGACGGCGAATTTGCATCCCTCAAGGTTCTGGGCACATGGGTGCACGGGCCGGGCATGATCCATTCCGCTGATCCGGTCGAAACGCCCGCTGACTTGCAAGGCATGAAAATCCGCGGTGGTTCGCGACTGGTCAACACACTCCTCAAAACAGCCGGTGCCACGCCGGTGGGCATGCCGGTTCCAGCCGTCCCGGAAGGGCTCTCCAAAGGCGTGATCGACGGCACGACCATCCCATGGGAGGTCACCGGATCGCTGAAAATTCCAGAGCTGGTCGAGAACCACACGGAGTTTGAAGGCAACGGGCTTTACACACTCACCTTCGTCATGGCCATGAACAAGGGCGTCTATGAGGGCCTGCCTGATGATCTCCAAACGGTTATCGACGACAATTCCGGCCTGAACTTCTCGATCTTTGCAGGCGGCACCCAAGCAGATGCAGATGCGCCCGCCCGCGAGATTGCCGTTGAATATGGAAACAACATTTTCACTGTGACCGACACGACAGAATGGGAAGCGCTTGTGAACCCCATGTACACCATATGGGCCGATGAAATGCAGTCCGTGGGCGTAAACGGCAGCGCCCTGATCAAGCAAGCCAAGTCGCTGATGAGCGGTGAGTGCAAAGGCGTGACCCACGAAATGTGATCAATAAATCCGCCGCAATCCTTCAAGCGATTGCGGCGGATGCATTTTCAGGGATGCGCATAAATGCAGGCTACCATCGACAAAATTGCGCGCCTGTTCGCCCTCCTTGGCGGGGCAATGCTCTCCACTCTGATCATCCTCACTTGCCTCTCAATTCTGGGACGATCTATCAACTCGATCCTGCACAGCGACGCCCTTCAATCCATCATGCCGGAGCTGGCCGCCACACTTCTGGCCACGGGCATCGGTCCTATCAACGGCGATTTCGAATTGGTCGAAGCAGGCATGGCCTTCGCCATTTTCGCCTTCATTCCGCTGTGCCAATTGCAAAGCGCACATGCCTCCGTCGACATATTCACCTCCCGTTTGCCCAAAAGCCTCAACCGAGCCTTACGCATGCTGGTCGAGGTCACCTTTGCCGCCATCCTCATTCTGATCGCATGGCAACTTTGCCAAGGGATGCTGAGCAAGAAGGCCTCCGGCCAAACCACATTCCTGCTCCAGTTCCCGCTGTGGTGGGCTTATGCGGTTAGCCTCACAGGGGCGATCGTCTCCGCACTGGTCGCCATCTATGTCGCCGCCATGCGCATTCGTGAAGTCGCAACCGGTCAAACAATGCTCCCAACCGAGTGGGAGGGCGAACCATGAGCGACATCGCAATCGGCCTCCTGTCTTTTCCGGCCCTCCTGATCCTGATCTTCCTCAGAGTGCCCATCGGGCTGGCCATGTTCTTGGGTGGTTTAATCGGCCTGATCATTGTCACTGGCGACACCACCGTCCCTTTCGCCCGACTGAAATCGGAAACCTACACAACCTTCTCCAATTACTCCCTGTCCATCGTGCCCATGTTCCTGCTGATGGGACATTTTGCGACCCTTGGGGGCATGAGCCAATCCCTGTTCAAAGCCGCCGAAAGCTGGCTGGGCCATCGCAAGGGCGGCGTGGCCATGGCCTCCGTCGGCGCATGTGCAGGGTTCGGCGCGATCTGCGGCTCCTCACTGGCCACCGCCGCCACCATGAGCCGCGTCGCCTTACCGGAAATGAAACGCTACGGCTATGCGGGCGGTTTTTCCACCGCCACACTCGCTGCGGGAGGCACTCTGGGCATTCTGATCCCCCCCTCCGTGGTGCTGGTCATCTACGCAATCCTGACCGAGCAAAACATCGCAAAACTCTTCCTGGCCGCCTTCATCCCGGGCATCCTTGCGGCCATCGGATACATGATCGCCATTTCCATCTATGTGCGCATCAACCCGACCGCCGCAGGGACACGCCCCCGTGTCCCCTACAAAGAACGCCTCAAAACGCTCCTGAACGTCTGGCCCGTCCTCCTCGTATTCGCCTTGGTCGTGGGCGGCATTTACCTCGGCTGGTTCACCCCCACAGAAGGGGCAGCCGTGGGCGCCTTCGGCACGGGTCTCATCGCATTTCTGGCAGGGGGCCTCACACGCGCCACGCTGGCCGAGAGCTTCTATGTCACCGCCCGAACCTCCGCGATGATCTTCTTCATCGTTCTAGGCGCGGCCTTTTACAACGGCTTTCTGGCCCTCACCCAACTCCCCCAAGAGGCCGCTATCTGGGTCTCCGGAAGCGGTCTCAGCCCGTTGACCGTTCTCATTCTCGTGCTCGTCTTCTACCTGCTTTTGGGCTGCGTCATGGACAGCCTCTCGATGATCCTCCTAACCATCCCGATCTTCTGGCCGATCATCCAAGAGCTCGACTTTGGTCTGGTGAGCATGATCGACCTGCAATCCGCCCGCCTCAGCGATTTGGCCTCAAGCGGCAAAGACATCCCCGCAGCCCTGCTAACCGAGGCCCAGACACTCCTCGCCAACGGCCAAGAACTCACCCGCGAAATGACCCGCGAACTTGGCCTTCGCGGCGTCTCAAATGGCGTTCTAAACCGCATCAATATCGAGCAAACCGCCATCTGGTTCGGCATTCTGGTCCTCATCGTGGTGGAGGTCGGCCTGATCACCCCGCCCGTGGGCATGAACCTGTTCGTGATCAACGCAATGGACCGTGACACCCCGATGATTGAGACCTATAAAGCTGTGCTCTACTTTGTCGCATCCGACCTGATCCGCGTTGTAATTCTGGTCGCTTTCCCGTTCATAACCCTGATGCTGCTGCCATGGTAGCCCCGCAAAATTCGCAAAAAACAACCAACAAAGGAAACACCGAACATGGAGATTAAAGGTCAAACGGCACTTGTCGTGGGCGGAGCCAGCGGGCTAGGCGAGGCCACAGTGCGCCGCTTTGCCGATCTCGGCGCTGATGTCGCAATCCTCGATTATAACGGCGAACGCGCCGCAGAAGTCGCAGCAGAGCTCAAGGGCTTTTCCCATCAGTGCGACATCTCGAATGAGGAGCAGGTCAAAGCCTCAATCGCCGCAACCGTCGCCCATTTTGGCACAGCCCCAAGGATCGTTGTGAACTGCGCAGGCGTCGGCCTTGCCGCACGCATCGTCGGGCGCGAAGGCAAAGTCTCCACCCCGTTGTTCCGCCAAGTGCTCGAGGTCAATCTGTTTGGCACCTACAACGTCATGACCTACGCCGCCCAAGCCATGATGGAAACCGA
>CAZXRG010000112.1:0-10087 GCA_964642935.1 uncultured Rhodobacterales bacterium | reverse complement strand
GCCAAGAAGAACGGTCAGTTCCGTGCGTTCTGGAAGTCATTTGACGAGAGCGTGAACTTGATGGCCTCCGGTGAGGTTGTCATTCAGTCCATGTGGTCGCCTGCGATTACAGCTGTGCGCTCCAAAGGCATCCCATGCGTCTACCAGCCGCTTGAGGAAGGGTATCGCTCTTGGGGTGGTGGTCTTGGTCTTTCTGCGAACCTCTCTGGTCTCGAGCTGGAAGCAGCTTATGAGTACATCAACTGGTACCTGTCCGGTTGGGTTGGTGGCTACCTGATGCGTCAGGGTTATTACTCTGCGGTTCCCGAGACGTCCAAGAACTTCATGTCCGAAGACGAGTGGGGCTTCTGGTATGAGGGCAAAGCAGCCGTTGGCGACATCACAAACCCTGCGGGCGATGTGATGGAGAAAGCTGGCGCTGTTCGTGACGGCGGAGCGTTTGAAGATCGTATGGGTCGTGTGGCCTGTTGGAACGCTGTTATGGACGAGAACCAGTACATGGTTCGTAAGTGGAACGAGTTTATCGCCGCTTAAGTTGACTGCCGCTCGGCTAAGAGCGGCCCATTGGTTCGGCAACCGTTTCGCGAGATGAAACGGTTGCCGGCTTTCCAGAAAAGTCCCGTAGATCGCTATGAACACAAACTCTCTGAAATCCTGGGCCATGGCCTCTCCGCTCGTCATCGTGCTTGGATTTTTTCTGGTCCTCCCCATTTTAATGATCGTCGCTGTCAGCTTTTGGAAAGCCACAGAGTTCTCGATCATTCCCGCCTTTGATTTTGAGAATTACGAGTTCCTGTTTGGCTCACCCGTGACCTATTCGGTGTTCTTGAACACGTTTAAATACGCCGCGATCACTTGGGCGATTACGCTGATTTTAGGGTTCACGGTCGCCTATTATCTGGCCTTTGAAATTCGCAGCCAGACCATGCAGATTGTGCTGTTTTTGCTCTGCACGATCCCGTTCTGGACCTCCAATATTATTCGCATGATCTCCTGGATCCCGTTTCTGGGCCGCAATGGCATTGCCAATTCATCGCTGATTTCCATGGGCGTGATTGACGAGCCTTTAGAGTGGCTCCTGTTCTCGGATTTCGCCGTGATCCTCGCGTTCGTGCATCTTTACACGCTGTTTATGGTCGTGCCGATCTTCAACACCATGATGCGCATTGATCGCAGCCTGATCGAGGCGGCGCGGGATGCAGGTGCCACGGGCACGCAAATCCTCACCAATGTGATTATTCCACTTTGCAAGCCCGGCATCATGATCGGGACCATCTTTGTGCTGGCCCTTGTGATGGGTGATTTTATCACCGTGCGCTTCATGTCCGGCTCCCAATCGGCCAATGTCGGGCGGTTGATCTCCAACGATATCTCCTTGCTGCAATATCCCTCTGCCGCTGCCACTGCCGTGGTGCTCTTGGCCACTGTGTTGATCACAATCGGGATATTGCTGCGCTTTGTTGATATCCGGAAGGAGCTTTAAATGTCCGAGAAACGCTCCACCTCATTTTACGTGCTCACGGCTTTTTTCGTGCTGTTCATCCTGTTCTTGTATGGGCCGACAATCACCATTGCGATCCTGTCGTTTCAGGGGCCAAAGGGCGGTCTGACCTTCCCCATGAACGGCACCTCGCTCCATTGGTTCCGTGATCTGTTTGAACAACAGGCGGTGGGCGATATTTGGGGGTCGTTCCGGCGCTCCTTTGCACTGGGGCTGATGGTGATGGTGACCACAGTGGTGGTTTCGGTCATGGGCGGTTTGGCGTTCCGGAAACGCTTCAAAGGCTCCACGGTTCTGTTTTATCTGATCATCACCTCGCTGGTTATCCCCTCGATCCTGATCTCCCTTGGGGTTGGTCTGATCTTTTCGCGCTCGGGTCTTGATGTGCATTGGTCGACGTCCGGTTTCGGCTCGCAGCTCACATGGACGCTGCCGTTCGGGCTGTTGATCATGTTCGCGGTGTTTAACCGGTTTGATAAATCCTACGAGGAGGCGGCGCGGGATCAGGGTGCTACCAACTGGCAGACCCTGCGTTATGTGGTGCTGCCGATTATTGCGCCCTCGCTCATCGGGATTGCGCTTTTCGGGTTCACGCTCTCTTACGACGAATTTGCCCGCACGTTGCTGACGGCTGGAAGCTACAACACGCTCCCGCTTGAGATTTTCGGGATGACCACCAATGTCACGACGCCTGTGCTTTACGCGCTGGGGACTTTGACGACGCTCTTCTCCTTGCTGATCATCGCCGTGTTCTTGGGAGGCGCTTATCTGGCCAATAGACGACGGGCCAAGCAGGGCTCTGACGCGGGTAAGGGCATGGTATGACCGCGCTCACCTTTATCAATCCCAACAGCACGCAATCCATGACCAGAGCGGTGGTGGACACGGCCATGTCCGTCGCCCCGCAAGCCAAGATCAAGGGCTGGACCTCGCTTGATGGGCCGCCCTCCATTCAGGGGCGCGAGGATGGTGACGCGGCCACCCCGCCGCTGATCGCGATGATCGAGACCGCCTATGAGACCGAGGCGATTGTGATTGCCTGTTTTGACGATACCGCTCTGGAGGAGGCCAAGGAATGCGCCCCTTGCCCAGTGATCGGCATTGGCGAGGCGTCTTATCATGCGGCCTCTCTCTTGGGCCTGCGGTTTTCGGTTGTGACCACGCTTGATGTCTCTGTTCCCATATTGGAGGAGAATATCGAACGCATGGGCCTCAGCCATCTTTTGGGGCGTGTGCGGGCCAGCAATATTCCGGTGCTTGAACTTGAGGACGACACAGAGGCCAGTTTCAAGATTATCGCGCGGGAAGCCAAAGACGCCGTGTCCGAAGACAAGATCGACGCGATCATTTTGGGCTGTGCGGGCATGACCGGATTGGCGCAATATCTGCGAGAGGCGCTTGATGTGGTGATCATCGACGGGGTGGAGGCGGCGACCCATTTGGGGCTTGCCATGGCAGGTCTGGCGAAAAGCCGATGATGGACCTGCGCTTTTTCGAGATTTACCGAAATCCCGATTATCTGTGGCGCTTGGCAGAAGGCATCTGGTTTTCCATGTCGCTCACCGTCGTGGCCGCGAGCATGGGCTTTTTATTTGCCACGGGCCTTGCTGTGGCCCGTCTGACCAAAACGCCGATCCTCTCCCAATTGGCCATCGGTTTTGTGGAGTTCACCCGCAATACGCCTTTGATCGTGCAATTGTTTTTCGTGGCCTTCGGATTACCGCTACTCTTGGGCTATCAATGGCCGTTCTGGGCGCATGCTCTGCTCGCCCTCACCCTCAATTTCTCCGCCTATTTCGCCGAAATCCTTCGGGCTGGTTTCAAATCAATTCCTGAGGGTCAGTTGGAGGCAGCAACAGCGCTCGGCCTGCCCCGCCATATCCGGTTTATGAAGATCGTCTTCCCGCAAGCGGTTGCAGGCATGTACCCCTCGCTGGTCTCCCAGTTCATCTTCCTGTTTCTGACCACAGGTGTGATCTCCGAGATTGGCGTTGAGGACCTCACCCAAGCGGGTGTGTTCATCGACAGCCGGACCTTTCGCAGCTTTGAGGTCTTTATCACCCTCACGGTGCTCTATGTGGCCATGGCCATGACCTTCAAAACCGTCCTTCGGATCATGGAAGCCTATCTTTTCAAGTGGAAGGCTGCGCGATGAAGGAGATGCTGGTTTCGGCCTTCGGGAAGCCTTGGGGGGTGGTTTACTTCCAGCTTTTGGAAGCGACCCAGTTCACCATCTATCTCTCCCTGATCGCCTTTATCGGCGGCGGTTTGATCGGAGCGCTGATCACATATATGCGCATCAGCCCGAGAAAGGGCGCGCAACGCTTTGCGACTGCTTATATCTGGCTGTTCCAATCGGTCCCGCTTTTGATGCTTCTCTTCCTATCGGGCCTCGGCGTGCCGCGCCTGTTTCAACAGGACGTGAACCCATGGGTGGCGGCGATCATTTCGCTCACGCTCTATTCCAGCGCCTATCTGGCAGAGGTTTGGCGCGGGGCGATCCAGTCGCTCCCTGAAGGCCAATGGGAGGGCGGACGCGCGATTGGCATGCGCTTTGGGCAAATCCTGCGGCTGGTCATTCTGCCCCAAGCCATCACCATCGCTTTAGCCCCCACCGTCGGGTTTCTGGTGCAGATCATCAAGGGCACCTCGCTGGCTTACATCATCGGATTTCACGACCTCATGGCTGTGGGGCGTCGTTGGGCCAATGCGCCTGTGGAGGGCACGGAGCCCTTCGTCATCTACCCGCTCATGGCCCTGATTTATTTTGCACTCTGCTTTCCGCTCTCGCGGCTGGCACGGCGCTTGGAAGACCGCCTCGGCACGTATGGAGACGCACCAGCTGCCGCGGCTTAAACTTAAACCAAAGGAGACTATCATGTTTAAACACCTCAAAAGTATCGGCCTAGCCGCCGTGATCGGCCTGACAGCCGCCATTCCAGCCAAAGCTGATCTGGCTGACATCCTGTCCGCTGGTATGGTCAAAATTGGCGTACCTGAGAACTTCCCACCGTTTGGCGCTCTGGGAGCCGACGGGGAATATGAGGGCTATGACATTGACGTGGCCAAACTGGTTGCGGACAACCTCGGCGTTGAGCTGGAGCTGGTTCCCGTGACCTCCAAACAGCGCATTCCTTTCCTTGAGACAGACCGCGTTGATCTGGTGATTTCCTCTATGGGTGCGAACCCTGAGCGGGCCAAGTCGATCTGGTTCTCATCTGCCTATGCGCCTTTCTTCTCCGGTGCGTTTGCGGCCACGGATAAAGCGATCATGTCGCCTATGGATCTGGCAGGTATGAAGGTCGGTCTGACAGGTGGAACGCTTGAGGATCTGGAACTGACAGAGAACGCGCCTGAGGGCACAGAGATCATCCGCTTTGGTGATAATGCCGCGACTTTGGCGGCTTACACGTCCGGTCAGGTCGACGTGCTCGTCACCGGTAACACAGTGGCCGCGCAACTGTCTGCGGATCAGCCAGACCTTTCACTTGAGACAAAATTCATCATCAAGGAAAGCCCTGCATTTATGGGCGTCAAAAAGGGCAATACGGACTTGCTACAGTGGGTGAATGTCTTCATCCTCCACAAGAAGCTTGGTGGTGAGTTGAACGGTTTCTCTGAGAAGTGGCTGGGTCAAAAACTTCCGCCTCTGCCGGCACTTTAAACGACGAAACTGGGAGACTTAATTAAATGAAACTTCAGAAGATACTTCTGGCTGCGGCGACGGCGTTGATTGCAACGCCCGCTCTGGCCGACACGGATATGCCTTTTGCGCTGGACTGGAAATTCGAGGGGCCGTCGGCACCTTACTTCCATGCCGTTGATGCGGGCTATTTTGCAGCTGAAGAGCTGAACGTGACGATTGCAGAAGGGGCCGGTTCTTTGGATGCGATCCCTAAGGTTGCAACCGGAGCCTTCCCGATCGGCTTTGCTGACATCAACTCGCTGATGCGCTTTTTGGATCAGAACCCGGGCGCACCTGTGACGGCTGTGATGATGGTTTATGACAAGCCACCATTTGCCATTGTTGGCCGCAAGTCGCTGGGCATCATGGAGCCGTCTGATCTGGAAGGGAAAGTGCTTGGCGCTCCTCCTCCCGATGGTGCCTGGGCGCAGTTCCCGATCTTTGCGGCCACGACCGGATTGAGCTTGGATGCGATCACGGTAGAGCCTGTTGGCTTCCCGACCCGTGAGCCAATGTTGGCGGCGGGTGAAGTTGCTTCTGTGACTGGCTTCTCCTTTTCCTCCACGCTCAACCTCAAGCGCCTTGGTGTGCCTGCGGATGACATCTCGGTTCTTCTGATGGCGGATTATGGTGTTGATCTTTACGGCAACGCGATCATCGTCAACACAGAGTTCGCAGAGGCCAATCCTGATGCGGTCACCGGCTTCCTGCGCGCTGTTGCAAAGGGCTGGAAGGACGTGGCGGCGTCTCCGGATGCAGCAATTGCGTCCCTGTTGGAGCGTAATCCAGCCGCAGATGCAGCCCTTGAGACCGAGCGTCTGGGCATGGCGCTGGCGGCAAACGTGATGACGGATTATGTGATGGCCAATGGCATGGGCATGATCGATGCGGACCGTATGGCCAATGCCATCGAGCAGACCAAATCGGTTTACGAGTTCCAGAACGAGCCGGATGCCTCTCTCTACTTCAATCCGGCCTATCTACCGACGGACGGAAGTCTTAAGCTAGAGTGATATTGAAAACTTGGGTGTGCGCTTTGTGGTGCGCACCCGCTCCCCTTTAGGCACCGCATATGACCAACCTCATCGAGATCAAGGGCGTCACCCACGCCTATACGACCGCCAGCGGTCCTCTTCCGGTTTTAGACGGGCTCGATGTGTCCGTGCCCGAAGGAACATTCGCCGCCGTGGTCGGCCCGTCTGGATGCGGGAAATCCACCCTCACACGCCTTGTTGCAGGACTGATGAAACCCGATGAGGGCGAGGTCTGGCTCCACGGAGAGCGCGTCACAAGCCCGCGCAAAACCGTCGGCATGGCCTTTCAGAACCCTGTGCTTCTGGAATGGCGCACCATTATTCAAAACGTCATTCTCCCCCTTGAGATCGTCGCCCCCTCCATGTCGCAAAAGGACCGCGAGGCCCGCGCGATGGAGCTGTTGGAGATGGTCGGTCTTTTGGGGTTCGAGCACAAACGCCCCTCCGAGTTATCCGGCGGCATGCGCCAACGCGCGTCTCTGTGTCGTTCTCTGGTTCATAAGCCGGAGGTTCTGATCCTTGACGAGCCCTTTGGCGCTCTGGACGCGTTCACCCGCGAGGACCTTTGGCAGACCATGCGCGATTTGAGACGTGCGGAGCCTTTTACCGCCGTGCTCATCACCCATGATCTGCGCGAAAGTGTGTTTCTGGGCGATCAGGTGTTTGTGCTCTCAGGCCGCCCTGCCCGCACGCAATATGTCATGCCCATTGATCTGCCTGAGGATCGGAATTTGGACGTGCTTTATACGCCCAAAGTGGCCGATATGCTCACCATCCTGCGGGATCAAATCAAGATCGCGCAGGGTCGCGATCCGGAGGTGCACTGATGCTCCGTCAAGTCGGCGTGCCCATTGCGGCCATCATCGTCTTTCTAGGTCTTTGGGAGTTGCTGGTCTGGGCCAATAACTGGCCGAACTACAAAATGGCCTCCCCCTCGGACCTTCCGCCAGCCTTCTGGAAATACAAACATCTGTTTTTGGAGATGGGGTGGCAAACGCTTTGGCGCACGGTTGTCGGGCTGATGCTTGCGGTGATCGTGGGCACATTGATCGGCATGATCATCGGCTTTTCGCGGATTGCACGGGATGCGCTTTATCCGCTTCTGGTCGGGTTTAACGCGATCCCGAAAGCGACGCTCGTTCCGGTCATCTCGCTGATTTTCATCGGCGAGCATGACTTCAATACGATCCTCATGGCCTTCATGATTTCCTTCTTCCCCATTGCGGTTTCCGTCGGCATCGGTCTGTCCACTTTGGAACCTGAATACCGCGACATCCTGCGCTCCCTTGGCGCATCGCGCTTTACCATCTTTCGCAAAATTGCCCTGCCAAAGACGCTGCCGGAGTTCTTCGGGGCTTTGAAGGTCTCGGTCACTCTGGCGTTCATCGGCACCAATCTGGTGGAGATCGTCAGCCCTCACGGGCGCGGCCTCGGCGCACTGTTCAAGTCTGGTGAGACCAATGGCGACTACCCGCTAATGTTCGCGGTCCTGATCGCCTTGGCGTTCTTGGGCATCGTGCTCTATTACGCGGTGGTCTATCTGGAGCGGGTCTTTGCAGGCTGGGCGGAACGACCGCAAAGCGGCTAAAGCTGTGGTCGTTTAGAGGGATGTGGTGAGCTGCGTTCCCACCTGTCCCGCAATCTCCACTTCTACGATCTGACCAACAGGCTGGTCGGCCTCGAAGGTCACTTCCGTGAACTGCTCGGTCCGCCCCATGCGCGCATTCTCCATGAGCACATTATGGGTCTTCCCGATCTGGGCGCTGAGATGTGCTGCAACCCGCACTTCTCCGGCACTGCGAAGCCGCGCCGCACGATCCTTGATCGCAGGCTTATCCACTTGGGGCATCCGCGCCGCAGGTGTGCCTTCTCGCACCGAGTAAGGGAAGACATGGAGCCAAGTGAGGTCACACTCCTCCACCAGCTTGAGAGAGTTCTCAAACATCGCCTCGGTCTCAGTGGGGAAGCCCGCGATGATGTCGGCCCCGAACACAATGTCGGGACGGGCCTTGCGCGTGGCGTTGCAAAATTCGATGGCATCATCGCGCAAATGGCGACGCTTCATGCGCTTGAGGATCATATCGTCCCCCGCCTGAAGGCTCAGATGGAGATGCGGCATGAAACGGCGCTCGGAAGCGATGGCGTCGATCAAAGCAGGATCAGCCTCGATACTGTCGATGGAGGATATGCGCAGACGCGGCAGGTCCGGCACCAGCTTGAGGATACGCTGCACCAGATCACCAAGCTTGGGTTCACGGGGCAAATCCGCCCCCCAGCTGGTCATATCGACGCCTGTGAGAACAACCTCGTTATAGCCGTTCGCGACCAGCCTTTTGATCTGCTCGACCACCACACCTGCGGGAACCGAGCGGGAATTCCCACGGCCATAAGGGATGATGCAGAACGTACAGCGATGATCACAGCCGTTCTGGACCTGCACATAAGCCCGCGCACGGGTGCCAAAACCGTCGATCAGATGGCCTGCGGTTTCTGTCGCGGACATGATGTCATTGACCTGCACAGGCTCCGTATCGCCGGTCTTGAGAAGGTCCCAGGTTGAGGCCTGCATCTTTTCGATATTGCCGATGATCCGGTTGACCTCTGGCATCTCCTCGAAGGTCGCGGTCTCGGTCTGGGCAGCACATCCGGTGACAATGATCTGCGCATCCGGATTTTCACGACGTAGCTTGCGGATGCGTTGACGGGCCTGACGCACGGCCTCGGCCGTCACCGCACAAGTGTTGATGATGATCGTGTTGTCGAGCCCCGTGGTCAGGTCCTTCATGGCCTCCGTCTCATAGGCGTTGAGGCGGCAGCCGAAGGTTTCAAAACGCGGCGCACTCATAGGAAGCTCGGATCAAACTGGCCTTGGAAGACCTTTTGCACCGCTCCGGTCATCCAGACCCCATCGTCGCGCCAGTCGATCTCTATGTCCCCGCCATCAAGGCTCAGGGTCGCCTTGCGATCCAATAGCCCGCGCCGGTTGGCATTCACCACCACCGCGCAAGAGGAAGAGCCTGAGGCCAGCGTCACGCCCACCCCCCGTTCCCAAACACGCACACGGGCATGAGAGCGATCGATGATCTGAACCAGTTGCACATTGGTACGCTCAGGGAAGAGCGGATCATTCTCGGTTTTCGGCCCAAGCGCATTGAGGTTCTGATCGGACATATCGTCGGTAAAATAGGTGCAATGGGGATTGCCCATGGAACAACTCGCCGGATTGCCCTCAAGCGGGAGGTCCGTGGTTTGCATCTCACGCACCAAAGGAACCTCAGACCAGTCCGTGAGCGGATGGCCCATGTTCACGCGGATCAGTTCACCCGCACGCTCACAAGGCAGGATGCCCCGCTCGGTTCTGAGCGTAATCTGGTCGCGCCCCACCTCGTCCATCAGAAGCGATGCAATACAGCGGGTCGCATTGCCACAGGCCCCCGCAGTGGAGCCGTCGGCATTCCAAAACACCAGCTCACCGTCTGTGTCTTTTCCCGCGTGAATCACCGCCAGTTGATCAAAGCCAACACCCCGGTGACGATCTCCAATCGCCTGCGCCAAGGCAGGCGTCATCGGATCGGTGCCATTTCGGGCATCAATAATCACAAAATCATTGCCAAGCCCGTGCATTTTAAGAAACGGGAGAGGCTCAAGGGGCGCGTTAGACGTCAACATGGCGCCTATATAGGCGGTGGACTTGTGACAATCCAGCGCGGCGCGCAAACTTGCTTGTATTGTAGCAAATTTCGGGCTTGACCGAGGGATGGCTTGGCCCTAGATAGCATCCCTTGAGAGGGCCCTTAGCTCAGTTGGTAGAGCAGTTGACTTTTAATCAATTTGTCGCAGGTTCGAATCCTGCAGGGCTCACCATTT
>CAZXRG010000111.1:0-10260 GCA_964642935.1 uncultured Rhodobacterales bacterium | reverse complement strand
GACACTGTGCCCAGAAACAGGAGCCCGCCCATGCCCTTCACCATCTGCACTTGGAACATCAATTCCGTTCGGCTTCGCGAGCCGATTGTGCTCGACCTGCTGCGCGATGAAGCGCCAGATGTGCTTTGCATTCAGGAGGCCAAATCTCCGGTCGAGAAGATCCCCACCGAGAACTTCGCCAGCCTTGGCTACACCCATTTGGTTGCCCGTGGTCAGAAGGGCTATAACGGCGTGATGATCCTGTCGCGTCTGCCCCTTGAGGACGTTGGTCATCGCGATTTCTGCGAAAAGGGCGATGCCCGTCATGTGGCTGCCCGCCTTGAAAACGGTGTGACCATTCAGAACTATTACATCCCCGCAGGCGGTGACGAGCCGGACCGCGAGAAGAACGAGAAATTCGGCCATAAGCTCGATTTTTTGACCGAGATGAAGGATTGGTTCACCCAAGAGCCGCCCAAGAAGAGCATTCTTGTGGGTGATCTCAACATTGCCCCGCGTGAGGATGATGTCTGGAGCCACAAAAAGCTTCTCAAGGTCGTCTCCCATACCCCCATCGAGGTCGAACATCTCGCCGCTGCTCAAGAGGCTGGCGATTGGATCGATGTCACCCGTAAGGACATCCCAGAGGGTCTTCTCTATTCGTGGTGGTCTTATCGCGCTCGGGATTGGGATGCGGCCGATAAGGGCCGTCGTCTGGACCATGTTTGGGCCACATCCGATATTGCTGAGAGCGCCCATTCAAGCCGTGTGCTGCGTGAAGCCAGAGGTTGGGAGCGCCCGTCTGATCATGCGCCTGTGTTTGCGACCTTCGACCTCTAATCAACCACCCGCAACGTCAGATTAATCCGCCCGCCATCATTGAGCAGGGTGGAGGAGCCGAACTTGATCCGGTCGATCCCGTGATAGGCCAGACGGGCCTCTCCGGCTAAAAGAGCGACGTCTCCGCTTTCCAACTCAACCCGCTCTGTCGGGTCTTTCCGAGCCAAGCCGCCAATCCGAAAAACGCCCGTATCTCCCAACGAGATCGACAGAACCGGCCAGTCGAAATTCTGCTCGTCCTTGTCCTGATGCAGCCCCATCTTGGCGGTCTGTTTATAGTAGTTGATCAAACAACAATCAGGGGCGCGGGCGGTTGAGACCAGCTCTGACCAAACCTCCAAAACGCTATCCGGAATGGCAGGCCAAGGCGAGCCGTTTGGATGGGCCGTCTCATAGCGATAGCCCTTCTTGTCCGTGTACCAGCCGTATTTGCCAGCCGAGGACATGCCCACGCTCATGGGTTTTCCCCAAGGGGTGAGGGGCGAGAAGAGGGGCGCGGATTTCACGACCTGTCGGACGTCGGAGACCATGGCCTCCTGTGTGCTCCGGTCCAGAAATCCCTTAAGGACCCGACAGCCTTGAACATTCAACTCGATCAATTCCAATGCCTCCTGTCAAATCCAACGATGGGCATTGCGCAATAAAAAACCGGCGAGCACAAGGCCCGCCGGTGAAGTTTGTTGGCTGTCTAAGCCTACGAGGAAGTCTTAGGAAGTAGCCTTCATGAAGTCAGGATATGCTTCCATGCCAAGCTCTGACTGATCGAGACCTGCGATCTCGTCTTCTTCAGAGACACGGATGCCAACCACTGCCTTCAGGATCACCCAAACGATGAGCGATGTTACGAAGACGAACACACCCACGATGATCATCGGAACAACCTGACCGGCCAAAGTCGCATCAGAGTTGGACAGAAGAACCGCCAGTGTACCCCAGATACCTGCGAACAGGTGAACAGGGATGGCACCAACAACATCGTCGATTTTCATCTTGTCGAGCATTGGAACTGTGAAGACTACGATGACACCACCAACGGCACCAATGATAGTCGCAAGTCCAAGACCCGGTGTGAGAGGCTCAGCTGTGATAGACACAAGACCCGCAAGAGCGCCGTTCAGAACCATTGTCAGGTCGACTTTCTTGTAGAGAAGCTGTGTCAGGATCATCGCCGCGATAACACCACCACAAGCAGCGGCGTTGGTGTTTGAAACGATGCGGGAGATGTCCGCAACATTGCCTGCTGTGTCCATGTAAAGCTGTGAACCGCCGTTAAAGCCGAACCAACCCATCCAAAGAATGAATGTACCAAGTGCTGCAAGCGTCATGTTCGAACCAACAATTGGTCTCACAGAACCGTCTGCTGTGTATTTACCGATACGAGGGCCAAGAATGATCGCACCCGCAAGAGCCGCCCAGCCACCAACAGAGTGAACAACTGTTGAGCCAGCGAAATCAAGGAAACCCCAGTCCGCGTCAAGGAAACCACCGCCCCATTTCCAGGAGGCCTGGATCGGGTAGATGATGCCTGTCAGGATGATCGTGAAGATCAGGAAAGGCCAGAGCTTGATACGCTCAGCCAAAGCACCCGACACGATAGAGGCGGTTGCCGCACAGAACATCAACTGGAAGAAGAAGTCCGACCCGACGGAAGCATAGGACAGATCAGGTTCTGCACCCTCAAGACCAACAGGCTCAAGTCCCGCAAAGCCAAAAGCGCCGAGCATGTTTGGAATCGTCCAGCCATCATCACCGGGATACATCAGGTTGTAACCCACCAGATAGTACATGATCGCTGCGAAGCCGAAGAGACCCATGTTCTTTGTGAGCTGCGTTGTTACGTTCTTGGAGCGAACAAGACCCGCCTCCAACATGGAGAAGCCAGCGGCCATCCAGAACACCAGAATACCCATCATGATGAACATGAAAGTGGTAAAGATGAAGCCGATCTCGGCGTTTACAGGAATGATTTCATCCTGTGCGAAAGCCGGCATGGCCGCCAGAGTTAGGCCTCCGGCTAATATATATTTTGCGTTTTTCATAAGTCCCTCACGTCTCATAGTGCTTCTTCGTTTTGCTCGCCTGTGCGCACCCGCACAGCTGATTGCAAATCGAGTACAAATATTTTTCCATCACCGATTTTGCCTGTACGGGCAGCTTCGGTCATGGCTGTTGTTGCGGCCTCTTCCATGTCGTCATTGACGGCAATCTCAATCCGGATTTTTGGTACGTACTGAACGGTATATTCGGCTCCACGGTACACTTCGGTATGGCCGGATTGACGACCAAAGCCTTTCACTTCACTGACAGTCATTCCCAGAATGCCAACGTCAGTTAAAGCAATCCGGACCTCCTCCAGTTTAAACGGCTTAATAATCGCTACGATTAGTTTCACTAGTCCCTCCTCATCGTATGGCGTGATCCATTACGTTCGCTAAGGAGACTGAGAATGACGGGGATGGCCATGTAAAAGGGGATGAATTAATCAGTACAACAAGTGCTGCCCATATTTTAGGCAGTAATATTAAAGCTTGCCCAACGCGGTGGCAGACTGAAAACGCATTTTTCGAGAATCCGCCATTCGAGCGCTCAAACCGCTGGAATCACACTCACTCGTTGTTTTTTTGCGTTTTTTCCTGCTTTTCTGAGTCGCTCAAAGCTTGCAGACGCTTTTTGGCACTCCTATATACCCGAAGAAATCCTGCAATCGCGGGAACGTGAAGTTCAAATTTTGATATGGGATGGCGATGTCGGTGCCGAAATCACGGGCCTTCATCCATATTGCCGAATGAAAGGACGACCTAATGGCTAAAGTAATCGGGATCGATTTGGGGACCACCAACTCTTGTGTGGCGATCATGGACGGAACCGCAGCACGCGTTATCGAGAACGCGGAAGGCGCGCGGACCACACCTTCTATTGTGGCCTTCACCGAAGAAGAGCGTCTGGTTGGCCAAGCGGCCAAACGTCAGGCTGTGACCAATCCTGAGAACACTCTGTTTGCCATCAAACGTCTGATCGGTCGTCGCACCGATGATCCGATGGTCAAAAAAGATAAAGACATGGTGCCATACAACATCGTTGATGGCGGCAATGGCGATGCATGGGTTGAGGTCAATGGCGAGAAATACTCTCCCTCCCAGATCTCCGCATTCACGCTGCAAAAGATGAAAGAGACCGCCGAGGCTTACCTTGGCGAAGATGTCAGCCAAGCGGTCATCACGGTCCCTGCCTATTTTAACGACGCCCAGCGTCAGGCCACAAAAGATGCCGGTAAGATTGCTGGCCTCGAAGTGCTTCGTATCATCAACGAGCCAACTGCTGCGGCGCTTGCTTATGGTCTCGACAAGAAAGGTACGAAAACCATCGCGGTTTATGACCTTGGTGGTGGTACGTTCGACGTGTCCATCCTTGAGATCGACGACGGTCTGTTCGAAGTGAAATCCACCAATGGTGATACATTCCTTGGCGGTGAAGACTTCGACATGCGCATCGTTGACTATCTTGCGACCGAGTTCAAAAAGGAAAACGGTGTCGATCTGAAGAAAGACAAGATGGCGCTCCAGCGGCTTAAAGAAGCGGCCGAGAAAGCCAAGATCGAGCTGTCTTCTTCCACCCAGACCGAGATCAACCAGCCGTTTATCTCCATGGACCCGAAAACAAGCCAGCCTTTGCACCTTGTGCTCAAGCTGACACGGGCCAAGCTTGAGAGCCTTGTGAACGATCTGATCACACGCTCCATGAAGCCATGTGCTGCGGCTCTGAAGGACGCTGGTCTTGCCAAAGGCGACATCGACGAGATCGTGCTTGTGGGTGGTATGACCCGCATGCCCAAGGTTGTCGAAGAAGTGACGAAGTTCTTTGGTAAAGAACCAAACAAGGGCGTGAACCCGGATGAGGTTGTGGCCATGGGCGCCGCCATCCAAGCGGGTGTCCTACAGGGTGACGTGAAAGACGTCGTTCTTCTGGACGTTACACCTCTGTCCTTGGGTATCGAAACTTTGGGCGGTGTATTCACACGTTTGATCGACCGGAACACGACGATCCCGACCAAGAAGAGCCAGATTTTCTCCACCGCCGAAGACAACCAGAACGCGGTGACGCTTCGGGTCTTCCAAGGTGAGCGCGAGATGGCAGCGGACAACAAGATCCTCGGCCAGTTCAATCTGGAAGATATCCCGCCAGCCCCACGCGGCATGCCGCAAATCGAAGTGACCTTCGACATTGATGCCAACGGTATCGTGTCCGTGGGCGCGAAAGACAAAGGCACTGGCAAAGAGCAGTCGATCACCATTCAGGCCTCCGGTGGTCTGTCTGACGACGACATCGACGCAATGGTCCGTGAAGCCGAAGAGAACGCGGAAGCGGATAAAGAGCGTCGCGGTCTTGTGGAAGCCAAGAACCAGGCGGAAGGCCTCGTTCACTCCACGGCCAAGTCGCTCGAAGAGCATGGCGATAAGGTAGACGAGAAAACATCTGCGGCCATCGAGGAAGCCTCCGAAGCCCTGCGCGAAGCAGCCGAAGGGGACGACCTTGAGGACATCAAAGCCAAAACGCAGACGTTGACAGAAGCGGCCATGAAGCTTGGCGAGGCGATCTATGCCGCGTCCGAGAACACAGAAGGCTCCATGCCACATGCGGACGATCTGGAACCACGCCCTGTTGATGACGATGTGGTTGACGCTGACTTCGAAGATCTCGGCGACGACGACCGTAAAGCCTGAACTTAAGACCTGAAGGTGGGGCAGGCCTGAGATGGGCCTGCCGCTCTCCTTTGAAAGGAATATCTAAGTCATGGCAAAACGCGATTATTATGATGCGCTGGGGGTCTCCAAAGGGGCCTCTGCTGACGAACTAAAGAAGGCCTATCGCAATAAGGCCAAAGAGCTTCACCCGGACCGCAATCCCGACAAACCGGATGCTGAGGCAGATTTCAAAGAAATCAACGAAGCCTACGATATCCTCAAGGATGCCGAGAAAAAGGCAGCCTATGACCGCTATGGCCATGCCGCTTTTGAAGGTGGAACGGGCGCTAGTGCAGGTGCAGGCGGCGGGTTCCGCCCTCAGGGTGGCGACTTCGGCTCGGCCTTCTCGGATGTGTTCGACGATCTGTTCGGCGATTTCATGGGCGGTCAGGGCGGACGGCAACGCGGTGGGCAAACCACCCGAGGCTCCGATCTGCGCTACAACCTACGCGTCTCCCTAGAGGACGCATTCGCAGGCAAGCAAACGGTCATCAATGTTCCAGGCTCCACGGCTTGTGACAAATGTAACGGCACAGGTGCCGCTGATGGCGCAGAACCCACAACCTGCCCGACCTGTTCAGGCATGGGTAAAGTGCGCGCCCAACAAGGCTTCTTCACCATCGAACGGGGCTGCCCGACCTGTGGTGGCCGTGGCCAAACCATCAAAGACCCTTGCACAGGCTGTTCCGGTCAGGGCCGCGTCCAAAAGGACCGCTCGCTCAATGTGAACATTCCAGCAGGCGTTGAAACAGGCACGCGCATCCGTCTTGCCAGCGAAGGCGAGGCAGGTTTACGCGGTGGCCCGTCAGGCGATCTCTACATTTTCATCCATGTGGACGAGCACGAGATTTTCGAGCGTGAAGGCCAGAACCTGTTCTGCCGCATTCCGGTCCCCATGGCCACAGCGGCTCTGGGTGGCGACATCGAGGCCCCCACCATTGACGGAGGCCGCTCCAAGGTCAAAGTCCCCGTGGGCGTTCAAACCGGCAAGCAAATGCGTCTGCGCGGCAAAGGTATGCCTGCGCTTCGTGGTGCCGGATCGGGTGATCTTTACATCGAACTGGCGATTGAAACGCCGGTGAACCTGACCGCCCGCCAGAAAGAACTGCTGGCGGAGTTTCAGGAGATCGGGGCCGATAACAACCCCGAGGGTCAAGACTTCTTCTCGAAAGTGAAAAGCTTCTGGGGCAGCAAATAAGCTGTCCCTAAAGCGGACCTAATCTAGCGCAAAAGCACTGCGCTCTATCAGCTCCTCGTTGGCCACTATCGCGCCGTTCACATGGGAGAGCTGACCAATCCCGACCGCACCACTGTCATGCACCACACCAATCAAACGCCCCGACGTGTCAAAATCCGTGCTCAGCACGTCGAAATTGCCGGACCCGTCAAGACTTCCCGTGAACACAAGCGACTCGTTGATCTGGGCCGTATTGTAATCGACCCCCGCATTGTTCGCGCGGCCCGTAATGACCCCGAAGGCCTCACTATTGGTAAAATCCGCCGTCAGCGACAAGTTCCCGGTCACAGTGCCCACATCCTTGGCCGTCTGCGCCCAAAGCGTCGCAAAATAGGGTCCCGTATAGGTGGCCGTACCACTGGCAACAGGCTCGGAAGTGACCTCGATATAACTGCCTGACAGAAAGCCAAAGCCGAAGGGATCAAACCCCAAAAGCGCATAATTCGCCCCGTCAGCGCTGGCCGCGATCTGATAGACATCAGAGCCATCCGTGAAAATCTGGGATCCGGGCGCGGTTCTGATCAGAGTGACCGTCTGCTCGACATCATTGATATCGGTGATCGTAACCTGATCGGGCACCGCCTGCCCATTGACCATCTCAAAACTGGCAGCCCCCACAAATCCCGACTGGGACGTGCTAACGAACGTGTTGCTCGAACTGCTCCCACAGGCACTCAAACCGCCAATCGCCAGAGCACTCGCCACACCTAATTTGATCGTCATATCTTCCCCCAGTTTTGCAAGTCCGATGATATACACCTGCCTCTTCAGGTTCAAATCGCAAAACCGACATGTGCCGTGAGCAGTCCTGTAAATACGCGGTTTCAGCTCGATCCCTAGCAGTGTAACCTCCCCTGAAACCAACGAAGAGATCACTGGGCAGACTGGCACTTGGCAAAAGACGACAACCCCAACGTAACGCCCATGATGGCGCAGTTTCTGGAGATCAAGGAGCGTTATCCAGACGCGCTCCTGTTCTACCGGATGGGCGATTTTTACGAGCTGTTCTTTGACGACGCCAAAGCCGCCGCCGCCGCGCTCGACATTGCCCTGACCAAACGCGGGAAGCATCTGGGCGAGGACATCGCCATGTGCGGCGTCCCCCATCATGCGGCCGACGGCTACCTTCTGACCCTGATCCGTAAGGGTTTCAAAGTGGCCGTCTGCGAGCAGATGGAAGATCCGAAGGAGGCGAAAAAGCGCGGCTCCAAAGCGGTCGTGAAACGCGATGTGGTCCGGCTGGTCACACCGGGAACGCTGACCGAAGACACGCTCCTGAGTGCGCGTCATCACAACTTTCTGGTCTCCATCGCCGACGTGCGCGGCAGTTTCGCCGCCTCTTGGTGCGATATGTCCACAGGCGATTTCAGCGTCACATCGCTCCCCGAGGTAATGGTCGGCGCACTTCTGGCCCGCCTAGCGCCCCGCGAAGTTCTGGTGGTCCAACAAGACGACACGCAATTGCGCGACACGATCGAGGAAATGGGCGGCACCGTCACCGAACTGGCCCGCGCCAGCTTTGACAGCGGCTCAGCCCAAAAGAAGCTCTGCGATCTGTTCAAAGTCGCTTCACTCGATGCATTCGGCAGTTTCGAGCGGGCCGAACTGGGTGCAATGGGCGCAATCGTCGACTATCTGACCCTGACCCAAAAGGGCAAACTCCCGCTCCTGCGTGCGCCAACCCGCGAGCAAACAGGCGGCGCCATGACCATCGACGCGGCCACGCGCAAGAACTTGGAACTGACCCGCTCCATGTCCGGCGGTCGCGATGCCACGCTGTTTTCCACCGTGGACCGGACCATCACAGGCGGCGGGGCGCGGCTCTTGGAAACCCGCATTTCCAATCCCTCCACGGACCTGTCCACCATCACCAACCGCCACGATGCGGTGGGCTACCTGCTGGATCAACCTCCTCTTCTGGAGGCCATCCGCGAACACCTCACCAAAACCCCCGACATGGAACGCGCCCTCAGCCGCGTCTCGCTGGACCGCGCTGGTCCCCGCGATCTGACTGCTCTCCGCGATGGCTTCACCCAAGCCAAAGCGCTCGCAGCGATCCTCAAAGGCGACACGCCGGAATTGATCGGGAACGCAACAAGCGACCTCACCGGACATGACGCCCTAGAAGACCTCCTCGCCCAAGCACTGGTCGAAGAACCCCCACTCCTCGCCCGCGACGGCGGTTTTGTGGCCTCCGACTATAACGAGGAGCTTAAAGACGCCCGCGCCCTCCGTGACGAAGGCCGCGGCGTCATCGCCAAAATGCAGGCCGAGTTCACGGAACTCACGGGCATCACGGCACTTAAAATCAAACACAACAACGTGCTCGGCTACTTCATCGAAACCCCCGCCACGCACGCCAAAAAGATGCTGGCCGAACCGCTCAGCGAAACCTTCATCCACCGCCAAACCACCGCCAATGCGGTCCGCTTCACCACCGTCGATCTATCCTCTCTGGAAAGCCGCATCGTCAACGCAGGTGCCCGCGCTCTGGAGATCGAAAAGGGCATCTTCACCGAGCTTTGCACCGCCATCATGACCTCCTCCCAAGCCATCTCCCAAACCGCCAAGGCGCTTGCGGAGATCGACGTGGCCGCAGGTCTGGCCGATGTGGCCCGCGCCCTGCAATGGACCCGTCCCAAAGTCGATCAAAGCCGAGCCTTTGTGATCGAGGGCGGCCGACATCCGGTGGTCGAGGCCGCTTTGGCCAAAGAAGGCACCGACCAGTTCATCCCCAACGATTGCGACCTCTCCGCCGAGGGCCATCCGGTCTGGCTGCTCACAGGCCCCAACATGGCTGGTAAATCGACCTACCTGCGCCAAAACGCCCTGATCGCGGTGCTGGCTCAAATGGGCTCCTTCGTTCCGGCCTCAGCGGCCCATATCGGCATGGTCGACCAGCTCTTCAGCCGCGTCGGTGCTGCTGATGATCTGGCACGAGGCCGCTCCACATTCATGGTCGAGATGGTCGAAACCGCCGCAATCCTCAACCAAGCTGGCGAAAACGCCCTTGTGATCCTTGATGAAATCGGACGCGGCACGGCCACTTATGACGGCCTCTCCATCGCTTGGGCCACGCTCGAACATCTCCACGACGTCAACACCTGCCGCGCCCTGTTTGCGACCCACTACCACGAACTCACGGCCCTGTCCGAGCGCCTAAGCGGGCTCAAAAACGCCACGGTCACGGTCAAGGAATGGGAGGGCGAAGTGGTCTTCCTCCATCAGGTCAAAGCAGGCGCGGCCGACCGCTCCTACGGCGTGCAAGTGGCCCGACTGGCAGGCCTGCCCAACGCCGTCATCGCCCGCGCCAAAGACGTGCTGTCCGCCCTTGAAACAGGCGAGCAAGAGGGCGCAGTCAAATCCAACGCCGTCCTCGACGGCCTGCCCCTGTTCTCCGCCGTTCAAACCGAGCCAGCCCCCGTCAAAGGCCCCTCGGTCCTCGACGAACGCCTTAAAGAG
>CAZXRG010000110.1:0-10309 GCA_964642935.1 uncultured Rhodobacterales bacterium | reverse complement strand
CCATAGGGGGAAGTTGACAGCTGTCAACTCACGCGATTTTTAAACATGCCGAGGTCTAAAAGCTTGAAGCCGCCCCGTTTAGAGGTGGTTCACAGCGTAGGGTCAGTCTCAGGGAATTGCCTTATTGGCCAATCGCACGAGCCATCACAATGAAGGTTCGGCGGATGATGTAGAGATCCATGCGACCACAAAACCGAGTGACGTAGATATTGTCATATGTGGCTTTAGTCTCAGTCGCTTCATTTCCCACCACATAGCCCATTTCGACCTGAGCCAGTCCGGTGATACCCGGCTTAACCCGGTGGCGGGCAAGATATCCGTCCACTGTGTTAGAGAAATGCAGCGCGTGATTGAAGGCATCGGGGCGGGGCCCGATCACACTCATCTCACCGCGCAGAACATTAATGAAATTGGGCAGCTCATCGATGCGCGTTTTGCGCATCCATTTGCCCATTGTTTGTATCCGGTCGGTTTCGACCTCGGCATTAGGGTCGCGAGATGTTTCCTTTGCCACCCGCATGGTCCGGAACTTCCACATCTTGAAAGCCCGCCCGCCCTTGCCCATGCGATCTTGAGAAAAAAATACAGGGCCTGGGTTGAAGATCGGGTTGATGAAAAACAGCATGATTGCGAGGGCGCATACGATGGGTAGTGCAAAAAGTGCCACCCCGTAGTCGAACATGAATTTGAAGATTTTGAATTTGAGAGAAAGTCCGCTTGGCTCAGCTTTGGCTATCTTTCTGATTTCATATGTATCAGGAGACAGGGCAGGGCTTCCCAAAGAAAATTCACGGAAGTGCTCAATCGTATCTAGTGCCATTATTCTCCCCCAAAAACAAAGGAGACCTGAAATAATTTATGCTAAACGATCACTCGGAAAATGTGTGTGGTCTCTATAGAATCTAACTTTTGCACAGCCTATAGGCGAGTTCAATCTATAGTTCGCGGAAATATCTAAAAATAGAATATTTGAGTAATTTATAGGCATGTTTATTTTATTTCTAATACTCATCACAAAAATTGCTTGGTTTTTTATCTGAAGCTGGTTTCGATTTTTACCGAATTTTCAGGGGCACAACTTCAAATTTGTGCGTTTCACGACAAGTAATAATCCTTGTAGCGACCTTTGTAATAGCCATAGCCGTCATAGGAATATTTTGCCGCTCGGGACTCGTTGACTAAGGTCAACACCATTCCTGCGATGGGTGCATTGACGGACCTCATTTCCTTCAGGCCTTCCATGACAGCGCCACGTGGCGTGTTATCCCAGCGCACCGCATAAATCACCGCATCCACAAGGCGCGAAACAATCCGTGCATCTGTGACCACCACGGCCGGAGGCGTGTCGAGCACGACCAGATCATACATGTTAGAGAGCTGGGAGATCAGTTCATAGAACCGCTGTGAGGCTAGCACATCTGCCGCATTGATCGCGCCACTGCGTTCCGTGGGATTGGTCATGAGCATGTGCAGACCGGTTTCGGGATCTTTGACGACCGCCTCGCTTACAGTGGCATTTCCTTCCAGAACTCCCATCAGACCGGCCCCTGCTTCTTCCTGCTCTGCAACAAGTCGCGACAGGGCAGGCAGGCGCAGGTCGCAATCGACGATGATTGCGGATTTACCCATCTGCTTGGAAGTCAGGGCCACGAGCATCGAGGTTGTGGACTTGCCTTCACGGGGCACCGAGGAGGTGAACATGATTACCTTGGGTGGCTTATCCAGATTGGACAGCAAGATTGAGGTTCTGAGATTTCGCACAGCCTCGGCCATTGAAGAGCCGGGCTTGTCGCGCAGGTGATCGATAATGTCCTTGCGATGCATGCGTGTGCCTAAAGCAGGCAGAACAGCGAGCACATTCTCTCCGGTTAGTTCTTCCAACTGGTCCGGCGAGCGGAAGGTGTTGTTCATGCGATCCAGTAAAAACACGACCCCGACGCCTGCGATGCCACCCAAAAGAGTGGCGAGGATCAATGTGCGCTTCTTAGCGGCGGATTCGGCAAATTGTGGTGTTTCCGCAGGGGATAGAACCCGCGCATCAGCGGTTTGCAGATCCTCTTGCTGGGTGGTCTCCTGCAAGCGGGACAGAAAGTTCTCGTAAAGCACGCGGCTTGCCTCGGCCTCGCGGTCCAGCTGGCGCAATTGAAGCTGGTTGCGGGATTGTTCTAGCGCCTTGGTTTCCAGTTCGCGCACCTCGGCCATAAGAGTAGTTTCTTGGGCCTGAACGGATTGCAGATCTACTTCTGTTGCCCCGACAATACGCCCTGCTTCCTGATCAAGAGAGCGACGGACCTCTGATAGTCTTTGCTCTAAGCGAAGGCGTGCGGGATGACCTTCGGGAACTGTGGCTTCCAGAGAAACCCGATCGGATAAAAGCTCAGATTCTTGGGCGCGCAAATCTTGAATGATGATGGAGTTGCGGAATTCCGAGATCGCCCCAAGATCGCGCCCCTCGTCGATGGCGGCTTTGAGGCGGCCATAAAGCGCTGTTAATCGGGAGATTTCGCTGCGCACCTCTGAGAGCGTTGCGTTTAGGCTTTCAAGCTGAAGCTGTGTGACTTCCAAGGTTTGGCCGGTGGCTTCAGCCAGATTGACCCGCGCATCTTCAACCGCATCCTCGGAGGCCTCAACCCGCACGCGCAGCTCTTCAACCCGCAAAGAGAGCCATGATGTCGCCGCCCTTGTGGCCTCCAGCTTCGCTTCCAGTTGGTCAATGATGTATTGCTCGGCAATGGCGTTCACGATCCGCGCGGATGTGTTCCGGTTCAACGATGTGAACGATACTTCAATGACCCGCGAGCGGCCCAAGGGGCGTAGCGTTAATCCCGCGCGAACACGCTCGATCACATCAAGCCGTTCTTTGCGTGCTTGCGCTTCAGGGCTGCGTGGTGGGGCAGGGGGTGAGAGAATGCCAAAGCTGGTCAAAAGATCGTTCACACCGGTTGGCAGATCGACCACCTGCCACACCTTGTCCATGAAGGTTTCTTCGGGAACGACGAGGGACGGGTTGAATTCGGAGTTCCGATCAAGGTTCAGTACATCAATGACCCGCTCGATCAGGGTGGTGGATTGCAGTACAAAAACCTGATCTTCCAGTTTTGAACTGTCGAAGGTCTGCTGTGTGACCACATCATTGAGATCGACCACATTGGATTGCTGGATATCGAACATCACCTGCGCGGTAGCCTTGTATTTCGGCACCATTTGACTGATCGCCAGAAATCCCAAAGCGGCCGCAAAGAGGATCGAGATCAGGATGATCCATTTGCCGCGCCAGACCGTGAAGAAAAGCGCCCGCAGATCAATGACGTCCTCATTGCCCATCAGTTGGCCGGGTATCATCTGTGGCATCTGCCCAGGCTGTGGTTGCCCGGAATAGGGCGGGGCAGGGTAGGGAGGCGCAGGTACGGCCTTTTGGTTATTCAAACGAAACCCTCTCGACTGTAATCACTTAAAATATACGGCCTTATAAAAAGGCCTGATTGTATCTATGAGCACAAGCATTTCTTATATCAATCGCAAGGCTTGCGTACAATTTTCTTTGCTGGAATATGTGGTTGTTTGCAACATATCAGTTTCGTTTTCGCTTCACCTCATCTTCGCGAAAGCTTTGGGCAAACCCTATGGCAAGAATGGCTGCAAAAAGTGCTGCGGCGGCAGGCATTTGCAAAGAGAAATCGAGAAGGGAATGAACTGCTGCGGCGGCTCCGCAAGATAGGGCGAAGACTGGAAAGATCCGTTGGCGCCGACGTGAGACCGCGCCGCGCCGGATGCGCCACAGGATCAGACCCAAAGCGAGGTAGAAGGCGATGGCCGCCGGTAGGCCCATCTCAAAGATATTCTCAAGGTAGGAATTATGTGCCCGCACCCACTCGCCAACAGCGGCCTCTGGCGGAATGTAAGGGCGGAAAGCGTCGTGAAATGCTCCCAGACCGTGGCCCAGAAGAGGTCGATCCATGATTCCGTCCAGAATTGACGGGAAGACCGCAAACCGTCCGTCCTCATCACTTGTGGTCAGAAATCTCCGCGCGGTCCCTGTCGCACTGGTAAAGGCGATGAAGGTCAGTACTACGCTGACCCCCCCCCACATCACCCAGTCGAATTTGCGCCTTTTGCTCTGCCATGAGCGCATGAAAACGAGAATGCCAACAATCCCCGCCAGAGCACCGGCGCGTGATTGTGTGAGGGATACCGCACCGATGCACACAAGAGCCCCAAACGCATAGATCCAAGCTCCGCCGTAAAAGCCCTCAAGTGCGTCGCGCGCGCGGGCCAGCCAGCCTTCCTGACCGCCGCGCACGTTGCGCGAAATCTGCAAATAAGCAGCAATATTGGCCAGAGCGCCGAAGATCGCATAGGTGGCATAGCTATTGCGGTTGATGAAGCTGGCCTGCACTGTGCCTGCTCTTGTGTCCTCACCCAGAATGATATTGTTGCCCGTGGCGAAAGCAAACAGCCCAAACAGGGCCAGTGCGGTGGAGAAAATTGCAATCACGCGCAATAGGCGGGCAGCAGTGGCTGGTACAATAGCTGCGCTCGCGACAATCCAGAACACCATCCCGTAGGCCAGATAGCGCATGATAATATGAAATCCTTGACCCGGATCAGCGCTGATATGGGCCGAAGCGCCGGGAACAAAGCTCCAATAGGGATGGGCAAGACTGTCGGGCATACCGCCCATTATCTGAACGCCACCCCAAGCGACCGCCATGAGATAAAGTAGAGTGGGCAGAATGGCTTTTTGGAGGGTTGGGATGGGGGTGCTTAAAGAGAGATAGAGAAGCTGAAATGCAAACGCCCCAAGTACGATAAAGGACAAAAACGACCATGAGACGGGTCGGTTTGCGCCCAATAGCAACGCTGAAAATAGAACAATGGCCAGCGTTGTGTACGTAACAAAACTCTGCAAAGACGCGAATCGATCTTCTGTCATACTTCCCCCACGCGAGTTCGCAGAGAGATCGATCTGCGATAAAAATCAACATAACAAATGATAAGACAAAGTATAGCTATACGGTTTTTCGTAAAAATTGCCTAGAAAACAGGCAAAAATTCAGTAGTTACCTGTTGAGCTCTTGTTGTTCGTGGAAAATCTAGCGATAAATGGATGGTCTAATTTTTTGAAATTTTTAAGTGGGGGTGAATTTTATGAGTGACTCGAATTCCGCACTAACACTAAACCGTGAGGCGAGCTTAGCAGCTGCCGGTGCATTGGTTATGGCAGCTCCAGGTGATGTTGCCGAAGTTTACACAGACAACACCTTAACGGTCCTGATTGCCAGCTTTGCGACCTTTGCGGACGCACTTGCATCTGCAGTGGACGGGAATGCAATCGTTGTCACCGATCCAGTGACGGTTGGTGATGTGGGTGCTGTGGCTATATCTGTGGACAACCTGACAATCGTCGCCGGCGATCCGTTTGATGCAGATTTCGATTTGGACACGGGTATTGCGAATTTCGACCTGTCCGGTTCGACCAATGCATCTGTCGTCGCAAATGGCGCTGGAAATGTGATCACCGGCTCTGCGGGGGATAATGATATCCAGTCACTGACTGGCTCTGACAGCGTTGACGGCGGTGGTGGTGACGACATCATTGACGGTTTGAATGGTGCAGACACGCTTAATGGCGGTGCAGGTGAAGATACGCTGCTTGGTGGCGGGGGTAACGATACGCTTATCGGCGGAGATGATGATGATGTCATCCAAGGTGGGAACAACCTTGATTATCTCGAAGGCGGCGCGGGCGATGACCGGCTCTTTGGCCAACTTGGTCGCGACGACATCAATGGTGGCGACGGTAATGACCTAATCTGGGGTGCCGAGGCAATCGATACGCTCAGAGGTGGTGCCGGTGACGACACTATGCTTGGTCAAGCCGGTGAGGACGATATGTCCGGCGGTGATGGCAATGACAGCATGGATGGCGGTGCCGCATCGGACTTCATGTTCGGCGATGCCGGAAATGACTACATGTATGGCGGCGCTCTGAACGACGACATGTATGGTGGCGACGGCGACGACACGATGGATGGCGGTACTGGCGTTGATGTCATGTTCGGCGATGATGGCGAAGACGAAATGTATGGCGGCAGCTCGCGTGATGTTCTGTTCGGCGATGACGGTAATGATACGCTTGACGGCGGCAGCGGTGCGGACGATCTCTTTGGTGGTGCCGGGTCGGACAGCCTTATTGGTGGCTCCGGCAATGACACGCTTGATGGCGGCACCGGCGTCGATATTCTGAATGGCGGCTCTGGCGGAGACTTGTTCTTTGTGCAGGCCGGTGAGGGAGGAGACTTTCTAACTGGTGGTGCCGGAACCGATCTCTTCGACTTCGAGAGCGGATTTGGAACAGCCACTATCACCGACTTCACAGGTCAGGATCTGATCGATCTTATCGGCGTGACCACAGCCACATCCTTTGCAGATCTGACGATCTCTTATGCGGGTGGAAGTGCGGCGATTGATGTTGGCGGCGGTGACAGCCTTACGCTCTTTGGAGTGACGGGTGGTCTGGACGCAACCGATTTCAACTTCGTTTGACCTAGAGATACGGCGGGGATTGCCTTCGGGTGACTTCCGCCGGTTTCAGACTTTGCTATTGTATGGAGTTGCACGCCCGTGATCCGTTTCCTCGGAGTTGTTGTGTTTCTTTGGGCCGGTTTCAATTTTGTTGCGACCTTCTCCAATATTCCTGTGATAGATGAGCAAATTCGCCGTGACAGCCTTGATGGAGGCTGGACTGTGGCGGTTGGCTCGGATCTGTTTGATAAGGGGCAGTACCTGTTCCAGATCGGTTATGGCTATGCCAATGCTGATGATAGCATGGCCAAAAACACAGATGAAGATAATCCGATGGCTCTGGCCAATGAGCGCGCCGAACTGGCGGTTCTTTATCTCTCTGAAAGTGTGAGTGTTGATCCTGGGAATGCCCATGCATGGGCCGCTCTGGCGTGGTCAGAGGCTGCTTTGGGTAATATCGACGGCGCACGTGCGGCCATGGTGACCTCGTGGAAGATTGCGCCCTATAATATGCAATTGGCGGCGACGCGACCCGAGTTCGTGGCCCTGATCGATGAATTGATCCTTGAAGATATCGAATTTGCCAGTGCGTCTGGTTTAGACGAGGATGTGCAAGATGAACTGCTCTTGCCTAAACTCACGGAGTTTGAGCTGGGCCATGCACGGGCCGATCTTGGCCTTCTGGCCAGTCGCAATAGGGCCTTGGCCGAAGAGATCGCCATCAGTTCGCCGGTTCTTGAGAACTTGCTTCCCCCGCTCTCGACGCTTGAATAGAGAGTTTTGTTATTCAATTTCTGTAGGTTGATGAGCGGCGGTACGTGTCAATTAAAGCGTTTCGACTTTTACTTGAGCCACGTCGTATCACCTAACGCGTTGAAATTTTTGATTTCAGGCAGCTTTAGGTGATTCAGGTTAAAGTCGAAACGCTCTAGTGTGCGTCCTTATTGTTCAACGCCTTAAGACCTTCCGTCTGGTTTCTGTCATGGCAAAATAAAAGGCCCGCTGAAACGGGCCTTCGGGTAGTGCGCTTATGTATGTGTGAGCTTAAGCCGGGCTCACATCAGGTGCGAGATAAACCCGTGAGAAGTAGCGAATGCGCTGTGCGCTCCAGTCACGGCTCAGACGGAGCCGGTTAGTCAAGCGACGCAGCTCGCTGCGAACGCCACGGCGCTCAAGATAGAGCGCTTGACGCTCAGTGCGGGTCAGACCCGGAACGATCTGAGCTTCAACAAGTTTCAATTCGTCTGTCAAAAGACCAATATCAGCACGAATCGCCAATTGAACCTCGCGTTTCAGCTCACGTAGTGCGTTTTCGTCGGTAACCGTCGCAACCGCAGGTGCTACTGGTGCAAATGCCATTGAAATCGCGAGAAAAATAGCTGTTATCTTTTTAAACTTATTCATATTTTTGACCCCATGACCCCACCGATAGAGAAGCCGAATTCTTTGATAGTTCTAATTGTTGAACCTTAAAAAAGCGGTTCTTTATAAGTAATACACAACTTTAGCGCACTTTACCAGTGTTTTGGGCTGTTTCGTAGCCCTTTGGTTGCAAAATAGCCTGAATGTGCTGCTTTTTTTATCACTGGGTGAAGTTACTTGTTTGGTTTCTTCATGACAGCCTGACCCGCTACTCGGGGTCGAGGGACAAAACCTTCGTCTCAAAAAGGAAATTGATTTGCTTTCGGTGCTCATCGGACAATCGGACTCCTCCTCTGATTTTACGTTTCCGTTTGCATCATGCCAGCAGGGGGCGGAGTGTTGTGTGGTTATTTTAGGGGGAAAGCCTTAGCTGGATTAGTAGGATGTACTACATTGGCTTTTTCCCCCTTTTTTAAGCCTACCTTCTGACATGTGAAAAGCCAGACCGTTCATGGCTTTACAGGACCGCTATTCCGTGGGATTTCAGGCTTTTTGATCACAAGTATTTGCGAGGCTCGGTATTCTCAAATTTATCGGCATTGCGGCGTTTCTCGGGGTGGCATGGCTCAGCCTCGCGCCCACTCCTTTGCCCAACCGAGACCTTCAGATCCTGCTTTATCCTTACGATCATTTGGTGATGTACGTGGTCTTCTCGCTGGTCAGCTTTCTGGTTTGGAACGGCCGTGAGAGACGGGTTCTGACCGGGCTCTTGCTGGTGGCTGTGCTTATGGAGGTGATCCAGATCGCCTCGCCTGTTCGCGCCTTTGAGATTATAGATCTCGCCACCAATCTGGCCGGTGTCTTTATCGGTTGGGCCCTGTTCCAACTTCTGGTCGGATCAAGGCGGAGACGTCGCCGAAACCGGTGATTGGGGGGCGATCATGACGCAGATGATTTTGTGATCTGAGTGATGATCAGAGAATGCGGGTGAGGTGTTTATGATTGCAATCTTGGATCCAGTGAGAACCGATCCTGGCGCACGTCGCTATATTCTCCACCGGCTTTAGTCGCGTCGAAAATCAGGTTCCAGCTATGTTTTGAAACAGCACTTGGTATCAGCACAAACAGGTTATTCGCCAGCAACCTATCGCCAAATTCCTGTTGGTTTGAATTGGGAGTGCAGGGGGTGAGCCAGTTGGGGTTCGGGACATCTTTAGGCTCAATGACCGTTATGGTGTCGGGATTGCGTATGCGACCGGTTGTCAGGGTGTGGGCTTGGGTGTCGAGTACCTTAAAGCCTTTATGCACCGCCACTTCCAATATGGCGGTTGCCGGATCGATTGAGGTGTAGACAGCGCGCACACCTGGTGAGTTCCATCGACCTCCTACGCGAAAGCTGCCTTCTCCGTTGTGCCAAGTTGGCGCATATTTGTCCGCGTCGATCCGCCAAAAGGAAAAATCTCCACTCCCAAGTGGAGGAGAGAGGGGCGTCACGCATAAACCCCGTACTCAATGCGCGTCAGATAATCTTCGATTGCTTCCAACCCAACAGCCGTCGCAAGAAGGTCTATGGGCTTGCGTTGATTTAATCCGACAGCGGGTTTGTTCATCCAGTTTTCTGCTTCTTCTTTAGACCCCAAGATCTCCGTTGCACGCCCCAGCACTTCAGCAAATTTCCAAGTCCTATTGCTTTGCTCAACGCTCAAAATATTGTCTTTGGGTTCTTTCTTCCGGCGCTGGAGTGTTCGCACACTGATCCCGATCGTTTTGTCCAAAATGCCGGCATTTGCCAGAAACGAGACTTGAGCCGTTAGGTACAGTAAGGCCGATGTTGGCAACCCCACCATCAGCAAGTCATGCGCTTCCAGACTGTTTCGAACGGGTGTCTGTATTGTCTCTTTCCCGCCCAGAAGAGCATAGGTGCGGGTAATGTCGTTTTCAGCCGTTGCAACCTGATCCATCGGGCAACCCCTTTTGCGTCACGTGTCGTTATTTGTATGACACGTGACGCAGGCTTTTTCAAGAAAAACCTGTCCGGCGATAGCGCAGTTTTCTCTTTTGGCGAGGTTACGAGGCGTACAGCGCAGCAAGGTGGCAACTATCAGGTAACGGCAATAGAGGGTCTCACCCCTAGAAAGGTATGCACAAAACGCAACACGTTGTGTTGCCGCCTGTGGCAGATATTTTCCCATTATTATCAATGGATTGGATTGTATGTGCCACAATATGGCACGAGAGACATTTCACACTCGGCTATCCAGAATGTCGATGTCATAAAGTGCCATTTTGGAATCTGACGAAAGAAGTGGAATGTCCTCGATCTGACTCTGAACGATTAACATTCTGTCGAAGGGATCACGGTGGTGCAGTTCTAGACCAGCAACCCCAATCATGTGCCGGTCCGAAAACCCCAAACGTTCAA
>CAZXRG010000109.1:0-10521 GCA_964642935.1 uncultured Rhodobacterales bacterium | reverse complement strand
TTGACCACAATCGCTTCGCCTTCGCCCACAAAGGGGGGCACCATGACGCGCACGCCGTTATCAAGCGTGGCTGGTTTGAAGGAGTTGGCGGCTGTTTGCCCCTTTACCACTGGTTCGGTCTCGACAATCGTGCAGGTGACTTTTTCCGGCACAGCGGCCGAAAGCGCCTCTTCCTCGTGGTACTCGATTTTCACCATCATACCGTCTTGGAGGAACGGGCGACGCTCGCCGAGGATGTCGGCATCAAGTTCGATTTGCTCGTAGGTTTCCATGTCCATGAAGGTCAGGCGGCCGTCGGTTTCATAAAGGAACTGCTGGTCGCGCTGATCCAAGCGCACCTTCTCGACCTTATCTGCCGAGCGGAAGCGTTCGTTGAGTTTTGAGCCGTTGCGCAGGTTCTTCATCTCCACTTGCGCGAACGCACCACCTTTGCCCGGTTTCACATGGCCCACTTTCACAGCGATCCAAAGGCCGCCTTCGTGCTCAAGGATATTGCCGGGCTTGATCTCGTTTCCGTTGATTTTAGGCATGGTTGTCTCGCTCAAATTGTTTGGAAGAGGTCATAGGCGAGGGGGGGCGCTCTGGCAAGTCGCTCGTTGTGTTTGGCTCCTTAGGATGGGCGTTCCCACGGGTAATCCGCCATGCGGCTGTCGGCTTCAAAGGCATTTGTGGGGAAGGTGATAGACTGCTGGGTGCGCGGGGACATGGCCTGCACGCCTGTCTGGCTGAACCGGATGTGCCAAGTGTGCTGATCACGCGGTGCTTCATCGCGAAAGGCGTTGCAACTGAGCAGCGAGACGTTCAGGCGGCGCTCCGGATCACGCGCGGAGATGGAGCGGATGGCCTCGATGCCTTCACTATGCGCTTTTTGAGCAATTGTCTGGCTGGCGTCGTAATTCTCCAAATCGGTCCAGTTTCCACTGTCCTTCTCATAGGGCGGTTGGGTGAGATCGAGGCATTTGGCGGTCTCAAACCGTGCTGAAAAGGCGGAAAACTCCACCGGATTGGTCGGCCAAGGCAGATCGGGCGCATCCCCAAGGCGCAAAAGGCGGTGAAAGACGATTTCTGAAAGCGCCGTCTCGACATGCTCGGCTGCGTAATAGACCCCGTAAAGGCTATTGGCGCGTCTGAAACGGGAGGGGTATTTGGAATAGCGAAACGGGGTGAACAAAAGGAAGTGGAGATGGCGACATTCCGGCGGGACGGGCGGCTTGGTGTCCTCGAGCAGCTCCTCAAGCAGAGCCTGTTCGTCCATGTTGTCCACCAGTTTCATGGTAGAGATCATGTGTTGCGCTTCCACCAGCCGCCAGATGGTTCCGGAGCGTGGGGCGGGATTTGGCGCGGTTATCGGGGGTGTTTCAGACAATGCCGCGGGCAGCGTCGAGATAGTCAATGACCGCAATGAGGCCGGGCAGGGTGATGATCATCTCTGCCGGGGTCTTTCCGAAGGCCTTGTTGGGCGCTCTGAGCCATTTGGCCGACACATCATCCTCACCGCCAATAAACGCATCAAGCGAGCGGTAAAGACGCACGAACAATAAAGCGACCTCGCGGACTTTCTGGTTGTTGCTCAACATGGCCCCAGAATTGCGCGCGCGGCTCACAGTGGCCTCGGACACGCCGATGATCTTGGCCAGTTCTGAATTGCTAAGACGCAGATAATCCGCCGCATTCAAAGTGGCTTTGTTGATAACCTCGCCCGCATTGGGCGTTGGAGCATAGAGAGCCTGTGCCATAGTGACCTTCGTTATTGCTTGTGGAATAATACATAAAGTATCTTTCATGAGAAATCAAGTGATGGGGGAGAGACACCCCAAAGAGGCTCCGAATTTGGCTTGCGTCATCCTTGATTTGCTTGTTCTCTGACAGGGATTTTAAAGGAATGCCATGGGTTTCTCTGCCTGGACTATACTGAAGAACGGTTTGACCGGAAACCGGGGCTGGGGTCCGCATTGGCGCGATCCTGCGCCCAAAAGCCATTATGATGTGATTATCATTGGCGGGGGCGGTCACGGCTTGGCGACGGCCTATTATCTGGCCTCGGTTCATGGGATCACCAATGTGGCCATTCTGGAGAAAGGCTGGATCGGCGGTGGGAACGTGGGGCGCAATACGACCATTGTGCGGGCCAACTACTTTTTGGACGGAAATTCAGAGTTTTACAGTCATTCCTTAAAGCTCTGGGAGGGGCTGGAGAAAGAGCTCAACTACAACGTGATGATGTCCCAACGCGGGCAGGTTCTATTGGCCCATTCCGACGGTCAAATGGATGCCTTTGCTCGCCGCGGCAATGCCATGCGCATGCAGGGTGATGATGCGGAATTGTTTGATCGCGCGGGCATCCGAAAGCTGCTGCCCTATCTCAACCATGACGACCCGCGCTTTCCGATCTATGGCGGCTTGATGCAATGGCGGGCAGGCACGGCGCGTCATGATGCGGTGGCTTGGGGGTTTGCCCGTGGGGCGGACCAGCGCGGGGTTGATATCATTCAAAACTGCGAAGTGACCGGATTTCGCATTGAACAGGGTCAGGTGAAGGGGGTCGAGACCTCTCGGGGCTATATTGCAGCGGGTCAGGTGGGCATGTGCGCGGCTGGTCGCTCCTCGCAGGTGGCTCAGATGGCGGGGCTGAGGCTGCCCATTGAGAGCCATGTTTTGCAGGCCTTTGTGTCGGAAGGATTGAAGCCAATCCTGCCCACGGTGGTGAGTTTCGGGATGGGGCATTTTTATATCTCGCAATCGGATAAAGGCGGCCTCGTGTTTGGAGGCGATCTGGACGGCTACAACTCCTACGCCCAACGCGGCAATTTACCAATGCAGGAACATGTGATGGAGGCCGGAATGGCCCTGATGCCGATGATCGGGAAGGCGCGGGTGCTGCGCTCATGGGGCGGGATCATGGATATGTCCATGGACGGCTCGCCCATCATCGACAAAACCTCTGTAGAGGGTTTGTTTTTCAACGGTGGCTGGTGTTACGGCGGCTTTAAAGCGGTGCCTGCGTCCGGTCATGCGTTTGCGCATCTTCTGGCGACGGGAACCCACTCGGAACATGCGTCGAAGTACCGTCTGAACCGCTTTGAGACGGGAGAGCTTTTGGATGAGGAGGGCACTGGTGCGCAACCCAACCTTCATTGAGCGTCGCGGGGCTGTTTTGAGTATTTATGGGAACTCGAAATGCGTTTGACCTGTCCTTTATGTGGTGCGCGGGATGTGCGGGAGTTCACCTATCGGGGGGACGCCAAGCTGATGGCGCGACCCGTTGAGGCGGGGGACATGCAGGATTATGTCCATATTCGCGATAATATTGCAGGGGAGACGGAGGAGCTGTGGCATCATGTTTATGGGTGTTCCGCTTGGCTTAAGGTGGTGCGCGATACGGTGAGCCATGAGGTGAAAAGTGTTGAACTGGCGAAGGACGCGCGGTCATGAGCCGTTTACTGTCCGGTGGGTTGATTGACAGGTCGGCTCCGCTTGAGTTCCGGTTTCAGGGCAAGGATTATCAGGGGTTTAAGGGGGATACTTTGGCCTCCGCCCTTTTGGCCAATGATGTGCGGCTTATGGGACGCTCGTTTAAGTATCATCGGCCTCGTGGCGTTTTGAGTGCGGGATCGGAAGAGCCGAATGCTCTGATGGAGGTCATGGAAGGCTCGGACTGGACGCCCAATGTGCGGGCCACTGTTCAGGAGATTTATGGGGGGCTAGAGGCGCGGGCGCAGAATTATGTGGGGTCTTTGGCGTTCGATCTGATGGGGGCGAATGATCTGTTGGCGCCCTTTATTGGGGCCGGATTTTATTACAAGACATTCATGTGGCCCCAGTCGTTTTGGGAGAAAGTTTACGAGCCTTTGATCCGCCGTGCTGCGGGTTTGGGGAGCCTGTCAGGACAAGCGGATCGGGATCACCACCAAAAAGCCTGGGCCCATTGTGATCTGCTGGTGATCGGGGCTGGGCCTTCGGGGCTTATGGCTGCTTTGACGGCTGGACGGGCGGGTAAGGACGTTATTCTGGCGGATGAGGATTTTCTGTTGGGCGGGCGTTTGAACGCGGATGGGGGGATCAATGATCCCGATTGGCTAGCGCGAACTCTGAGGGAGTTGGCGGCACTTCCCAACGTGACGCTCATGCCGCGTACCACGATCACGGGGGCTTTTGATGGCGGCACCTTCGGGGCTTTGGAACGGGTGTCTGAGCATCTTCCTTCAAGCGATGCGCCCAAGACGGTGTTCTGGCGGATCGTGGCGGAGCGCTCCATTTTGGCGGCAGGCGCTCAGGAGCGGCCCATCGCTTTTCCGGCCAATGATCGCCCAGGTGTGATGCTGGCCTCGGCTGTCCGGACCTATGTGACCCGCTTTGGGGTTTCGCCCGGAAAGCGGGTGGTGGTGTTTGCCAATAATTCGGACGGGATTGAAACAGCCTCGGCTTTGATGAAGACGGGTGTAAGTGTTGGGGCGGTGGTCAGTCCGAATAGCGAGATGCCTGCGTTTAATTGCCGGACCTTCTCCAAGGCGCAAGTGGTTGATACGCGCGGGCGGCTCGGGCTGTCCGGGGTGAAAATCCGTGCGCAAGATGGTCAGACGGAATGGCTGGAGTGCGATTGTCTCGCCGTTTCAGGCGGGTGGAATCCGTCGGTGCATTTGACCTGCCATATGAACGGGCGGCCCGTTTGGCGGGAGGATATCTCCGCATTTGTGCCCAAACCCGATGCCGTTCCGGGCTTGGTGGCCGTTGGGGCTGCGGATGGCGCGTTTTCCACGCATGGGGCTTTGAAGAGTGGTGCTGAGGCCGCGGGCGAGATGTTCGGTGCGACGAAACCTGACCTCCCCGAGGCGGAAGGCACGCCCTATGAGATCACCCCGTTCTGGTATGTGGACGCGCCTGGTCGCGCTTGGCTCGATTTCCAGAACGATGTGACCGTGAAGGACGTCAAGCAGGCCCATCGCGAGAATTTTCGCTCGGTCGAGCATATGAAGCGCTACACCACTTTGGGTATGGCCACGGATCAGGGGAAGACCTCGAACATGGGTGGGCTGGCGGTTTTGGCGGAGATGACGGGGCAGTCGATCCCTGAGGTTGGCACCACGACCTTCCGCCCCCCTTTTACGCCTGTGCCAATTGCAGCTATGGGCGCGGGGGGAGCCGGTAAGGGCTTTGCGCCGGAGCGTTTCACCACCAGCCATGGGTTTTCGCACGATATGGGCGCGGTACAGATGGAGGCGGGGCTGTGGTATCGCCCGTCCTACTACCCGCAATCGGGCGATGTGCATTGGCGCGAGGCCTGTGATCGCGAGGTGGCCTTTGTGCGCGACGCGGTCGGGGTTTGCGACGTTTCTACCTTGGGCAAGATTGACGTGCAGGGGCCCGATGCCGCTGCGTTCCTCGACTTCGTCTATGCCAATATGATCTCCACGCTCAAAGTGGGGCGCGTGCGTTACGGTCTGATGCTGCGCGAAGACGGGTTTGTCATGGATGACGGCACCTGTGCGCGGCTTGGGGCCAATCATTTCCTTGTCACAACCACCACGGCTGCGGCGGGGCAGGTGATGGCGCATCTGGAGTTTGTCCATCAATGCCTGCGCCCCGATCTCGATGTGACCCTTATTTCCGTCACCGAGCAATGGGCGCAGATAGCGGTCGCGGGGCCCAAGTCTCGCGAGCTGTTGAACGGGCTGTTGGAGGCTCCCATCGACAATGAGAGTTTTCCTTTTATGGGCTGTGGAGATGTGAAGATCGCAGGCGTTGATGCACGGCTCTTTCGCATCTCGTTTTCCGGCGAACATGCCTATGAGATCGCTGTGCCAGCGCGGTTTGGCGATGCACTGACACGCGTCCTGACCGAGCGGGCTGAGGCCATGGGCGGCGGTCTTTACGGGATGGAGGCGCTCAATGTGCTGCGCATTGAAAAGGGCCATATCACCCACGCAGAAATCCACGGGCGCACGACCGCTTTGGATTGTGGGATGGGGCGGATGATCTCGCCCAAGAAAGATTGCATCGGCAAAGTGATGGCCGAGCGGTCCCATCTGATGAGCGATCAGCGTGAACAACTGGTGGGTTTGAAGCCTGTAGGGGCCGTGCAAAAACTGCTCGGGGGCAGTCATATTGTGAACCTTGGCGATGATCCGACGCGGGTCAATGATCAGGGGTATGTGACCTCCGTCTGCCATTCGCCGACCCTTGGGCATATGATCGGGATGGGGTTTGTGAAGGGCGGGCAGTCTCGCATGGGCGAGCAGGTGCGCACCGTCGATCTGCTCAGGGACTTTGACACGCTTTGCGAGATTTGCCCGCTGCCATTTGTCGATCCGGATGGGGAGAAGTTGCGTGGTTGACCTGACGCCAATGTCGCCTCTTGAAGGTGCCGGATTGCCCATGGAGATCGGGAGATGTGTGATTGATGAACTGCGGCTCGGGCAGGTCAGTGCAATCATTCCCTTCACCGGACAGCGCGAATTGACATCGCGGATACTTCGAATTGCGCTTGGGATGGATTTGCCCGCAGTTGGGCAAGCCACACGTCAAGACGGCGTAGAACTGATCTGGACCGGACAAAACCAATGGTTTTTAACCGGAGCACCGGTGCCAAGCGACCTTGAGCAGATGTCTGGGATCACCGATCAATCGGACGCTTGGGCAGTGCTCTCCTTGCGCGGAGAGGACAGTGCGGAGGTCATGGCCCGCCTTTGCCCGCTTGATCTGCGCCACTTCACATCCGGTCAGGTCGCTCGAACGGAATTTGCTCATATGATGTCGATCATTCTGCCCAGAGAGGGCGGTTATGACATCTGGGTCATGCGCTCTTTGAGCAAAACGGCGCTGGAGCACCTCAGTGAAGCCGCCACGGGCCTGAGCGCGATTAAAGCTCTGCCGTCATAAACTTGACCTCATCGGACAAGATCCGTGCCGCCGTGAGCTGGTTGGAGAAATAAGCGCCCGTGTCCACGCAAATCCGCCCGTTATCAATGACAGGCGCACTCTCCACGTAATGGCCATGGGCCACCCAATTCTTGTCCTTACGCTTCTTCTTGTTGTAATTCTCAGGCCCCCAAACAAGAGCCTGCTCGTCCTGCTTGTCCAAAGGAAGGGTCGGATCAGCGCCCGCATGACAGACAAACATATTCCCGCTTTTGAAGGACAGATCGAGCCCTTCAAGGAATGCGATGGTCTCCGCGCCCAAAGTCTCTCGGAACTGATTGGAGGCACATTCCAGCTTCTGCTCGTCACTGGTCTCGGTCACATTGGCAATGCCGTAGCTGACCAAAGTCTCATAACCACCGTTTTTCAGCCAACGCGCGCCCTTTGAAGGGTCCTCAAGGAAGGCGAGCAACATATGCTCGTGATTGCCCTTGAGCACGACCACATCGCGGTTTTCATCGGCCATCAGTTCCTGGACGAGACTGAGCACCAAGGAGGATTGCGGACCACGATCCACATAATCCCCTACAAAGACGATCTTGTGATTGCTCAAGCGCCGCTCCAGCGCATCCGCGTCAATCATCGCGATCAAGCGGATCAGCAAATCGCAGCGCCCGTGAATGTCCCCGATGATATATAGCGGAGTGTCCGGCGCAGGTTTTGCGTTAAATTGTTTCTGCCACATATGTATTTGGTCCAGCCAAACCTATTTTTTATCTGCTGAACACGCCCCTCGCGCTCTGCAAATATAGTTAGGCTGATGCGGAGAATAATTACAACTTATTTGTGTTCTTTTGAAAAGCGTGAGCGGAAAATGCCTGTGGGCGGTCATGGGGCTTTGAGTGCAGGACGCAATCAATGAAACTGTTTGGGTTCAACGCGCAAGCAGCTCACGCATGGCGCGGTCAGGGTTTGACCAACCTAGTTTTATGCTTGACCAAAGGTGCGCGGCCACACCTCGGTTTGACAAAATCAACGCCCCCGAATTTGCCTCAGGGCAAAGATATAACGCACTGGTTGACCCCGCTGTGCCACCGTTATGAAAGAGCATCCGGGGCGCCTTCGGATCTTGCTTAATCGACAGCCAACCAAGACATTGAGCAACTGGCTCTGTCTTTCCAAACGGGCCCAACCCGAGCAAAGGTTCAACGCTCCGGCAAATTGCGCGGTCCAGCGATGTCTCTGGATCTGCCAAAGCCTTTAAGACCATGGCCATAAATCGCCCCAAGTCGCGGGCCGTTGACCGCAAACATCCGGCTCCAGCTATTGCTTGAAAAGTCCACGGCACGACCGGTTTACCTTGAACGCTGAAGGGCTGCATGAACCTGGCTTGTTGTGAGGTGGTTAAGTCCGAAGTTGTATCGACAAGCCCGAAAGGGTTGATAACTTTTTCGTGCAAAAGCTCCAGATAAGGCTTGCCTTCACTTATCGCCAAAGCCTCTCCCAAAAGTCCAAAGCCAAGGTTCGAATAGCTGTGCCGGGGGCGCTTAGGTGTCGCTTTGCCTTTCCAATCGCGCAGCCATTTGATCAAATCATCTTTGGTAAAAGCTGCGTAGGGGTCCTCTGGCATCGAAGACATAACAGCCTTCCAGATTGGCACATGAATTCGCGGCAAACCCGAAGTATGTGTTGCCAAACTCTTGAACGTGATACTGGAAGGAACATCGTTTAAACTGGGAGATATCTCCTTGATCGGACAGTCTAGATCAATTTTCCCCTCCTCAATGAGAACGGCAAGGAGGATGGAGGTGAAGACTTTGGTAATTGAGCCAATCTCAAATATCATGTCCTCAGGCGGGTGTTCCGAGTTTGGCCCAAAAGTTCCTGTTCCTTCAAAACTTGAGGTACCGCCTCGAAGTATCAAGGAAACGACGGAAGAGTTTTCTCCGCGATAGTGCGCCAGTATTTTCTCAGGGAACTCTGACACGATCACAAACGGGCTTGATCTGTGGTTGGATAATTAGCGGAAGGCTCAAACGGGATCGGCCTGCCTAAAGTGATCTCTGACGTCGTGATCGCACAATCATAAACCAACACCTCGACACCCGCCTGTGTGGCCACCTTAAAAGCCTCGCTGTAAGCTGGATCAATATCCCCCGCCAAACGGAACCTCTGGCTGTCGACGCGTTGGATCACATAGAGCATCACCGCCCGTTTGCCCGATCGTGCCACGTCGGCCAGTTCGCGCAAATGCTTGGCCCCGCGCGTGGTCACACTGTCCGGGAACTCGGCCAGTCCGGGCTGACGGGAAAGATGCACGTTTTTCACCTCCACATAGGCGTCTTCCAAATCCCAATGGCGCAAAAGGAAGTCGATACGGGAATTCTCGCCGTATTTTTGCTCGGGGATTATGTCGCTATAGGCGGAGAGTTCGGGAATTGCGCCTGCTCTGAGAGCCTCTCCAACGATCTTATTGGTTAAGGAGGTGTCCACGCCTGACAAGCCCTGATCTTCTTGATCGGCCAAAATCCACGAATACTTCAGCTTGCGCTTAGGATTATTGGAGGGCTGCAGCCAAATGACCAACCCCTCATCCTTCACCCCCGTCATAGCACCTGGATTGGCCACATGGGCCGTCACCTCGCGCCCGTCCTCCAAGATCACATCCGCAAGGAAGCGTTTGTAGCGGCGGATCAGTCGCGCTCGGATCAGAGGGGGTTCAAACTGCATCCGCCAATGGGTATAGGGACAAAGCCCATGTGACAAGGAGATCACCATGCCAAATGCCACTGCCGCTATGCTTGTGATCGGAGATGAAATCCTGTCCGGGCGCACCCGCGACATCAACGCCAATGTGCTGGCCGTGGAGCTGACGGCAAAAGGCATCGACCTTGAGGAAGTGCGTTTCGTCCCCGACGTGCCCGCGCGGATTGTGGACGCGTTGAACGCCCTTCGGGGAAGCTACACCCATGTGTTCACCTCCGGCGGGATCGGCCCCACCCATGACGATATTACCGCTGATTGCGTGGCCGAGGCATTCGGGGTCAAAATCGATGTGCGCGAGGATGCACATGCGATCCTCAAGGACTATTACGCCGTCAAAAAGGTCGAGATCAACGAAGCCCGCCTGCGCATGGCGCGCATTCCAGACACGGCGACCCTGATTGAGAATCCGGTCTCCGGCGCTCCGGGTTTTTCCATTGGCAATGTCCATGTGATGGCAGGCGTGCCCAAAATCTTCAAAGCCATGCTCGACGGAGTGCTGGCCGAGCTTGCCTCCGGTGAAACCGTGCAAAGCGTGAGCTTGCGCGTGGAGCGTCCCGAAGGCGAGATCGCAGGGCCTCTCTCTGACTTCGCAGCTGAGCACACAGACGTCTCCATCGGCTGTTACCCGTTCAACGAGGCGGGCCAATTGGGCTGCACCATTGTCATGCGCACAAGCGATGCCAAGCGCCTGTCCGAGCTTCACTCCAGTTTAAGCGCCAAATTCGCGCAAATCTAAGCCAAGAGAGACTTTACAAGGGCAGGGCGCTTGGTCATATCTGGCCCTGCCTGCCCGCTTGGTGGAATTGGTAGACACAAGGGACTTAAAATCCCTCGATAGGAATATCGTGCCGGTTCGAGTCCGGCAGCGGGCACCATTTCAACATTTCATGACATTTGATA
>CAZXRG010000108.1:0-10553 GCA_964642935.1 uncultured Rhodobacterales bacterium | reverse complement strand
CTAGCGCCTATGGCACCCATTCCATGCGCCGAACCAAGGCTGCGCAGATCTACAAAAAGACCGGAAATCTCCGAGCCGTCCAACTATTGTTGGGTCATGTGAAGATGGACACGACCATTCTCGCCGATTTCCAAGAAACAGAACTTCGGATTGTCAGGGGCTACTTTGCTGGACAGGACGGGTCGCGATGACGGCCAGAACCGGTGGTTAGCGAGTTCACCTAAGTTTTGTAGTAACATTCTTCAAAGCGGAGATCGGATAAGCTGGAATTTGGAGTTATTGCGAGAAATATAAACCGGATTTTTTCAGTTGTCCGAGAAGGCCCTTTGCGTGAGTTGACTCAGCTCCATTGGAGGCATTTTTCTCGGTGTTTTATCGGGGTTATTTCCTACTTATCCGGTACTTAATTGAAACCAGATGCCGAGTAATAGCGCGAAATGCAGCGTTCGATATGGGTTTCCAACAAGGTTGTGGCATCAGTCGCGATCGCTCCGAATTCGAGCCCCATAAAGGCCTGTGATATCAGTGTCTCAGGGATTGTTTCATTGGACAGAGACGTAAGGAGCAGGTTTAGGGCCTTACCAATTTCAGGGTCGGCCCAATAGTAGCGGATACGATCACTGTAGCTGTAGATCTTGAGCTGTTCTACTTCGGCGTCGGTGCCGCTGTAATAGTCTTTCCAATTGCCCGGTTCTTTGGTCATGCGGGCCGCGATTACGTCTTTGATCCGGGAGGGGTTTTGTGGCTGAAGTTGATCTTCGATGGATGCCAAAGCCCAAACGGCTTCGCGAAACCGGAAGGTTAATTCTGGCCCCACTTTGAGGAAAAAGAAGTTGTTTTTAACCAGATCACTTAAGGCTTGCGTTGACTGATAGTCTGTCGAATGCGCTTCAAATGTTAGCCCCTGCTCATCCAGGATCGCGGCGCTTAAGGGTTTTGCTTTGGCGGGTTCAAAAGGATAAATAGAGGTGTGCCCGAAATCCACGCCCGGTTGGGTCACGACCGAGACGATACGGTCCCAAGCTGCTGTGAGGTCTCGCGCTTTAAAGGCATCCTGATGGGTTTTGATTGTGTGTTGAAACCGCTCCACCGAGGTGACGTCGAGCGCATCGGGCTCATCCGTTTCACCACCGGGAATTGGCACCTCGGTGCCAATGATGTAGATCAGCTTTTCCGGGTCGGGTGCATGTTTTTCCGCGATTACACACAGGTCAGCGGCACGTTCGGCAATCTGTTCAAACGTCGGGTCCGGCTCACCGCCACAGGCCATGCTGGCATCGAGATGGATCTTTGTGAACCCGGCCTCGACATAGAGTTTGACCAGTTCTCGGGCCTTTTGCATGGCCGTTTCAATCGGCTCTGATTTCCACGGATTTGGCCCCAGATGGTCACCTCCAAGGATCAGTTGGTCCAAATTAACGCCCGCGTCGGCCGCCATGACCTTAAGCCATGCCACGAAATCGGCAGGGGTCATGCCGGTGTAGCCGCCCTCCTGATTGACCTGATTGCAGGTGGCCTCGATCACCGTTGGAAAGCCGGTTTTCGAAGCGTAAGCGAGTATAGCTTTGAGCACATGTTCATTGGCTGTACAAAAACACGGCAGACCAATTGGGCTTCCGCTTCGGTTTTGTGCAATCAAACCTTTAATGTCGATCATAGGGAGGCTTTCTTAGGTTTTGGTTTGATCAAGGAAGGTGGAGAGTTCGCATGGCGTTGAGTTACCCTCCATGGGCCCGCGCCTTGTAACGGCAATGGCTCCGGCGGCGTTGGCACTATGTCCGGCTTCTTCCAACCCGGCCCCCTGAGATAGAAGTGAGATGAACGTACCGCAAAAGCAATCTCCGGCACCTGTTGGATCAATCTCGTCCACAACGTGGCCTTTGAAATCATAACGCTCCCCATTGCCGACCACAGTCGCACCAGCTTCGCCGCGTTTTACGACGACAATTTCGGCCTGAGCTTCCAGCATCCGGTTTATTGCCGCTTCTTCAGAAAGATCGGGGAACAGAAAGTTGAGATCACTGGTGCTCGGCATCAGGCAATAGCTATTATCCATCACTTCGCGCATTGCAGTCCGCACCGCGTTGTCTTTCATCAATTCAGGTCGGGCATTGGGGTCGCACGTGATTTTTCCGCCCTTGCTCACAACATCTCGAACAACCGACATAATGTTTTCGCGCATTCTAGCATTGCCCAATGAGGACGCAGAGACGTGCAGCAGGGTCGATTTAAGGTCGAGCTGATTGGTCTCAAGATCGAAGCTATCAGCAGCAGTATTTGTGAGATGGAAAATGAAATCGCGACTGCCATCTTCGTAGTAGGAGACGAACGCCACGCCTGTGCTGTAATCTGAAGAGACGGTCACACCATCAACACCCACTCCATCTTCTTTGAGGCGGTCCAGAACGATGCGCCCAAATCCATCATTTCCAACCCCACCAATCATTTGAGTGGCAGCCCCCATGCGGGCCGCTTGATCTAGAAATATCGCAGGTGCGCCACTTGGATAGGGACCGGAATATTCTGAAATCTGCGACAAACCACAGTTTTGCCGATGAGAGACAAACTCAACGAGAATCTCTCCAACGGTTGCTATAGTTTGGGTTTTGGACATGTCTACCTCCGGGCTCACGAAAGGGTGTAGACAAAACTTTTACATGTGTCAAAGTAGGGAGCCATGATGAGGTCTGATAACGACCAACCCGTGATTGAACTGTTTGAACGAGAGTGTCCATTAAAATCATGAAGCCAAAAATCGGTACAATGAAAGAACTGTCCGAGGCAATTGGGATTTCCCGCCCGACACTGTCGCGATACTTTCATGACCCCTCGTCTGTTCGCCCCTCCACTTCCAAAAAGATTCAGGAACGGCTCACAGAAGTTGATTACGTATATAACTTCATTGCCACGCGGCAAAACCGGAAATCGTCAGATCTTATTGGTGTGATAATTCCCTATTTCAGCGACCTCTTTTACACGAGCTTGCTTGAAGTGATCGAAGAAGCCGCGCGTGCCATCGGCTATACCATCATCACGCAAAGTTCGGACGGTGATCCACAGATAGAAGCGCAAGCGGTGAGCAAGTTGCGTTCCATGAATGTGGATGGGGCAATTATCGCGCCCCTTGGTATTCAAAGTCTGGATGAGGCTTTTCTTTCGGCCAGTTCTGATTTTCCAATCGTGTTTGCTGATAGCCGCCCCACAGTCTCTGTGCCGCGGTCGGATTTTGTTGGGACGGATAACGCGCAAGGTATTGGTGCGATGGTGAAGCATCTTTGTGAAACCGGAGAGCCTCCAATCTATCTCAGTATGCCGCATCTAAACTCCAACGCGCTAGAACGCGAACAGGCATTTCAGAATACGATGAAAAAACTTGGGCACGCACCTGAGCTTGTCGACTCAACAATGGCCGACGGTTCATGGCATTTCGAAACCTTTGGCTTTGAGGTTATGGATGCGCATTTCAGTCGCCAAAGATATCGAGATGCGACAGTCCTTTGCGCAAATGATCGTATTGCCATTGGGGCTATTCGTGCTGCAAACAAACATAATCTGTTTGGGAGAACTGAAGGACTTCTCCGCATCGCTGGCCATGATGATCATCCACTCAGCCGGTTTATGTTCCCCGCGATCAGCACTGCAGCTCAGGATATCGAAGGTATTGGACAGGAGGCCGTTCGACTGCTCGTCGCGCGTATGACTAGCGAAGGTAATGCGGAGCCGGTGCATGTGATGAAGACATCTGCCTTGAAATTGCGTGAATCGGCTTAGCCTTAATCGTAGCGCTCCATCCTTTCTCATTCCGATGAACCGCCCATTGTTGCCTAAAAAATTCGCTTGACTCCAATTTACATTTCCTACAATTTTTACACGTGTAAAAATATAATGGGAGGACAATAATGTCTATCAAACGCACATTGATGAGTTCTGCGGTAGGCCTCGGCCTTGCAGCGGGTGTGGCATCCTTTGCCATGGCTGAAGAAATTACGATCGCGACGGTGAACAATGCCGACATGATCACAATGCAAGAACTTGCTCCTGCTTGGGAAGCGGCAACCGGTAACACCATCAACTGGGTTGTTCTGGAAGAGAACGTTCTGCGTGAGCGTACAACAACAGACATCGCAACTGGCGGTGGTTCTTTCGACATCATGTTCATCGGCGCTTACGAGACTCCAATCTGGGGTGCTCAGGGCTGGTTGACACCTCTGAATGATTTCGCAGACGACGCTGACTATGATCTGGATGATGTTTTCCAGTTGGTCCGCAACGGTTTGTCTGCAGACGGCAACCTCTATGCGCTTCCGCTCTACTCCGAGACATCCTTCACATTCTATCGTAAGGACGTGTTCGAGGCGGCTGGCGTTGAAATGCCGTCCGAGCAGATGACTTACACCGAGTTTGCTGAGCTGGCTGCTGCCGTTCACGATCCAGACAATGGCATGTACGGAACCTGTCAGCGCGGTAAAGCGGGCTGGGGTGAGAACATGGCGTTCGTTGGAACTGTCGCAAACGCATTTGGTGCGCGCTGGTTCGATGAGAACTGGGTTCCACAGCTTGACAGCCCTGAGTGGAATGCAGCTGTCACCTATTATGTTGACCTGATGCTTGAATCAGGCCCTCCAGGTGCATCTGCAAATGGTCACAACGAAAACCGTGCTTTGTTCAAAGACGGCAAATGTGCGACTTGGGTTGATGCGACGTCTGCGGCTGGCGACGTTCGTAACCCTGCGACATCAACTGTTGCTGATCTGACCGAGTTCGTGAAAGCACCAAAGCAGGCAACTGCAAAAGGAACCGGTTGGTTCTGGTCTTGGGCACTTGCAATCCCTGCAAGCTCCAAGAAAGTGGACGCGGCCAAGAGCTTCCTGAAATGGGGTACATCCAAAGAGTACTTCGAGATGGTTGGTGAGAGCAAAGGTTGGGTTGCTGTTCCTTCAGGCACACGTCAGTCCGTTGAAGAGGACGCACGTCGCATCGAAGCAGCGCCTTTCGCACCAGCGGTTGTCGACGCGATCCTTTCGGTTGATCCAGCAGACGCAACACTTCTGCCAACGCCATACACAGGCGTTCAGTTCGTAGCGATCCCTGAGTTCCAGGGCATCGGTAACTACGTGGGTCAGCAGGTTGCTGCGGCTTTGGCCGGTCAGTCCTCAGTTGAAGAAGCTCTGGCCAACAGCCAGCAGTTCGCTCTTCGCGAGATGACAAAGGCTGGTTACATCAAGTAACTTTTCCTCCCGGATAGGCTGACACTTGTTTGTTGGCCTATCCACCACGCTTCCAACCAAAATCGTTTTAGCTTTAAGATAAGCGCCCGAGGGGACGTTTTCCTTAGACCTAATTTAAAACCTGTGAGGGTAGAGCATGGCGACAAAAGCATCCCGTTCAGCCGCCCGGTTGATGATAACTCCCGCAGTGCTTCTCCTGCTGGCGTGGATGCTTATTCCGCTCATTATGACGGTCTATTTCTCGTTCCTGCGCTACAATCTGTTGCAACCCGGTGCCAATCCGTTTGTGGGTTGGGAGAACTACTATTGGTTCGTGACTGATCCCAGTTTCAAAGCGGCAATGATCAACACGCTTGTACTGGTTGGCGGGGTGCTGGCGATCACGACTTTTGGCGGAATCTTATTTGCGCTCCTGCTCGACCGTCCCATGTTTGGTCAGGGTATCATCCGCATCTTGGTAATCGCCCCGTTTTTCGTGATGCCCACGGTCTCCGGACTTGTTTGGAAGAATATGTTCATGAACCCGGTCAACGGCATTTTCGGTCACATCGCCAAAATGTTCGGAGCAACTCCGGTTGATTTCTTCGGGCAAATCCCACTGGCCTCTATCATCCTTATTGTCTCTTGGCAGTGGTTGCCTTTTGCGACGCTTATTCTGCTGACCGCTCTTCAATCGCTTGATCAGGAGCAACTGGAAGCCGCCGAGATGGATGGGGCCAGTTGGCTTAACCGCTTCTGGTTCATAATGCTCCCGCATCTGGCCCGCGCGATCACGGTCGTGATCCTTATCCAGACCATCTTCCTGTTGTCTATCTACGCCGAGATTTTGGTGACGACCAATGGGGGTCCCGGAGTGGCGACAACAAACCTGACCTACCTCGTCTACGTCTCGTCATTGTTACAGTATGACGTGGGCATCGGCAGTGCGGGCGGTGTCATCGCCATTATTCTCGCCAACATTGTTGCGATCTTCCTGATGCGGATGATCGGCAAAAATCTCGACGCATAAGGAAGGAGGACCCATGGCACGCGCAGTTTCAAATCGGACCAAACTGATCAACACGATCATTGCCGGAACCCTTGGTTTCCTGATGTTCTTCCCGATCTTGTGGATATTTATCCTCTCGTTCAAAACCGAGGAGAATGCGATCAGAGCGCCTTTGGAAGTACTATTCCAAAGTGGGTGGACGACCGACAGCTACAGCGCGGTGCAAGCGCGATCAGACTATTTCAAGCACTTTTCGAACTCGGTGATTATCGCTCTGGGCTCGACCTTTCTGGGGCTCCTCATTGCCATTCCCGCCGCTTGGGCGATGGCTTTTGTGCCCTCCAAACACACGAAAAACGTGCTGATGTGGATGCTGAGCACAAAGATGCTGCCACCTGTCGGCGTTCTGATCCCGATATATCTGATTTTCCGTGATTTTAGCCTACTCGATACGCGCACGGGCCTAGTCTTCATACTCATGATGATCAATCTGCCGATCATCGTTTGGATGCTCTACACCTATTTTAAAGAGATCCCCGGCGAGATATTGGAAGCCTCTAGGATGGACGGAGCCGGCCTTCGCGAGGAAGTGATGTACGTCCTTGCGCCGATGGCTGTTCCGGGCATTGCATCGACAATTCTGCTCAACATCATTCTGGCTTGGAATGAGGCGTTCTGGACTCTCCGGCTGACTGCCGCAAATGCAGCGCCGCTCACCCTCTTTATTGCCAGTTACTCAAGTCCTGAGGGCCTGTTTTACGCCAAATTAAGTGCCGCTTCGATTATGGCGATTGCCCCGATCTTGATCATGGGCTGGTTCAGTCAAAAACAACTTGTCCGAGGCTTGACCTTCGGCGCTGTGAAATAAGGAACGGATATGGGACGTATACAGCTCAAAGGGGTCAAAAAAGACTTTGGCGATGTCACAGTTATCCCGCCCCTGGATTTGGAAATTGATGACGGAGAGTTCGTCGTCTTTGTCGGCCCGTCCGGTTGTGGCAAGTCCACACTCCTTCGCCTGATCGCGGGGCTGGAAGATACGACTGAAGGGATCATTGAGATCGACGGTGCGGATGCGACCGCTCTGCCACCCGCCAAGCGTGGTCTGGCCATGGTTTTTCAAAGCTACGCGCTCTACCCCCATATGTCGGTGCGCAAGAATATCGCGTTTCCCATGCGTATGGCCAAGATGAGCAAGGACGAGCAGAACAAGCGCATTGAGGCCGCGGCCAAGGCTTTGAACCTCACAGACTATTTGGATCGTCGACCCGGACAGCTCTCGGGCGGGCAAAGACAGCGGGTTGCAATTGGGCGGGCCATTGTGCGGGAGCCAAAAGCGTTTCTGTTTGACGAGCCTCTTTCCAACCTTGATGCCGCCCTTCGGGTTGGTATGCGGATGGAGATCTCGGAATTACACAAGAAGCTCGACACTACGATGGTCTATGTGACCCATGATCAGGTCGAGGCGATGACAATGGCCGATAAGATCGTCGTTCTTAATGCAGGCGTGATTGAGCAGGTCGGAACTCCACTTGAGCTTTATCGCGCACCACGAAACAAATTCGTGGCTGGTTTCATCGGTAGCCCGAAGATGAATCTGATGGAAGGTTCTGAGGCTTCCAAGCTAAACGCCCATACGATCGGTGTACGTCCGGAGCATATCGCTGTTTCAAACGAAAGCGGCACGTGGAGCGGTACGGTTGGCGTGTCCGAACATTTGGGCAGCGATACGTTTTTTCACGTTAACATCGACGGATTGTCTGAGCCTGTCACCGTGCGTGCCGGTGGAGAAGTGAACCTACATTATGGCGACACGATCCATCTTACCCCGAACGCCGAGCAAATCCATAAATTCGACAGCAATGGACTTCGGATCGACACGTGAAACTTTCCAACGCCAATTTGCTCAATTTCCCCGACGAGATTGCCAAGCCAACATATGACAGATCGACCCTAACGCCGGGGATCGTTCATATTGGATTAGGTAATTTTCATCGCGCCCATCAATCCTGGTATCTTCATCGGCTCATGCAGCAAGGCGAGGCCATGGACTGGGCCATCATCGGTGCTGGTGTACGAACGGGCGACGAGGCACAGCGTGAGCGTCTTTCATCCCAGGACTATTTGACGACCCTTGTTGAACTTGACCCGGCCGGGCGCTCAGCCGAAATCGTCGGTGCGATGATTGATTTTGTTCCGGTTCAAGAGGACAATGGCGCTCTCATTGCGCAAATGGCGGATGCCTCTATTCGTATTGTCTCTCTTACGGTGACTGAGGGTGGTTACTTTGTCGATCCGGTCACCAATGCGTTCGATAAAAATCATGCCGATATCCAACACGACGCCGCAAATCCGGGTTCACCACGCACGGCTTTCGGGGCCATGGTTGCAGCACTGAAGCGTCGCCATGAGAACGGTTCGGGGCCTTTCACCTGTCAAAGTTGTGACAACCTTCAAGGAAACGGCGATATCCTTCGCCAAACTGTCGTATCCTTGGCCCGCCTCTCTGATCCAAAACTTGCGGAGTGGATCGATACCAATTGCAGCTTTCCCAATTCGATGGTCGATTGCATTGTGCCCGCGACCGGCCCCAAAGAGCTTGAACTGGTGAAAAGCATGGGCATCGAGGACGCCGCTCCCGTAACCCATGAGAACTTCCGTCAGTGGGTGATCGAGGATGATTTCTGCGCGGGAAGACCCGATTGGGATAAGGTCGGTGCGACTTTTACAAATGATGTGCACGGCTATGAGGCGATGAAAATCTGCATCCTCAATGGTGGCCATCAATTGTTGGCAAATGCTGGGGAAATCCTGTCCATCAACTATATATCCGGATGTATGGAGCATAGCGCAATCGGCGACTTTTTCCGATCCGTGGCGACCAAAGAAATCTCGCCCCATGTGGCTCCTGTGCCCGGAATGACACCGCATGCCTATGTTGATCTGATTGACCAGCGGTTCTCCAATCCGGAGATTGTGGATACAGTCAGGCGGGTCGCTTTTGATGGGTCCTCGCGTCATCCGGGTTTTTTGATCCCCACACTTCGCGCGGCGCTTGAGGGTGGTCAGCAGGCTGAAGGCCTCATCCTTTCCCAAGCTCTGTGGGCGCGTATGTGTGCAGGTGTTCGGGAAGATGGATCCCCGATAGAGGCGAACGATCCCAACTGGGACGCGCTCAAGTCAGCTGCAATTGCGGCGCAGAAAAACCCTCAGGTCTGGTTAGATCAGTCCGACATTTATGGTGATCTGGCGAAAAACCAGACATTGCGATCGAGTTTTAATCGTTGGCTTGAGCTGATTTGGGCAGAAGGTGCTGAAACCGCCATACAAACCTATTTAGCGGAGTAACCAGACCATGAAAGCAATTCTGTTTACCGCGCGCAATGAGGTGTCCTATTGCGACTTGCCAGACCCCAAAGCGGGGGCGGGAGAGGTCGTGGTCGAGGTCATGGCCAGTGGTATCTGCCATACTGACTTTGAAGTCCTGAAAGACAATTATGGCACCGGAGCCTTTCCGGTTGTGCCCGGGCATGAATATGCGGGACGTGTCACAGAGATTGGCGTAGGTGTGAGCGGAATTTCTGTTGGTGATCGTGTCGTTGTCGATCCCAATCTTGAATGCGGCAACTGCAGCGCTTGTTCGCGCGGTTGGGCGCATTTGTGCGAAAATCTTGGGGCATACGGTGTTACCTGCCACGGGGGATTTGCCGACTTTAGCGTCGTGAAAGCAGAGGCCGTTCACCCAATAGGAGACATGAGCTTTTCGCAGGCTGCTCTGGCAGAACCTATGGGCTGCGTATTGAACGGAGTGGATGCGGTCTTTTCGCCCTGGATGGAAGAGGCCTTGATCTTTGGAGCTGGCCCAATGGGACTATTGTTGGCGATTGCTCTGAAAGAACAAGGGATCGGCAAGGTGGTTTTGTCTGACATCTCTCAAGAGCGCCTAGACCTCGCGTCGAGTTTTGGATTTGAAGGCGTGGCCTCCGGCTCTGCAGCGTTGGAGAAATGGCATCACCGTGCTGACTTGGTCGTCGACGCAACAGGCGTCCCCGCTGTGGCAGAACAGCTAGTCGATTATGCAAAGAACGGTGGTAAACTCCACTTTTTCGGAGTGTGCCCGTCAGATGCACGTATCGAAATCTCTCCATTCGAGATATTTCGCCGCCAACTCACCCTTGCAGGCTCTCACTCGCTGAATCACAATATTCCGCGTGCACTTAAGACGATTGCAGCCTACGGCTCGGACATTGAGCGTGTTGTGTCCCATCGGCTTTCGCTTGAGGAAGTCGGCGAAATTCTGGCCTCTAGACCACCCGAAGGCAGCTTAAAGGTCCAAG
>CAZXRG010000107.1:0-10573 GCA_964642935.1 uncultured Rhodobacterales bacterium | reverse complement strand
AGATCGCGCCGGCTGCTAATCTGGCTTTCGACCCACGAAATCAATCAGCGCTGACATCCCCACATGCGCTGATCCTGACCGTTGCTCAGCCTCGTATTCTTCACAAACCAAAAATTCATAATCTGCAAATGCGTCGTCAAAGTCTGCGACGGTGTACATGTTCTTGGCGTGAGGCGGACCACCTGTGCCGAATTCAAGCTGTTTGGGTGTGTAACCGTGAATGATGGTTAGTCCACCGGGGCGGGTCGCATCGCGCATTTTGCGCCAGAGTATGTTCCGCTCCGCGGGTCCGACGAATTGGAAAAATAGTCCTAGAGTTATGTCGAACGCGTCGATGGGCCAATCCCAATCAAACAGATCAGATTGAATGAACAATGGGGCGACGCCATTTTCGCGCGCCAGCTTTTCTGCTTTGGCCACTGCCGAGGGCGCGAACTCGACGCCAGTTACATTTAGGCCTTTCTTAGCCAAGTGCACACCGTTGCGACCTTCGCCTTCTGCGATTGATAATACGGATTGGCCTACCTCAAAAAGTGCATCGTGTTTGAGCAGAAACGGAACTGGTTCGGTTCCAAATAGATACCCGTCCTGTGCAAAACGCTCTTCCCACATGGCGCAATCCTCTCTGACTAGATCGTGGTTTCTGCTTTAAGGTAGCTGGCAGCTTCGAACTGCGAAAGAAAGACCTTTCCCGTCATTTCCGCTAGAAAATGTGCCCGTCTCAATCGATCCATGACCGGGCCTTTCACTTCCGAGAGATGCAATTGCACGTCCATTTCGTGGAGGCGCTCGTTGATCGCCTCTAGGGATTCTAGCGCACTAAGATCGATCTCATTGATCGCAGAACATTGCAAAATCACATGCCGGATCGCAGTGTCTTTTGCGACCCGCGCCTGAATTTTGTCCTCTAGAAAACGGGCGTTTGCAAAGTAGAGGCTTTCATCAATACGCAAGGTCACGATGCTGGGGTCGGTGATGACCTCATGGCGCAAAATGTTTCGGTAGTGCTCGGTTCCAGGAACCTGCCCTACTTCCGCGATATGCGGCTTTGAGGACTTGTAAAGATGCAGCAGGATCGACAGGCCGACACCCGCGGATACGCCTGCCTCAACCCCGATGGTTAAGGTGATCAGGATCGTGGCTAGGACGGCTGCAAAATCCGCTTTGGAATAGGTCCAGCTGCGTTTGAGGATTGAAAAATCTACGAGGCTCAGGACGGCAACGATAATAGTGGCGGCCAGCGTAGCTTTGGGCAAAAAGTAGATCAGAGGGGTCAGTGCAACAGCCGCAATCGCAAGGCCGATGGCCGTAAATGCCCCAGCGGCTGGAGTTTCGGCACCGGCGTCAAAGTTTACGACGGACCGCGAAAACCCGCCCGTAACCGGAAAGCCTCCGGTCAGGGATGCGCCGATATTGGCAGCACCTAGGCCGATAAGCTCTTGGTCGGGGTCAATTCTTTGGCGTTGTTTGGCAGCCAGTGTTTGCGCCACCGAGATCGACTCCACAAAGCCGATGATCGAAATGAGAAACGCCGGGAGCAGCAGTTGCCCCAAGAGTTCCGGAGAGATTGAAGGCAAGGTGAAAGGCGGAAGGCTTTGAGGCACCTTCCCGACGATTTGAACGCCTTTATCCGCGAGACCGAGCCCCCAGACGGCCAAGGTCGTCGCAACAACCACAAACACAGGTCCCGTTTTGACGAGAGCTTCTGTCAGGCTCTTCCCCAGACCAAGCCGGATCAACCGAGGCTTTAGCCCCTTACGGACCCAGAAGAGAAACCCCGTTGCCAGTATGCCGAGGACGGCTGTGATCCAATTGATCTGAGGCAGATGACTGAACAGCGATATGACAAGATCCAAGAGGTTATGCCCATGTGCGTCGATCCCAAGGATGTGTTTGAGTTGGCTGGCCGCGATGATAATCCCCGAAGCTGTGATGAAACCGGAAATCACGGGGTGGGACAGGAAATTGGCGATGAAGCCGAGCCGGAATAGCCCCATGGTGAGCAGCATCGCTCCCGATAGGCCCGCCAGTGAAAGTGCCGCCACGCCATATCCCATCGTCCCCTGCTCAACGATGTTGCCAAGTGCTGCGGCCGTCATCAAAGAGACTACTGCCACTGGTCCGACGGCCAGCGCATTGCTGGTGCCAAACACGGTATAAAGCAGGATCGGTACTATGGAGGCATAAAGTCCCGCCTCCGCCGGAAGGCCCGCCAGCAAAGCATAAGCCAGCGACTGTGGGATCAGCATGATCGTCACGATCACAGCTGCCATCAGATCGTTGGACAGGGCCTTACGCGTATAGGTGCGACCCCATGAGAGGATCGGCAAATATTTGGACAAAATCATCGAAATCTCGGACAATTGGGGTCGCCCTGCCGGTCTACCGGCAAGGCGACGCGGGGATTATTCAGCGGCGATCTTTTCCGGCTTGGCCATCCATTCGCGCCCTTTAAGCATGCCCTGCCAGTAGATCGGGGGCAGCAGTTTTTCCTTGAGAAACCAAGCGGCCCGCGTGGGTTTGGTGCCATCAATGAAGGTTTTGGGGAAACTGGGAAGCATGGCGCCACCATAACCAAACTCGGCCAGGACGATCTTGCCCCGTTCCACGGTCAGAGGACAGGAGCCATAGCCATTGTATTGCGCAACAGGAGCGCCACCGCTCATATCGGCGACAATATTCTCAGCAACGATGGGAGCTTGAATACGTGCCGCCGCCGCGGTTTTGGCATTCGGGGCATTCATCACATCGCCCAAGGACCAAATGTTGTCGTAGGTCTTATGGCGCAATGTGGCCTGATCAACGTCGACCCAACCTCTAGCATCGGCCAGAGCGGACACTTTGATGAAATCCGGGGCAGTCTGGGGCGGGCAAACATGCATCATGTCAAACTCCATCTCGACCCGCTCAACCGCAGTGTCCGGCTTGGCCACGTCAAACCACGCCTTTTTCGCGGGGCCATCCACAGCGACCAGATTGTGGAAGAAATTGAGGTCCGCGTCATATTTTTTGACGTATTCCATGAGCGCAGGCACGTAGTCCTTCACGCCAAACAGCACGCCACCTGCGTTGTTGAATTGGATGTCGATGTTTTTCAGAACTCCTTTTCGAGCCCAAGCATCCCCCGAAAGATACAGCGCCTTTTGCGGTGCTCCTGCGCATTTGATTGGCATGGGTGGTTGGGTGAAGATCGCGCGACCCTCTTTCATCCCCTGCACCAGTTGCCAGGTGTAAGGGGCAAGGTCATAGCGGTAGTTTGAGGTTACACCGTTCTGGCCCAATGTATCGGCCAGACCTTCAATCTGGTTCCAATCGAGCTTTAGTCCCGGGCAAACAATCATTCGATTGTAGGTCACAATGCGACAGCCTTCGAGGATAACGGCGTTTTTCTCCGGCTCAAAACCCGCCACGGCCGCTTTAATCCAATGCACGCCATTCGGGATCAATGAGCCCATGGTTCGAGATGTCTGTTGCGGCTCAAAAATGCCGCCTCCAACCATGGTCCAACCCGGTTGGTAGTAGTGAATGTCAGCGGGATCTATAATCGCGATCTCAAGGCCCGGTTTGCGCGATTTCAAGCTGGCCGCAGCGGCAATCCCGCCCGCGCCCGCCCCAACGATCACGATGTCATACTGGGCGTCATGCGTATCGGTGGGGATTGAGCCGCCGTTCGCAATCCGGCGCACCACGCCCCCCATGTCATAGCCCGCTGCCTTGGTGACGGCGAGGATATCAGCAAGGCTGCGCGTTTTTGCCTGAGACAGCGACCAAAGCGTGGCTGAGCGCGTTCCTGTACGACAATAGGCAAGCACAGGGCCGGGCAAATTGGCCGTCGCCTTGTCAAAGGCGGTGCCATCCTCATCAGATAGTTTGCCCGGAACAATCGGCTGATATGTCGCTTCAATCCCGACCATCCGGGCTGCCTTTTCGATCTCGGCAAATCCGGGTTGATCGCCAGCTTCACCGTCAGGACGGTTGCAGATGATTGCCCGAAACCCTGCGTCTTTGATCGCCTGCATGTCGGATACGGCAATCTGCGGAGAAACTGAAAGGGTCCCAGTCAGTGTTTTGATATCCATTGTTCTATTCCTCCTCACAGACCGTTGACCGGCACTTTAAGCATTTGGTTCCCATCGTTGTCCGTTGGCACCTGACCTGCGCGCATATTCACCTGCAAAGAGGGGATGATCAGCGTGGGCATAGCCAGTTGCGCATCCCGTTCGGTGCGGAACTTGATAAAGTCTTCGCGGGTCTTATCGCCACCGACGTGAATGTTGTTGGCTTTCTGTTCGGCGATAGTGGTTTCCCATTTAATTGCGCGACCACCCGGACCGTAATCATGGCACATGAACAAACGTGTCTCATCGGGCAATGACAAAACTCTCATAATGCTGTCGTAAAGCTCGCTGGCAGAGCCACCGGGGAAGTCGCACCGGGCGGACCCGCCATCGGGCATAAACAGGGTATCGCCAGCAAAAGCGGCATTGCCAATCACATGAACCATGCACGCCGGTGTGTGGCCGGGCGTGTAGATTGCAAAGCCTTGCATGTTTCCGATCTGGTAGGTGTCACCATCCTTGAACAAGGCGTCGAACTGTGAGCCGTCGCGTTGGAATTCAGTGCCTTCGTTGAAGACCTTTCCGAAGGTCTCTTGCACGACCATGATTTTCTCGCCAACACCGATTTTACCGCCCAGCTTTTGCTGTATGTAGGGCGCCGCACTCAGATGGTCTGCATGGACATGGGTTTCGATGATCCATTCCAGCGTACCGCCGATCTGGGTGATACGAGCGATCATTGCATCGGCATGATCATAGGTGATCCGCCCAGCGGCATAATCAATATCCATCACGCTATCGATGATGGCGCAGGCGTCGGACGTCGGGTCTTTGACGATGTAACTGATGGTGTTCGTCGCTTCGTCAAAGAAGGCCTCGACCTCTGGTTCTAGGCTCATGTTGAGGGGATAGGTGTTCATTTCATAACTCCTTTCAATTCTACGACGTTATTGTTGCGGACTTAGGTGCGAGCAGGCGACGGAGGTAAAATCCTGCGATTACTGCAATCAGGAATAAAGCCACCTCCCATCGACCCGTGCCAAGCGCTGGAATGGCGGCACCCGGGCAGAACCCTGCAATGCCCCATCCGATGCCAAACAAGGCCGAGCCGCCGATGAGTTTCATGTCGATTTCAGAGCCTGACGGGACTTGGAATTTTCCGCCAAACAGGGGGGCACTACGCTTCCAAGCGGTCCGATATCCGAAAAAAGTAACGAGAAGTGCGCCGCCCATCACAAACGCAAGGCTAGGATCCCAAGAGCCTGCGAGATCAAAGAAGTTCAGGACCTTGGCCGGGTCCATCATCCCCGAAATTGCAATGCCTGTTCCAAAGATAAGGCCTGTGATAAGTGCAAAGATCAGTTTCATGGGCTTAGCCTCCAAACAGATGACGAATGAGGAAAACGGTGATCGCGGCTGTCGCCATGAAAGTCGGGACAGCGACCAGAGATCGCACCGAAAAACGTGACAGCCCACAGACCCCGTGTCCCGATGTGCAACCAGACCCAAGACTTGCGCCAAGACCGACAATGACCCCGCCAATTGCGATCATGGGAGGGCTGACCGGAATGGTGAGCGCGGGCATTGAACCGGTGACGGCAAACAGGAGAATTGGCGCTAAGATCATCCCGATCACAAGCGCCACCCGCCAAGAAAACTCGTCACGATTTTCAAAGAAAACGAGCCCGGACAAGATACCTGTTGCTCCGAAAATGCGGCCCAAGCCAAGCATTAGCAAAACGGCTGCAAGGCCAATCAAAGCCCCGCCGCCAAGCGCGTGAAGCGGTGTGAATGCGGTTTCAAACATCATAGCTTACAGGTCCGAATGCCAAAGATGCGATAGAGCGGGCAAAACTTAACTGCCGAAGTCCCGAGCATCACAAGGCCGACGATGATAGAAATGATCGTCGCAGTGGTTCCGTTGAAAATGGCCAACCCGCTGACAAAGGGTGCTGCCAGTAGAACGACACCCAAAAGGGCGCGGAATATGCGGTCTAACTTGCCTAGATTCGTGTACATATCGCTGTCTCCCGTAAAAGATATAATTTGAATAGCTCTTTTACGGGGGTGGTTCAGTGACATTGTCACCAAACATTCAAATTTTTCTATGCGTTGTGGTCAGCGAGGGTTTGAAGCTGCTGGCGATCTTTAAGTGTCACGCTCCCACGCGCTTGTTCGATCCAACCGCGCCGTTGGAATTCCTGTAATTGACGAGAGATCACTTCGCGCGCTGTACCAAGCTCGATGGACAGTTTTTGGTGGGTGGTTGGCACCTGTTCGCCCCCGTTGGAAAGTTTGATGAGTTTATCCGCAAGCCGTACATCAACCCTTTGAAATGCGACCTCGTCGATCATCAAGAACAGATCGGTGATGCGTTTGGAAAAGGCAGCAAAGACGAAATCACGAAATGGTTTGGACCCGGAAACCAAATCGTCAAACACTTCGCGTGGGACTGCGGCCGCCTTCACAACCGACTCTGCGATACCCTCCGCCGAATAGTCATCATAGGCCAAAAGACAGGCCGTGGTCAGCACGCAGCTTTGTCCGGCCTCGATCCGATAAAGGACAATCTGGTGGCCTGTTTCAGAGACCTGTTGCACGCGAACGGTTCCATCCAACAGGAACAGCATGTTTTCCGGAGATTTTCCGGGACCAAACACAATTGTTCCTTGGGCGACGTTGACGATCTTGCTCTGAGCGGTCAGTCGCTTTTTGGCCGATGGATCAAGCCTTGAAAGCCCCGGGAACAGGTCGACCCATTCAGAATCATCGGTCATGTTGCAACCGTTTCAGGTCTGGGGATTTCAAGCGGGGCAATACGGTCCATGAGTTGTCCACGATTGGCAGCAATATCCGCGATTGTCAGCTCATCCAGAACAGCCATAAATGCCGCCGTTGCCTCCTGTAATTTGCGCGACAGGATGCAAATACCCATCAAAGGACAGGTATTTGTATCAGAGTTAAAACACTCAACGAGATCCAATGGCCCCTCGGTTAAACGAACGACGTCACCCACGATGATCTCTTGGGGAGGACGCGCGAGACGAAAGCCGCCGTTGCGACCCCGGACCGTTTCCAAGTAACCGGCTTTGCCCAGTTCATGCACGATTTTCATGATGTGGGGGCGCGACAGATTGTGGATTTGGGCCACATCATCAATGCGCACAAGGTCAGGCGCTTTGAGCGCTGCAAGCTGTAGCGAGCGCATTGCATAGTTGGTGTAGCTGGTCAGTTTCATGGGTGCATCCTCTTGTCGCACCAAAAGATATATTCAAACTATTGCTTTTGTAAAGAGGTCGCACTAGATCACATAAAAGAAACATTTAAAATATAGGATATAAGTGATGACACTTCGTATCGGTGACACCGCCCCCGACTTCTCTGCAGACACAACCAGTGGCCCTATCCAATTCCATGAATGGATCGGAGGCGATTGGGCCTTCTTCTTTAGTCACCCGGCAGATTTCACCCCCGTTTGCACCACCGAAATGGGCCGCACATCACAGCTCTCAGCCGAGTTTACAAAGCGCGGCGTGAAACCGATTGGCCTGTCCACAGACACGGTAGAAGAACATGTCAAATGGATCGACGATGTAAACGACACGCAAAACACGGACCTGCGGTTTCCGATTGTTGCCGATCCGGACCTTAAAATTGCTAAGCTTTATGACATGATCCACCCGGGCGAGAGCGAAACCGCAGCGGTACGCTCTGTCTTCATCATCGATCCGGACAAGAAAATCCGTCTGACCATGACTTACCCGATGAGCGTCGGACGCAACTTTGATGAAATCCTACGCGTCCTGGATGCATTGCAAACCGGCGACACACATAAGATCGCCACGCCAGCGGACTGGATGCCGGGTCAAGACGTGATCATTCCGCCCTCTGTTTCGGACGCTGATGCCAACGCCGCATTTCCTCAGGGTTTCGAAACAACTCGACCTTATCTGCGTAAAGTATCACTCTAACATCATCGATAAATGGAGCACGCCCATGTTCGACGGATTAACAGCAGAGACACTGGCCCGAGTGCAATTTGCCTTTACGGTGTCCTTTCACATCATCTTCCCGGCATTCTCGATCGGGCTGGCCAGCTATTTGGCCGTGCTCAACGGGCTTTGGCTGCGTACACGGGATGAGACCTATCTGACGCTGTTCACCTATTGGAAAAAGATCTTCGCGGTGGCTTTCGGAATGGGCGTCGTCTCGGGCATTGTGATGTCGTATCAGTTCGGCACCAACTGGTCGGTTTTCTCCGATAAGACCGGACCAGTGCTGGGCCCGTTGATGGCCTATGAAGTCCTGTCAGCCTTCTTCTTGGAGGCCGGATTCCTTGGCATCATGCTGTTTGGCCGCGAACGTGTGGGTGACAAGCTGCATATGTTTGCCACGGCCATGGTTGCCTTTGGTACTTTGATGTCAGCCACTTGGATTTTATCCGTAAACTCATGGATGCAGACGCCTGCGGGCTACAGCATCAATGAACTTGGGCAATTTGTACCCGAGGACTGGTGGCAGATCGTCTTTAATCCCTCCTTCCCTTATCGTCTAACCCATATGGTGCTGGCGGCCTATCTCACCACCGCATTGGTTGTGGGAGGGGTCGGGGGCTTGCACCTGTTGCGCGACAAGGCGGATTTGGCCGCAAGGCGGATGTTCTCAATGGCCATGTGGATGCTGATTGTCGTGGCCCCCTTGCAAATTGTTGCAGGTGACATGCACGGGTTAAACACTCTGGAGCATCAACCCGCCAAGGTCATGGCAATGGAGGGGCATTATGACAGCCACCCCCATGGCGCGCCTTTGATCCTGTTCGGCATCCCGAATGCGGACGAAAAACGGGTCGATTATGCGATTGAAATCCCGAATCTGTCCAGCCTGATCCTCAAGCACCATTGGGACGCCCCTTTGGACGGGTTGGACACCATCCCTGATGAAGACGAACCTCCCGTGGCAATTGTGTTCTGGAGCTTTCGTGTGATGGTCGGCCTTGGCTTTGGGATGCTTGGGCTCGGCGCTTGGGCCACGTGGCGACGGTTTCGCGGGCAATTGTTTGACACGCCTTTGTTGCACCGCGCCGCCATCTTGATGGGACCTATGGGGTTTGTCGCGGTTCTCGCCGGTTGGATCACAACGGAAGTGGGACGACAGCCTTTCACCGTCTATGGGCTGCTGCGCACCTCCGACAGCTTGGCACCAGTTGCCGCCCCTGCGGTTGCGGCATCATTGATTGCCTTCATCATCGTCTACTTTTTTGTTTTTGGTGCGGGCACGTTCTACCTGCTGCGTATGATGAACAAGGCCCCCGCCACGCCAAAACTTGGTCTGCGCGATGGACCGATCCGCACGGCTGGAATCTCTCTGGCTGCGCAATCCGACCCCGACGCGATCCCTGGAGAATAGGAGCTAAGCTATGTTTGAACTTTCCTTCATTTGGGCCGGTATTATTGCCCTAGCCGTTCTCATCTATGTGATCCTTGACGGGTTCGACCTTGGTGTGGGCATCCTGTTTCCTTTCGCCAGAAGCGAGCGGGAAAAAGCCACCATGATGAACTCTATCGCGCCCATCTGGGACGGGAACGAGACGTGGCTGGTCATGGGTGGAGGGGGTCTCTTTGCCGTATTTCCTCTGGCTTACGCGGTCATCATGCCAGCCCTCTATATGCCGATGATCCTTATGCTTCTGGCGCTGATCTTTCGTGGTGTCGCCTTTGAATATCGCTGGCGGACCAAGCGCTGGAAGCCGGTCTGGGATGTCGCCTTCTTTGGCGGCTCACTCATCGCCGCGTTCATGCAAGGCATCGCATTGGGCGCATTGGTTCAAGGTATCGAAGTGGCGGACCGCGCCTATGCGGGAGGCTGGTGGGACTGGCTGAGCCTGTTCTCCATCCTCACAGGCTGCGCGGTCGTGATCGGCTATGCTTTGCTTGGCGCCACTTGGCTTATCCTTAAAACGGAAGACAGCCTGCAACGCCAAATGCAGGGATACGCCTGGTGGCTGGCAGCAGGTACGCTTGGCTTCATCGCAATTGTCAGTATTCTGACCCCATTTCAGGACCCGGTGTATTTTGAACGTTGGTTTAACCTGCCTGGCTCCGTTCTCAGTGTCCTGATGCCGGTCGCCGTTCTGGCGGCAACATGGGCGCTCTTTACTGGCCTGAACGCGGGCAAGGATGGCCAACCATTCTATGCGGCCATTAGTCTCTTCGTCCTGTGTTTCATCGGTATCGGGATCAGTTTCTATCCCAACATCATACCGCCTAGTCTGACAATTGCCGAGGCCGCAGCGCCAGACAAAAGCCTGATGTTTGCACTTGTTGGTACGGTCGTACTGCTGCCAATGATCCTAGCTTACACCGCCTACGCCTATTGGGTGTTCCGGGGTAAAATTGATCCCGAAGAGGGGTATCACTAATGCGTTCAGAATATATAAAGCGCCTTGCCTGGTTTGTTGGCCTATGGCTGATGAGCGTGGCAGCACTCGGCATTGTGGCCTATTTGATCCGACTGGC
>CAZXRG010000106.1:0-10598 GCA_964642935.1 uncultured Rhodobacterales bacterium | reverse complement strand
TGCCAATGGCACGTCGCCGCGTCAGAGCACCATCTGAAATAGTGGCGATCCCCGCGCTGTCATAACCGCGATATTCCAAGCGCTTCAAGCCATCCAGAATGATAGCGGCGGCATCGCTTTTGCCCAAAACTCCAACAATTCCACACATGGAAGACGACCCCTTAAACATATGACTTCAATCTATGAGGCGGTTCTATCCCAGAGGGCAGGCACCGCGCAAACCGAATTGATAGAGTGAAATCAATATGAAACTCCCCGTGACACGGACACGACAGGGGGCAGATACCCCAAAAGGGGTTGGCATAGGGTTAAAAGGAAATCCGCTTTAGATTAGGAAATCGCCAGCGCCCAATTGTAAGGCCAGATTGTTAAACACAAGCAGGTCTCCGCCCCCCACATCTACTGTCGCGGATGCGCCGCTGGCATCATAAGAAATGCCAAGACTTGAGAAGTTGCTCACTGTGCTCACGTCTTTGAGGTCCACACGGTCCCGGCCGAATTGGAAGTCCTCAATCGTGGACATGCCAAAGCCGCTTTCGAAATCGAACCTGTCCGTTCCAGCACCGCCAAAGAGAACATCTCCCCCTTCTCCGGCGTTCACGATGATCCAGTCCGAGCCCGTTCCGCCTGAAACCGTATCCGCACCCGCTCCGCCGTCCAGAGTGTCATTGGCATTGCCGCCGATCAGCATATCGTCACCGGCATCACCGGACACAACATCTCGACCAATGCCCCCGTCCAGAGTGTCATCGCCCGCGTCGCCGCTTAACGTATCGTTGCTTGAGCCGCCGACAAGAACGTCATTACCCGCGCCGCCATCTAAAGTGTCGCGCCCGGTTCCGCCATCAAGCCGATCATCGCCCGTGCCACCGTCGAGCATGTCGTTAAACGCGCCGCCTTTGAGAACATCCTTACCGTTCCCACCGGACAACACGTCCGCAGAGGCGCCTCCATCAAGGTAATCATTGCCTGATCCGCCGCTTAACTCGTCCGACCCGCCTTGGCCCAACAAGCGGTCATTCCCGTTGCCACCCGTGAGCGTGTCTTGGGCATTGCCACCATAAAGGCTGTCGTTCCCGTTGCCGCCATCCAGCAGGTCCCTGCCGAACTGACCGAGCAGGCGGTCATTCCCGACGCCCCCCATCAGGTTGTCATTCTGGTATCCGCCATGGAGCGTGTCATCACCGGCTCCGCCAGACAGCGTGTCGTCACCGTTGCGTCCGTCTAGGAAATTGTCGGCCAGGTTGCCCGTCATCTGATCGGCACCAAAGCCCCCTATTGCGTTTTCGATCAATGATCTGGCGTCGTTTTGGTGCTGATAGGCGTTCCAAACATTTCCGCGTGCGTACTCCACGCCGAAGCCGGGTCCGCCGATGCCAAGATCCACGCGTTGCGCAACTCCCCCCACATCCAGATCAGAGTAACCACCCGGTGTAAGGTCAATGGCAAGATCAGTGCGGTATTTGCTAAAGTCGTAGGTGTCCAACCCGTCACCATCCCAAATCGTCCTCATGATGGTATTGACAGAGGTCCTTACCCCGTCAACTCCATCAACGGTCATCGACCCTGAATTTGGATCGAATGCATATGTCGTGTCTCCCGCCTGGGTCGCGAAATTCGCGCCATATAAAAACTGGATCGCGGCGATATCAAACGCCATCAAAGACTGCGGATATTCGTAACTGGTATAATAGGGATACTGGACAAGATCATGCCCGGGATAGGAGCGATACGTGGTGATCGTGTATTCAAGGGAGTCAAATGCCGGATGCGCCGCGCCGTTGGGGTAGGTTTCATGGGCATGTTTCAGGCCGAGCGCATGGGCAAGTTCATGGCCGAACACCATATGACTGTAATCACCAAGAACCGGGTTGCCCGATACATTACTGTACCACATGTCTCCGCCGTAGTCGGTATTGTTGCTCGGGTAGAACGCGAAAGCAGTTTGCGACACGCCAAAGTCTCGGGCAAAGCGTAACGTGGCTTCTTGATCCTCGTCCAAAGCCCCGACGGCTCCGTTGAGCTCAACAAAGGACAGGCCTGAGATGGAGGCATATTGATCAAGCCAATAGACGGCTGCGTCTTTCTGTGCGCTTGTGAAGGGTATGAGATCGGTCGAATTTACCGGATAGAACTGCGAATAATCGTCTTCAAAATCATCTGGAAAGCTATAGGTCAGGGCAGGGTCTGCCCATTTCCGTGTGTATAACAACGAGTCTAGATTGCGAAATCCGCTGGTTCCTGAGTAGGCATCCGCCACTCTTCCATAATCAATGGTGTTATCAGGCTCTTGTGGCACCGGCATCTCCCCCCAGACATGCAAGCAATATTACTTAATTGATTATACGACGCTCCGTATAATCCCATCGAATAGTTACTTTTCTAAAGGCGCAAGGGGATTGATAAGAAATTTGTAAATAAACCCCATGTCTTTGAATTTTTCAGAACATGTAAGGACTGAATGCAAAATGGCGGCACGTTTCCGCGCCGCCATTTGCTATTTTTTATCCTGCGGCCCACCACAAACCAGAGCTGGTTTTATGCGGCGAGACGCGTTTGCCCGCGACCTTTAGAATGTAAAGTCCGTGGCATCCAACACAGAGGTCAGGTTGTTGAAGATGAGCTCATCTCCTCCACCCAAATCAACCGTGGCGTTGGTTCCGCCGCCGCCATAGAAGATCACCAGATCACCAAAGGCGCTCACGGTTGTGACATCCGCGAGGTCGACGGTGTCTTGCGCACCGTTGAAGTCCTCGATCTTAGCTCCGACAAAGCCGCTCTCGAAATCGAACGTGTCGGTTCCGGCCTCACCGTAAAGCACGTCGCCGCCTTCACCGCTTCTGACGAAGATCAGATCGCCACCAGAGCCACCGTAGACAGTATCTCCACCGGCACCGCCATCAAGCGTGTCATTGGAGTTGCCGCCATCAAGCGTGTCATTTCCGTCACCGCCGCCGACTTGGTCGATGCCCAAACCTCCGACCATGCTATCATCGCCATCGCCGCCAAACATGATGTCAGCATTGGTTCCGCCATCCATGGTGTCGTCACCGTCGCCGCCAAACATGGTATCAAGGCCGCTGCCACCGGTCATACTGTCCGCGTCGCCATCACCTGACATCCAGTCGTTGAAGGCACCACCATCCATGGAGTCCATACCGCTGCCACCGTACATAGTGTCGTCGGTCGCACCGCCGCGCATGGTGTCATTGCCACCATTGCCTTCCATGTAATCGCCGCTGCCCTGACCAAGGAGACTGTCGTCACCCTCACCACCGATCAGCGTATCTTTGGAGTTACCACCGGTCAGCGTGTCGTCACCGAGCCCGCCAGACAGTTGGTCCTGACCAAGTCCACCGACGAGCAGATCATTGCCGTCATCACCCAAAAGCGTGTCGTTGTTATTGTCGCCATAGAGCCGGTCATTTCCGGTGCCGCCCGACATTTTGTCATTGCCGCCGCCGCCGCGGATGCTGTCGTTTCCGGCACCGCCTTTGACGTCGACATCAGCGCCATTGGAGGCATCGATCGTGTCGTTGCCGTCGCCGCCATCAATACTATCGATACCGGTGCCACCGTCGATGATGTCGTTTCCAGCACCACCTAGAATGGAGTCATTTCCACCGTTACCGTTGATGGTGTCGTTGCCTGCTCCACCTTCCAGCACGTTGGCACCATTATCACCTGTGATGCTATCACTGTCATTGCCGCCGATAACATTCTCGATGTTTGTGAGCGTTCCGAAAACTGTCGCACCCCCAACACGAGTGATTTGCCCGGAGCTAAGGTCAATGTGATAGTCTGTTGCAGCGACAGTTGGGAAGTCTTGAATTTGGAAGGTATCCGTATCGGCACCACCGTCAAAACTATTGCCGGTTGAAACACCGCCAGTATACCCCAGTGAGAGATCTCTGAAGCCAAGCGTGTCATCGCCAGCGCCACCATCTACGACATTACCGTTGCCAAAACGGGTGACAATGACATCATTTCCATTATCACCGAACAGTTTTCCGCCAACGCCACCGGCAAAGGAATCGCTTCCAGCGATCGTATCGTCTCCATCACCGCCATAAAGGGTGTCAGACCCGTCTTTGCCTTCGATCAAATCGTCGCCGTTTGCACCCATGATGAGGTTGTTGTTAGAGTCGCCAAGAAGTGTGTCAGCGCCAGCGCCGGCTTCGATACTCTCGAAATTGGCAAGTGTTGCCAACAGAGTGCCAACACCGTTGTCCCATGTGCCTGCAGCCAGATCGACTTCATAGTTGCTTGAGAAATCACCAAAGAAGACCGTGTCCGTTCCTGCGCCACCGTCAAAGGCGTTGCCAATAGACAGGCCACCGGTGCCAAAGCCGCCTAAGGTATCTCGGAAACCCACGACGTCGTCGTCGTCCCCGGCGTCCACGACATTGTTATCGCCAAAGCGAGTGAAGATTTTGTCATCGCCCGCACCGCCGAGCAATGTGTCGGCACCTGCAGTGACAAAGAAGTCGCTGCCGGTAATGGTGTCATTTCCAGCGCCACCGGAGATCGAGTCCGACCCGCCTTCACCGGCTAGAACGTCATCATCATCCCCACCGCTGATGGAGTCATTTCCAGCGCCACCATGCAGAGTATCGTTACCGTTTCCGCCCGCGATTGCGTCGTCACCAGAGCCACCGAGCGCACTGTCGTCGCCTGAACCGCCAAAGATCGAGTCGTCGCCATTGGAGCCTGCGAGCGTGTCATCTCCAGAGCCGCCGTTGAGCTCGTCATCGCCGTTTCCGCCTTGAAGATTATCATTGCCGGCTTCGCCGTTAAGCAGGTCATCCCCGTCATTGCCAAACACGGTGTCATCACCGTCGTCTGCATTCAGTTTGTTATTGCCGTTGTTGCCGGTGATATCTGTGTTGTTGGCGCCTCCAACCACGTTTACATGGCTATCGCCGTTCACAACGATCACAGTGATGGAGTTGTCGAGAATGAGATCAATTCCGGACGTCGGTAGGTTGATGTCGAATTTCAATCCATCGACTGTGACAGTAGGCGCTTCCGGTCCGGAATAAATCGCCTCCACAACGATATTGTCACCAGGTGATGCAATGCCGATCGCATCCTGAATTGTAGCTTTGTCTGTAGGTACGAGAATGGTAGCCATAATGGTCTTCCCCCAAAAATAGTCTCTCTAAAAAAAGAAAGTCGCGAGGTGCGCGGGGGCTATTAGGCTCGTTGTGTGCTGAGCCTACACGCGTGTGTGGTGCAACTTCCCGATGAAGTAAAAAGAAAGTGGTACATCGGCTGAAAATCAACTGTGATCTACATCACAGTCGAAGTGCCAATAGGATAGATTTCCCATCTCGTTTTATGCTGAGGCCGGTCTAAATAACTGAATAAAAAGGGATAATTAATTTCGAGCCACAATGATAATTTTTTGTGACACTGGTGATTAATCTCACAAAACAGGCGTATTTAACATCATCAAATTGTAATACAAATCCTGATGGTTGAAAGGCGCAAATCCCATGCGCCCTTCAAGTTTAGTCGCTAACGAATCACCATTTAGATGACGTTGTTGCTGACCATATAATCGAGCACCTCTGCTTCGCTCATCGCCGTCTGTAAGCCAGAGTGATAGGGATGCGTCGGCTTGGCACGACCCTTGATGTAAGGGTAGGTGGCCTCGTGATCCTTGGTGAAGGCAGGCAGCACCACAAAGAAGTCATCCATCTCGAAGGTGCGTCTCAGCTCCTCCTCGTTCATCAGCTCCTCATAGAGCTTCTCTCCGGGTTTTACGCCGATCACTTTGATGTCGACCTTCTTGTTGCCCGCCAGATGGGAGACCATCGCCCCTGCAATATCCTCGATCCGCGCCACAGGCATTTTGGTCACGAAAACCTCGCCACCTTCCGCCTGAAACGCGCTCTCAAGCACCAGCTTGGCCGCATCTTCCAAGGTCATGATGAAACGGGTCATCTCGGTGCTGGTCAAAGTCACCGGACCGCCATTGGCGATCTGTTGCTCGAACAAAGGCACCACAGAGCCGCGAGAACCCAGCACATTGCCAAAGCGCGTGGAGGCAAAGATCGTATCGGACGAACGATTGGACATGGCCATCGCCGTCATCAGACGCTCACCCATCAGCTTTGATGTGCCCATCACATTGGTCGGGTTCACAGCCTTATCCGAAGAGGTGAAAATCACTCGCTCCACTTGATTCTCAGCCGCCGCCTCGATCACGTTTTGCGTGCCATCGATGTTCGTGCGCACCGCCTGTGTCGGGCTTTCCTCGCAAAGACCCACATGCTTGAGCGCCGCTGCATGGAGCACAATCTGCACCCCCTGCATCCGTGTGCGCAACTCACGCGCATCACGCAGATCGGTCAGATAACACTCAACCACCGGATTGTGCTTATAGGCTTCCTGCAGGAAGAACATGGCACTCTCATTGTTGTCGATGCAGACCACGCGAGACGCTCCGGCCTCAACAACCTGACGCGTCAACTCGGTACCCACAGTTCCGCAAGCACCGGTGATGAGCACAGAGGTGCTCTTGAATTTAGCCACAGACATTAGGACCACCTAACGCGTGGAAGGATACGATCTTCCTGAATGCGGTCCTTATGCTCCACGATCCGCTCGAGCATGGCCGAGATCACATCGTCGGTCATGAAATGCGGCTTCAACCCAAGCTCGATCAGACCGGAGTGGGTTGGATTATAGTAGTGATCCTCCATCTCCTTGCGCGGGTTCGGGATCGATTTGATCTCAACGTTCAAGCCCATCTGATCGCCCACAGCCTTGACCTTATCGGCCACCTGATTGACCGAGAAGGTCTCCGTGAGCTGGTTGAAGATATTGAGCTGACCCTTATCCGCAGGGTTCTCCGCTGCAAGTCGCACACACTGGAGCGTGTCACGCAGGTTCAGATACCCTCGGGTCTGACCCCCTTGGCCGTAGACCGTCAGCGGGATGCCTTGTACGGCCTGCACTAGGAAACGGTTCACAAGCGTGCCGAAGATATCGTCGTAATGGAAGTTCGGGCACAGACGCTGGTCCATGTCCGCCTCATCTGTGGACAGACCATAAACAGGTCCCTGCATCAGATCGGTCACGCGCAGATTGTAGGTGCGCACATAGAACCACAAGAGATCCGTATCAAGCACCTTTGTCGTGTGATAAAGCGAGCCCGCCGCACGCGGGAAGAGGAACTTCTGCGTGCGCCCCTTATGCTCCACATCAAGCCAACCTTCCTCGATGTCGATGTTGGGCGTACCATACTCGCCCATGGTGCCCAGCTTGATGATATGGGCATCCGGAGCATGCTGCAGCGTCGACCAGATCACGTTGAAGGTCACATTGAGATTGTTCTGGAATGTCACCCGCGCCTCTTTGGCACCGCGCATGGAATAAGGCGCTGAGGGCTGCTCGGCATAATGAACGATTGTGTCAGGCTTAAAGTCCCGCACGATGTCATCCATGAAATCAGGATCAGCCAGATCACCAATTTTCACGTCCATTTTCTTACCGGACACGTCCTCGAAAATACGAGCCCGTTCGGTCAGAGTTGGCGTTTGCAACAGTGCTTCACTGTCCGTTTCTTCTGCAATAATTCGTCTAAAATAATTGTCGACGGCACAGACATCATGTCCGGCACTGGCAAAATCCATGGCCGTTGGCCAACCCAGATAACCGTCTGCTCCAAGAATAAGTACGCGCATGAAAGCCCCGTTAAAAACTAAAAAAGGTGCGGCAGTCTCTAACCAAAGGGCCTTGCTTTGGGAACCCGCTAGTTTCTTAAAAGGTTAGTTTCCCAAACTCCGTTGTTTGGATGCGTCGGTTGGCTGCGGGTCTTAAGTGCGCAAACGAAAAGAGCGACGCCGTTACAGCGCCGCTCCCTTAAAGCGTAAATTCAGTGGCTAAGATCAGTTGATCGTTTCAGCTCTTACGTACTCCACCGGAGCCGGAACGAAGGCCGTGAAGGCACTAAGCGCTCCGTTAACCTCTTCCGTCACACTGTCGGAGATATAGATGATGTCGCCGTCCTGAATGGTGAACTTGCCCGCATGGAACAGCGTTGTCGGCTCGGCCATATCAAACTGGAAGACAGTCGGGATCGTATCTGACGAGAACTGGCTGGCATCCGCTCCAAGCGCTGAAGCCAGTTTAGCTGGCATCTCACGGAACAAGAACACGCCGTTCTTGTCAGCTCGACGGTTTTGCAACCCACCACCGTTTCCAAGGGCTTCAGCCAAGGTCAGGTTGCGACGGTTGAAGTCCTGCGCGGAGTTCACTTCGGATGCTCCAAGGATCGTGTAGGTCTTGCGCTCCGATTTCACGGTGACCACGTCATTGGGCTGGAGGTGAATATTGTATTGCGGGTTCGCCAAAAGGCGATCCGCGGCAATTGTGCCGGTTTTCCCGCGACGGCTTACAGACACCACCAAATCCTCAGGTCGGGCGATTGGACCGCCAGCAGAAGAAATAATGTCGATCAGATGCTTGCTGTCCTGCTGGATCGGATACCGACCCGGCACATTCACATCACCGATCACGGACACCTGAGCCGAATTGCGCTCGGCAAGCGTCACGATCACGGATGGATCAACCAGAATGTCGGCCAAACGACGCGACAAGAACTGCTCGAACTGCTGTGGCGACTGGCCACTTGCTCTCACCCGACCAAGGGGCGGCACGTTAACCATACCATCCGTGGAAACGGTTTGTGCAGGCAGGGAGGTCGACGACACAGGAGACACAGAGGACTGCGTGAAGTCGATAAAGCCATTGGCGTTTGTGCTGACGATCGCGATATCAAGAACATCGCCTTGGCCAATCACAACCGGACCACCGCCACCAACAGGCAGGAAGTTGGTTGTCAGCCCTTTGGGCGTGCTCGCTTCGACCTTATTTGCCACTGCGCGGTTCACTTCAACCAACAGGAATTTCTCCTGCGCCTCTGATTCAAGCTTTACTGCATTGGGGTTATCAACGATAGCGCGTGTGCGGGGGCCCGTGCCCTGACAAGCTGCTAAAGATGCACATAATACGGCACCTACAATTAATCGCATCACTTTAGAGACCCTCATAATTTTATATTTTTTTTCAAAATGCTCTATTTTCAAGCGTTTGAACAGGCCTAAATAAAACACGCCCCTTCTAGATGTTTGAAAAATAACACAGTTCAATCGTTGGAAACTCTGCTAATATGAATTTTAAGGCATTTGATTTATACGTTTCGCTTGCGCTCGGCGAGTCGCTGCGGTTGAGCGCAAAGCGTTTGATTAATGAAAGAGCCGCCCATATTTAGTGTGATCGACAGGTCGTCTGCGTGAGAGGATATTCCTTTGGGGAAATTGGTGTGAAGCAAGTTTCTAAAGTGACCGAGTACCCTGCAGGGCTCATCGAAGTCAGCGCACCCGCTGACGATGACGCAAGTGAATCCATTGATATCCGCGGAATACTAGCGACCATTTGGCGTGGTAAATACATTATCGCAATTTCAACGTTTATTGCCGTTGTGATGGCGTTTTTGGCGATTTCCCAGTTGGACCCCAAATATAAAGCCACCGCCAAGGTGATGTTCGATCTGCAAAAGACCAATGTTGTCGATCTTCAGCAGGTTCTGGTCGATCAGGAATTCAGCAAAGACACGCTCCAGAACCAGATTGAAATTCTGCGCTCCACCACCCTGATTGAGCGGGTTGTGGATGAATTAGCGCTCGACGAAATCCCCGAGTTCAATCCAGAGCTTCGCGTGGTCAAGGAAACGGTTGTTGACCGCGTAAGGGGTATCTTCTCGATGCCACCGGAGATCAACGAGCTGTTGATGAATGTGGGCGTGCGCGCACCGCCCCCGCCACCCCTTGATAGTGTCGAGGCGGCACGACGTGAGCGCCTGACCGTGATCGAGAATGTGCAGGAAGGGCTGACGCTCCGCCCTGTGCGTGGCTCGCGGGTCATTGAGATTTCATTCACTTCTAATGATCGCTCGAATTCCGCACGTATCGTCAACGTGATCGCGGATCAGTACATCATTGATCAGCTTGAAGCGAAGCTAGAGACGACCCGTGCCGCGACCTCTTGGCTCAGCATTCGGGTGTCTGACCTGCAAACCCGCGTTCAGACCGCTGAGGATGATGTGGAAAAGCTCCGCACCAAGCTGTCTTTACAAGCGGGGCAAAGCCTTGAAATTACCAACCAGCAGCTTGAAGCGCTGAACGGAACGCTCGCTGTTTCTCGCAATACCGTCTCCTCGGTTCAGGCGGTCTATCAGCGGTTGGTCGATGCGCGAAATGCGGGAATGGACCTTGGCGCAATTCCCGAGTTCCGCGACTCCGCCCTGATCCAGACCTTCCGTAAAACCGAAAGCGATTTGGTCGGACAAGAGATCAATCTCAAATCTACCGTCCCCGAAGGCCATCCGGCCCTTGTGCGTCTGCAGGCGCAATTGACGGAAGTACGCAAGAATATCGATCAAGAGGCCCAGCGGATTATCTCCGCGGTTAAGATCGAACTCGAAAGCCTGAGCGATCAGGAAGAGTCTTTGATCAAGGAAGTCCGCGACCTTGAAACCAAAGCGCTGGGCCAATCCCGCGATGAGGTCGAGCTGCGCCAGTTGGAGC
>CAZXRG010000105.1:0-10677 GCA_964642935.1 uncultured Rhodobacterales bacterium | reverse complement strand
GTGGCTGGAACGGCAGACACATTCAGTGTGACCGGCACGATTTCGGGCAATGATTTCACCGGAACGGCACAATACGGGTCAGAAACAGCCGATCTTGTTGGCGGCTTCTACGGCACCAAAGACATGGCAGGCGCATTCTCAGGCAACGGCATGGGCGGCATCATTTACGGCTCCGCTCCTTAAGCCTAAGGCGCGTCGCGCCGGTTCAGAACCGCTTCCAGATGCGTGTTGAAATCGGAAAGCGGCAATGAGGGGTCGAGCTTGTCATAAAGCTCGATCTCCAAACTCACATGACGACGCCCCTTTTTGCGACCAATAAAGCTCCAGAAACTGTCATATCTGGCCTCCTGAAATTTCCCCAACCCGTCAATGCGCAGGATCACAACCGGCACATCTGGTACAGTGTTCAGGATTTCATGGGTGCCAGTGAGAAACGCGGGGATGATCTCCTCGGGCTGGCGGCGAATGCGACCTGCTGGAAAAAGTAGGATCGAACTGCCATTGGCCAGCACCTTACGCATGACATTCAAGATCAACTCCCGGCGCGCTTGACGCTTCTCATCGGGCCAAGTCTTCGGAGAGCTCATGGGGATCGTGCCCGTCACATACATGGGCAGCCATTGAGCGATCGAATAATACTCTTTGTAATGGGCTGTGGGGCGAATGCGGGTGGTGGTGTAAAGCACGCTGGCAATCAACGGGCCGTCATGGCGGCTCACATGGGTGGCCAGAATAAGCGCGCCTGGTAAGTCCTGCAGCAGATGTTTGTTAGAGCAACTGACATTGTAAAACAGCGCATAATAACTGCGGGTCAGCACGAACAGAAGGTGGCGGATCGGTCGGCCCAGAACTCTGTCCAACAAGCGGAGCATCAGCTATAAACTCTGAAAGCGCAGACCATGTAGACGCGCTCCGTCATCCGCCAGAAACGCCGGCCACATTCACATAAAGCGCGTAGACCGATGTGCTTGCAGCCATGAAGATACGGCTGTTGGCACGGCCTCCAAAGCACAGGTTGGCACAGCGTTCCGGCAGTTTAATTTGCCCGATCGGCGCTCCGTCAGGCGCGAAGATCATCACACCATCAAGCGCATCGCTCCCCATGCCCCAACCACACCAGAGATTGCCCTCAACATCCACACGGAACCCGTCCGGCGTGCCCTCTCCCGCATCAATCAAAATGCGCTTGTTTGAGATAGACGCCCCGTCTGAGGCCACATCATACTCAAGTATCTTTCGGTTAGGCTCGCCACGGGACTCCACAACGTAGAGCTTTTTCTCATCGGCAGAAAAAGCCAATCCATTAGGCCCCAAGATATCATCTGCGATGATGCTCAGCGCCCCCGTCTCAGGGTCGAGCCTATAGACATTCTGCCCCAATTCAGGCTCCGCCTTATGGCCCTCGTAATTGCCCAAAATCCCGAATGGCGGATCGGTGAACCAGACACTTCCATCTGACTTCACAATAACATCATTGGGCGAGGACAAGCGTTTGCCCTCAAAGCTGTCAGCCAGAACAGTGATGGACCCGTCATACTCAGTCCGCGTCACCCGCCGCCCACCATGTTCGCAGGTGATCAACCGACCCGCCCGGTCCCGTGTTTGGCCATTGGCGAAGTTGGAGGGCTCGCGATAGGCAGAGACAGCACCTGTGCCCTCATCCCAGCGCATGATCCGGTTGTTTGGAATATCGCTCCACAACAAGCATCGCGCATCGCCAAACCAAACCGGACCTTCATTCCAGCGACACCCTGTGGCCAGTCGCTCGACCCCGGCAAGGGGTAGCTTGAGGCGATCAAATCGAGGGTCCAGACTGATAACGCGCGGATCAGGATAGCGTGCCACCGGCTTCCAATCGCTGTTGGGCGTCTGATCATCTTGGGACATTCACGATCCTCCTTTTGGTCTAGCGCAGCAGCTTTGGCCCTGCCTTAGCGCACCTTTAGTGTCGCCAATCCAAGAAGCGCCAAGATCACCGCAATGATCCAGAAGCGGATCACAATCTGAGCCTCCCCCCAGCCCTTCTTCTCGAAGTGGTGGTGGATGGGGGCCATCAGGAAGACCCGTTTTCCGGTCATCTTGAAGTAGCCCACCTGGATGATGACCGAAAGGGCCTCGACCACGAAGAGACCTCCGATGATGGCCAAAACGATCTCGTGTTTGGTGGATATGGCGATAGCGCCCAGAGCGCCTCCAAGGCTGAGAGAGCCCGTGTCGCCCATAAAGACCGCAGCGGGCGGGGCGTTGTACCACAGGAAGCCCAAACCAGCGCCGATGAGGGCGGCGACGAACACCATGATCTCGCCTGTTCCGGGCACATAATGCACGTCCAGATATTCGGTGAAATCGGAACGACCAACCGCATAGGCGATGATCCCAAGCGATCCCGCCGCGATCATCACAGGCATAATTGCCAACCCGTCCAGACCATCGGTGAGGTTCACCGCATTGGCAGAACCCACAATTACGATCATGGCAAACGGCACGAAGAGGAAGCCCAGATAGAAAAGAGCGTCTTTAAAGAGCGGGAAAGCCAGATGGCCCGAGAGCTCTTCTGGATGCAGATACATGGCCCAGATTGCCGCGATAAAAGCGATGATGAAGCCCAAACCAAGCCGGATACGCCCCGACACACCTTTGTGGTTCTGCTGGGTTACTTTGAAATAATCATCCGAAAACCCGATCAGACCAAAGCCGAAGGTGACAAACAGCACCAGCCAAACATATCCATTGTCCAGACGTGCCCAGACTAGCGTGGAAAGAACAACGGCTCCCAAGATCAGCATGCCCCCCATGGTTGGCGTGCCCACTTTGGTGAGAAGATGGCTTTCCGGACCATCCTCGCGAATGGGCTGACCTTTGACCTGCATGCGTTTGAGCATGTTGATCATCGGGCGACCGAAGACAAAACCGAATACGAGGGCCGTAAAAAAGGCCCCGCCCGCGCGAACGGTGATGTAGCGGAAGATGTTAAAGATGTCTCCGCCGTCGGAAAGAGCGCTTAGGAAATAGAGCATTCAGGTCCCTGTCTGGTTTGGGGTGTCATTGGTGTCGCGGATTTGGCCCAAGGCTTTGATGGCGTCAACCGCTTCCCCAAGGCCAACCCCGTTGGAAGCTTTGATCATGACCACATCCCCTGCATCCAACAGATGATCAATCTCTGTTTTGAGCGCGTCTTTATTGGTGAAGTGACGCCCGCGTTTCGGCTCGGGCAGACTTTGGTGGAGGGCCTCCATAAGGGCTCCCACCGTGTGAACTTTATCAATGGCACTCATCGCTTTGAGATGGGCCAGACCGGAGTGCAGTTTGATCTCATCCGGTCCAAGTTCGCGCATATCTCCAAGGATCGCAATCCGCCGCCCTTTGGAGATGCGGCCAATGCCGTCTTTGGGTTCAGAAATGGCCAGCCCGTCCAAGGCCGCTTCCATTGAGGTCGGATTGGCATTGTAGCTTTCATCAATCAGCACGATTGCGCCATCCACGTCCGGCTCTCCCAGATCAATGGTAATCCGCGCCCCGCGCCCTGAGGGCGGCGTCCAATTGGCAAGCGCTAGGGAGGCCTCAGCAATGTCAGCACCAGCTGCATGGACGGCTGCCAGAACACCAAGGCCGTTCTTGGCCATATGAGCGCCGGGCACCACGAGCTTGAGGTGATATTTCTTACTATCTTTTCGATAGGTCACAATCGATCCATCCGACTTGGAGCGGATCAGGCGAATGGCAAACTCAGGACGGCCAGCGGAGCCGTAACGATGCTGGGTCGCATCTTTACGTTTTGCGGCACGCGACAGGATCGCATAGGTCGAGATGTCTCGGTTGAGAACGGCATGACCCTCGGGCTCCAACCCCTCAAAAATCTCCGCCTTGGCCTTAGCGATTTGGCGCACGGACTTGAAGGCCTCCATGTGAACTTCCGCCACTTCCGTGATCATCGCCACATGGGGACGCGCCAGCTGAGAGAGCGGGCCGATTTCTCCGGGATGGTTCATGCCCAGTTCCAGAACAGCAAATTCAGTGTCTTGGGGCATCCGCGCCAGCGTGAGCGGCACACCCCAGTGGTTGTTGAAGCTTCGCTCTGCGGCATGGGTTTTGCCTTGTGAGGCGAGAGCCGTTTGAAGCATGTCTTTGGTGCTGGTTTTACCCACGGAACCTGTGACCGCGATGACTTTCCCACTCATACGCGCACGCGCCGCGCGGCCCAAGTCTTCGAGCGCCTTAAGCACATCATCGACGATGAGAAGCGGAGCATCGTCGGGGAGATTGTCCGGACGCTTTGAGACAAGCGCAGCAGCTGCACCCTTTTCAAGAGCTTGGCCGACAAACTCATGGCCGTCGCGAACATCCCTGAGCGCCACAAAAAGATCACCCTTTTCGAGCGAGCGGGTGTCGATGGACACGCCAGTGGCGGCCCAATCGCCAGTCGCCTTACCGCCAGTCGCGAGGCTTGCATCTTGTGAAGTCCAAAGCGGGATCATCTGGTCAAACTCCCAGCCTTTTGCAGATTTACTCTTCTAGTTGAGTCGAACTGAAAAACGCAAATTCGGCTTATAAAATCAATCTGTTCCAGATTATACCCCATCCCTCATGCTCCCAAATCATCAAGAGCTGCGACAGAGATACTGGCCTGCTCGGTGTCGTCAAACGGGAAGATATCTGTGCCAATCGTCTGGCCAGTCTCATGACCCTTTCCGGCAATCAAAAGCGTGTCTCCCGGACCAAGCGCGTCAACGCCCGCAAGGATCGCCTCAGCGCGGTCGCCGTATTCATTGGCGTTCGGACAACCCCGCATGACGTCTTGGCGGATCAAAGCGGGCACCTCGGAGCGCGGATTGTCATCAGTAACAAACACCACATCTGCATGATCCGCTGCTGCTTTGCCCATGAGTTCCCGCTTGCCTGGGTCGCGGTCCCCACCGGCCCCAAAGACCACCAAAAGCCGCCCCATCACATGGGGGCGCAAATTCGTCAAAGCCGTCTCCAGAGCATCAGGCGTATGGGCATAATCCACAAACACCGCCGCCCCATTTCGACGCGTTGCGGCCAGTTCCATGCGTCCTCGCACAGTCTTTAGCAAAGGCAAGCTGGCAAAGACTTCTGCCGCTGACAACCCGGAGCCAAGAGCCAGTCCAGCCGCAATCAAAGCATTTGACGCTTGAAACCCGCCGATCAGATCAAGGCGAGAGGTGTGGGCCTCACCGCCAAAGATAAAGCGAATGTCCTGACCAGCCGTGTCAAACCTTTGGGCGGTCAGTCGAATGTCAGCCTCCTCAGAAGATCCAACTAAGATCAGCCGTCCTCCGCGATCCCGAACAACCTCCGCGATCCTTTCCGAGGCAGGATCGTCGATATTCAAAACGGCCACCCCTTCAGGGCGCAAAACGCGATCAAACAAGCCGGACTTGGCCCTCAGATAATCCTCGAAATCCTCGTGATAATCCAAGTGATCGCGGGTGATATTGGTGAATGCAGCCGCCGTCAGGTCCACCGCATCAAGACGCCGTTGCGCCAATCCATGCGAAGACGCTTCCATCGCCGCATGGGTCACCCCCTCAGCAGAAAGATCACCCAAGAGTTTATGCAATGTGATCGGTTCCGGCGTCGTATGGCTCAAAGGCGCTCCCACGGCACCTTCAACGCCAGTAGTGCCGAAATTCACCGCCATGGCTCCGCAGTTTTCCCAGATTTGGCGGGTGAAGCTGGCCACGCTGGTCTTCCCGTTCGTCCCCGTCACTGCCACAACCACTTCAGGTTGCAGATCGAAAAAGCGAGCAGCCGTCTCCGAGAGCACCAATCGCGCGTCATCCGCTACAATGATCGGGAGGGAGAAATCGGGGAACATGGTTTTGATGATCCCCGCCCCTTCATCATCGGTCAGGATCACGTGCGCGCCCATACGTCGGGCATAATCGGCAAACTCGGCCCCATGCACCGCAGAACCAGACAAAGCGGCAAACAAATGCCCCTTCTCGGTAAGGCGGCTGTCCACAGACAATCCGGTCACAGTCGGCTCAGCGTCCCATAACCCGCTGCGCGCAAACCCGTCGAGCCCCAAAGACTGCAAGCTGCGCTCTGTCATATGTCCGGCGGTCACACCCATTCCTTGCCTATCCGTTTGGCCTTCTCATCGGGCCTATTCTAGGGGCGCTCACTCACTGTGAAGCGAGCGTCACCATGGCCTTATTCGCTTGTGTCTCTGTCTCGCGACCAGAGAGCGGGCGCAAGCCTAAAATCGGAGCAACACGGCGAATGATCTCGCCCGCAATCGGAGCAGCCGTCCAACCGGCGGTCCGCTTTGGCTTACCCGCAACAATGTCTTGGGGCTCATCCAAGGTCACCACGACAACATATTTCGGACTTTCCGCCGGGAAAACGGCAGCAAAATTCGAAATCACCCGATCCGCGTAATACCCGCCCGTTGGCTTTGGCTTCACAGCCGTACCTGTTTTTCCGCCCACGTCATAACCTTCCACCCCTGCAAGAGAGGCGGTTCCGTCGGTCACAACTTTTCGCAGCATGTAGCGCAAGGAACGCGATGTTTTCTCCGAGATGATCCTCTGGGGTGGGTCAATCTTAGCGCCCCCCTTCAACAAGGTCGGCTGCACCGCCATGCCTCCATTGGTCAAAGACGCGTAAGCTGACGCCAGATGCACGGGCGTGGCCGACAGACCATGGCCATAGGAAATGGTGATCGCCGAGATTTCAGACCAATTGTTCTTGGGAAAGAGCGGCTGAGCCAGCTTGGCAGACGGCAACTCCAGCAAGGTCGGCTTAAGGAAGCCTAGCTGATGCAGCAGCTTCTTTTGTTTTTCGACACCAAACTCCATGGCCAATCGCGCCGAACCAATGTTGGAGCTTTTCACCAGCACATTGGTGAGCGACTGATAAGGGCCATAATCATGGTTCTCGAACTCACGGATCGGGAAACGACCCCAACGCAGAGGCTTGGTATCAATGAGCGTATCAGGCGTCGCAATCCCCTCCTCCATGGCCAAAGCCACAGTGAACAGCTTGTAGGTCGAGCCCAACTCATAGACGCCCTGAGCGGCCTGATTGAACAAAGGACTGTTCGTCGGATCACCCGAACGAGGTGCCAGCGGCGGGTTGTTGGGGTCAAAATCCGGCAGGCTGACCATGGCCAGCATCTCACCGGTATGTGCATCCATCACAACAGCAGAGGCACCCTTCGCATTCATCAACGTCATGCCGCGATGAAGCACGCGCTCCACAACCGTTTGCGCGGTCATATCGATGGACAACTCAAGCGGTTTATCCAGCATCTCAGGCGCACGAAGACGCTCGTCAAACCAATATTCGATGCCCGAGCGACCCACCACTTCAGCGGCTCTGATCTCTTCATTCCCGTAACCGGCACCGCCCAGAATATGAGCAGCCAGATTGCCATTGGGGAACAATCGCGTCTCCCGCTTACCAAGCACCAAGCCAGGCTCACCGAGATCATGCACAGCCTGCGCCTTCTCAGGCGAAACTTTGCGCTTAATAAACAGGAACTTGGCCGGTGGCGCAAAACGGCGCTTCAACACGCGTGGATCAAGATCAGGGAATATCTTCGCCAATCCAATCGCCGCCGCATCGCGATCAATCATCTGATGGGGATGGGCGATAATCGAGGTGGTCGTGATGTTCGTGGCCAAAACGCGCCCGTGGCGATCCACAATATCTGCGCGGTCCGAGATAATTTTCTTGGCCGCAATCGCCGCGCGCTCTTCGGGCGTCTGTGTGGTCGCCAAAACCACCATACGTGTTCCGATAGTGCCAAAGGCCACCAGAAACATAAGGGCGATCAATAAAATGCGGTTCTGGGCCGTTTGATGCTCCCGCTTGCGACGGGATTGGGCCTTGGCCAGACGCACCTCTGCCTCTTTACGATCAGGGTCGAGACCTTGTTCGCGTGCCGCAATAATGCGGGCCAGAGGTCGAAGGGGGCGTCGGATCATAGCACCAAGCCTCCCCTACTCGCTGCGCGCGGCAGCGGTCGCTGTATTTGTGATCAGACCGCCAAGACCATCGCCCTCATTGGGGATATCGCCAACGGTACCGTAATGATCCGCCCGCACTGGCACCAGTTTGAGCATCTCAAAATTGGCCTCAGCCAGACGGGTCAAACGCTCGGGACGGTTAAGATAGGCCCATTCGGCCCGAAGCACTTCGATCTTATCGGTTTCCTGAATGATCTGACCCTCAATGAGAGCAACCCGCGCTGCCGCCGTTCGGGTGGTATAGTTCACACTATAAGCCCAATAGGCCGACATGAGCAGGAGGCAGCTCGAAAACAGGTAAAAAAACGTTCTCATGGACGTAATCCTTGACGCAAATTGAGTGGGGGAACTCCAAGCGACTTGAAGTCAACTTGACCGGCAGGCTCAGCCAACCGACGGGCCACGCGCAGTTTTGCAGACCGCGCACGGGGGTTTGCGGACATCTCCGCGGGGGTGGGGCCAACCGCTTTGCGGGTTACGCGCTCAAATCGTGGGGGTTCTTGTTGAGCTAGGGGAGCAAAGCGGTTGGCGTTCGGGGCAGATCCTGAGCGGACCTGCATGAACCTCTTAACGATCCGGTCTTCCAGAGAGTGGAAGGTCACAACGGCGAGAAAACCTCCGGGTTTGAGCATGGCTTCAGCGGCCACAAGGCCACGGGCCAGCTCGCCCAACTCGTCGTTTACTGCAATTCGAAGCGCCTGAAAGCTACGGGTGGCCGGGTGCGGTTGGCCGGGTTTGGCGCGGGGAAGCGACTGCTCAATAATCTCGGCTAATGCGGCGGTGGTCAGAATGTCCGCATTGGCGCGAGCCTTAACTATATTCCGCGCAATCCGTCTGGAGGCGCGTTCTTCACCGAATTGGAACAGAATATCCGCAATCTCGGCTTCGTCCTTGGTGTTGACGATATCTGCCGCGGACGGCCCCGATTGCTCCATCCGCATATCAAGTGGCCCGTCGCGCATAAACGAAAAGCCGCGCTCGGCCTGATCGATCTGCATAGAGGAGACGCCGATATCAAGCACGATACCATCTAATCCATCCACACCGAGCTCTTCGCAAATCTGGTCGAGATTGCCGTAGCGCCCATCGCAAAGCGTCAGACGCTCTCCGAATTCGTTTGCAAAATCAGCCGCTTGCGTGAGGACATCCGGATCACGGTCTACACCGATGACCCGGACTGCACCGTCCTCCAAAAGAGCCCTTGTATACCCACCCGCTCCAAAAGTGCCGTCGAGCCACACGCCTTTAACAGGCGCAACAGCTGCGATTAACGGCTCAATCAGGACCGGAATATGAGGAGCTTCAGTCATCGTCGCCCCTCCGTTTCTTCTTCCCGGGAAGACGCTTAAGCGGATTATCCCCGCCTTTGAATTTCCCGGCGAGACCCTCTTTATGGATCTCGTAATCGGCTTTCGCCCAAATCTGAAAACGCGCCCCAAGACCAAGGAAGACAATCTCGCCAGCCTCAAGGTCAATTTTATCGCGAATTTTCTCAGGCAGAACACAACGACCGGAGGTCTCTACTGGAATATCAGCGGACTGACCGCTAAATAAGTTCTCCGCATACTCACGCTCGTCGGAAAACTCCTCAAGCTCATCGATCCGCTCTTCAATGGCTTCCATGCCCTCGACCGTGTACCCCTCAAGGCATTTCTTGCCCCGATCCGAATACACAAGAACGAACTGGAGGCCGTCCTCTTCGCTGCCATCAGGATCGCCTTCGGCCAAGACACGACGATAGGACGCGGGAACTGATACGCGTCCTTTCTTGTCCATCTTATGGACATTTTCGCCTCTAAACCGCTTCGCCAAATCCTTGGCCTCTCTTCACTCACATATGCTGACCCGGAAACGAAAGGCGGCGGAGCGTGTCACTGCCAACACATTCCGCCGCTAAAGGTCCGTTTTGGTCCTTGCCCGACTGCACTTGCTTAACTGCACGCAATCGCGTCGGATCTTATTTTTAATGAGCGTGCCTGTATGAACTGCCTCAATTAGGTGGGTCTTTTTGCCCTTATCACTGCTCTGAAAACAGGCGTAGCACGGGAATTTGCGCCAATCAATGGTTTTTTTGTGTACTGGATGGTCAATTAAAGTAACAGATGCCCGTTCGATGGTCCAGATTTCAGCGAAAATTACTGAACTCCTCAACACAGTGTGGAATTACTTTGAAAGCCCACTAGATATAGAGACGACAAGAGCTGCGCGAAATATTGCCATAACCCGCAGTTTTTTCTCAAAATCGGTCAAAACGAGCCGATTAGGCCCGATTTCAGGTCAATTTCGGCGAAAAACCCAAATCAAACCATAAAACACCAAATTATTTGCGGATGGCCTGTAAGCCGGATTCTGTACCGGTTTCCCGGTGGCAACCATTCATCTGTTCCGCTTGTTACCAAGCGGCTCTAGCAGTCAACCCGAGCTGTCAGGATGAGACATCCTTGTGCCGAGGCACGCACAACTCCTATTTGACTTTGCTCCCGGTGGGGCTTGCCTAGCGGTCCGTGTTGCCAAAGACCCGGTGCGCTCTTACCGCACCTTTTCACCTTATCCCTGCAAGCAGGGTTGTCTCATTTCTGTGGCGCTGTCCCTTGGATTGCTCCAGCCGGGCGTTACCCGGCACCGTTGTCCCATGGAGTCCGGACTTTCCTCGCTGTCGCGCGGCTGCCCGGCCATCCGC
>CAZXRG010000104.1:5662-10782 GCA_964642935.1 uncultured Rhodobacterales bacterium | reverse complement strand
TCCGCGCCCAGCGCGTGCGCACATTGATCAAACAGGATTTCGAGAAGGTCTTTGCAGACGGCGTTGATTTGATTCTCACCCCCTCCACTCCATCCGCCGCGTTTGAACTAGGCGCTATGACCGACGCGGATCCGGTTGAGATGTACATGCAGGACGTGTTCACAGTGACTGTCAATCTGGCGGGTCTGCCCGGCGTCTCGGTGCCTGCGGGGCTTGATAAGAACGGGCTTCCCCTAGGTCTTCAATTGATCGGCAAGCCTTGGGGCGAGGCTGAAATGATGAACGCCGCCTATGCGCTTGAATCCGCCTCCGGCTTTGCGGCCAAACCTGATCACTGGTGGTAAAATCGCCATAATCATGGTTAATCATATCTAGCAGCAGAAAGATAAATGTAGGCACCCCCATGAGACGCATTCTTTTTAGCGCAATACTTGCCCTGTCAGCCTGTTCAGACGAGCCCGTTGGGGAAAGCGCCTATTTTGATCCATGGGATAACCCGCAGCTCCAACAAACCGTTCCGGGCCAATCGGCTGAGGCCATAGCCATCAATCGCCAGCTTGAGCAAAAGCGGCTTGAGAATGCAGCCCAGATTGCAGCGCTCAATGGCGATGCCGCGCTCGTGGCCTCCCTTGAGGCTGCGATTGCAACGGCTGGAAATGACCAGCGTGCACAGGGCATCCCGCTTCAAAGCGCTCAGGTCTCCCCGATGGCCCCGCAAGGAACACCATTGCAAGACCCGAGCCTAGGCTTGGGGGGCAGCCCCACGATCAGCGACAATTCCTTCTCCACAGTCGTTCAAAACCAGACCATCGAGACCGATGCCGCAAGACTGGCGGCTCTGTCGCAATCCAACGTGGTGCTGCAAGCCCAGCCTCTTCCGGATCGCGCAACCGGTGTTAATCCGGCAGCCTTTGCCAGAGCCACCACCCATAATGTCGGGGAGCGCGTGTATAAACGCTCGTCCCGTTCCAACGCCTCCCAGAGATGCCGGAAATACGGCAATCCGGACGCAGCCCAACGCGCCTTCTTGGGCGCAGGTGGCCCCCAAAGCGACGATCTGCGCCTTGATCCGGATGGGGACGGCTTTGTGTGTGGCTGGTCCCCCATCCCTTTCCGCAGCCTTCGGGTCGGCGGCTAAAACCACCTCCCGCGGTTTTATTTATCAAACAGTGAATATCATCACGCCGCCAATACAACGGGCGTGAGACGCTCCTCCCGAGACTTAACGCGACATCGCGCTTCATCGGGAGACGGATATGAACATCTTTGGCACCTCAAACAGCGAGACCCTGATCGGCACGCTTTTCGCGGACAGAATTTATGGTCTGAGCGGCAATGACAGTCTGGTGGGCGGCAGTGGCAGAGACCGTCTGGACGGAGGCTCTGGCCGTGATACGTTAAAAGGCGATAGCGGGAATGACACGCTCTTTGGCGGTAGCGATTTCGGCTTTGAAAGCGATTTGCTGATCGGCGGGTCGGATGATGATCTGATTTATGGGAGCGGGGATATTATCTTTGGCCAATCGGGCAAGGATCGGATCGAGCTTGTAACGGGCGGCAACTACGCTTTGGGTGGCGCGGATAATGACACGATCTACGGGGCCAATCTTTACAAGGCAGACGGCAGCGGGATCACCCCCGGTCTGGAGTTCGTCAACCTTGCGACCAACCACATTTATGGCGGAAGCGGCTCCGACTGGATCATCGGCGGGCGCTCGCTTGAGTATATCAGCGGCGGTTCCGGCAACGATTTTATCATTGGAAACGGCAGCGGCCTTAGTGCCAGTCCAAATGCCGACACCCTGCACGGTGGGTCAGGCCATGACTTTATCGTCGGCTCTGATGATTGGTTTGAGGAGATTTTTGGCGGCACGGGCAATGATTACATAGACTCCAAAGGAGGCGCTCACTCAAAGACGTATGGGGGGACCGGCAATGACACTCTGATAGCCTCTGCCAGCCATTTTAACGAGCTCTACGGCGAGGGCGGCAATGACGTCTTTTACCTCAGCGGCCGTATTGGCAACACCGATGGGCCAGCCACGCTTGATGGCGGCTCTGGGGATGACATTTTCAATATTACCCTGTCAGCCGGCTTCGCGCTTTGGGGTGGGGAGGATGATGACATCTTCCGCTTCATTCACAGCCCTGGTGCTGCGGCGTTCGGCTCCTCACACCTAGCCACGCGCATTTACGATTTTGAGGATGGTGATCTGATTGACCTCAGCGAAGCCAGGGACGCCAATGGCGGCTCCTTTGGTGCGGAGGATTTGAACTGGTACCGCATTGCGCAGGGGCCGACGTCGGTGGAGTTCCACTCCATTGATGGAAATGGCAGGATCACAACCTTGATCGATCTGGCCGGAGGCCGTGTTTTGGGGGTCGTCTCTGATTCAGTGCTTCAGATTGACGATTTCATCTTCTGAACCCGCTCTGAGCGCGACGATCAAGAGGCATCCGCCAGAAACCGCACCATCAAACTCGTCAGGTTTTCCCGTCTGGAATTGTCCGGCCAAACCGCATGGAGGCCAAGCGGGTGCAAGGACCAATCGGGCAGCACATGGACCAAATCGCCGCTTTCAAAGCCTCGGCGCGCGAGATGGTCGGGAATTGCGCTCAACCCCACCCCCCTGATCGCGAACTCATAAAGCGCATTGGCCGAGTTGACCGAGACATTGGATTTGCCCGTCACCATCACAGTCTGACCCGTTTTTGACGTCAGCTCGGTCTGATCGGGGCGCATGACAAATCTGATCCAATCCCAGCTTTCCAGCTCCCTTGGATGAGAGGGCACGGGTTTGGAGGCTGCATAATCCGGGCTGGCCACCAGCGTGCGATCAATATGCCCGATGGTACGGGTGAGAAACTCGCTATTGACCAGCCAGCCCGCACGGATGGCCACATCAAACCCGTCCTTGATCAGGTCCCTCGTTTGATCGGAGAAGCTCAGGTTCACCTCGACTTTCGGGTATTTGCGCATGAACGCCGCAAAAGCGTCCATCATTGCGGTCTGGGTCAAAAACGCAGGTGCAGTGACGCGCAGCAGGCCCGAAGGCGCCTCAGAGGTCGAACTGACCGCATCTATCCCGATCTCGGCGGCGGTGAGCATGTCTTGGGCTTTTTCGTGCAGCAACCGCCCCTCATGGGTCAAAGATAGCTGACGGGTCGTTCGGTATAGCAAGGTCACACCCAGCTCTTTTTCAAGGCCAGACACAATCTCGCTAACCCTTGAGGGGGCCAGCCTGTTGTGAAGCGCGGCCCCTCGAAACGAGCCATGGTCCACAACACTTGAAAATATCGCAATAGAGCGCAGTTTGTCGATCATTGTTCGCCTCAGCCGAATTATCTGATCCAAAATTAGAGAATTATAACGGAAATACAATCCTATTAGATCTATCCCAGCCAGACGAATTGGCGTCTGGGACATCTTTTAGGAGAGCAAAATGAACGTTAAGCAGTTTCTCACCGCCACATCACTGGCCGTTGTCGCCACCACCTCCGTGGCATTCGCGGGCGACAAAGAGTCCGTTACAAAGTTCTACGACCTTTTGAGCGATCCGGGCTCCGCTGAACTGGCGCAGGCATTCAAAGACGTGACCTCGCAAGATTGGGAAAGCGTCGGCAATTATTCGGGCAAAAACAAATCCCGCGACGCCTTCTTGGGTCAACTCGGTGGCTTTGCCAAATTGATGCCCGATCTCAACTGGTCCCCTGAGGCGATGCATCAGGCGGGCAATGTCATCACCGTGCGCAGCCGCGCAACGGGCACGCCTGTGGCTCCGTTTTTCGGGGTTGATGGGGAGGGGCGCTCCTTTGACATCATGTCCATTGATATTCACGAGCTTGAGGACGGCAAGATCATCCGCTCTTATCATGTGGAGGATTGGTCAACGGCGCTCCAACAGCTTTCCGGCAAATAAGTCGCGCCTATGAAAGAGCGGCACACGGGCTGTCCTGTGTGCCGCTTCTTCGTTTGGGACTGCAGGGATCGCCAAACAGCCTTGTTTTCAACGGGTTTGAGCCTCCCTGCCCCCAGCTTGATTGCAGTATGACGCCACGAGCGTATAATTGCGGTTCCTTCGCCCTTTATTGGCGCGAACACCCTTGACGCCTGTCCAGCGCATGCGTATTAGACGGCTTCGAATTTTATCGGTGTGGACGTGTGAGTCTCTGGCGCCGAGGACAACCAAAGGACATCCATTATGTCGCGTGTATGTGAACTTTCGGGCAAAGGCCCAATGGTCGGCAACAATGTCAGCCATGCGAAAAACAAGACCCGTCGTCGGTTTTTGCCGAACCTCAACAATGTCACGCTGCATTCCGAGACGCTTGACCGCTCGTTCAGCCTGAAGGTTTCTGCGGCTGCATTGCGCACAGTTGACCATCGTGGCGGCTTTGACGCCTATTTGGCGAAAGCCAAAGACGCGGAACTGTCTGCGGGCGTTCTGAAGATCAAGAAAGACATCGCGAAAGCGCAAGCCGCAGGCTAAGGCTTTATCGCGAGATGAGTTTCAAGCGGCCCGGTCAGAGCAATCTGCCGGGCCGCTTCTTTTTGTCACTATTGGAATTCAGCGTGGGGCGACTTATGTCCCCCAAAAGTTCAATAAGGAAAATCCGTATGCGTTCACTTCTCTTCGCCCTATCCCTTCTCATGCCTGTCACAGCCGTTGCCGAGGGCATCTCGGTCCATCACGCCTATGTGCGCTCCTCTGGTGCCATGGCAAAGGCCGCTGCCGCCTTCATGGTCATTCACAATGACTCCGACAAAGACGTGACCCTCATAGCGGCGGACACAGATGTGGCGCGAAAAATCGAGTTGCACACGCATATCATCGAGGATGACGTGGCAAAAATGCGCGAGATAAAGGGCGGCATCACCATTCCAGCCGGTGGTTTTCACGAGCTGAAACGCGGTGCGGATCATGTGATGTTCATGGGGCTGACCGAAAAGCTGGTCGAGGACGAGATGGTCAAGCTCACCCTGGAGTTTGAAGGGCAAGAGCCTATGGTGATCGAGGTGGTCGTGGACAATGATCGCAAAGCCGAAGATGACCACGGCAGCGCAGATCATTCAGAGCATAAAAACCACTGAGCGATCGCACCGCTCTACATCACCTAAA
>CAZXRG010000104.1:0-5562 GCA_964642935.1 uncultured Rhodobacterales bacterium | reverse complement strand
CAGCCCCGCTCGGGGGAACGGGGCTGACTTAATTCTCATTACAAATATTTTGGTTATGAAATCTTCAGATGTCCTGCACTCATACGGCCATTTCGACCTTCAACCAGTTCAAATTCAACCGCTTGATTGTCATCCAGAGACCGTAATCCAGCCTCCTGTACCGCTGTGATATGCACGAAAATATCATTCCCGCCGTCTTCAGGCTGGATAAATCCAAATCCCTTATCAACATTGAACCATTTAACAGTGCCCTTAGCCATTGTGGGGTCGTCCTCTAACTGACTGGCGCAAGGCCGCACCAGCTTCTCCCTTGTATCCATCTGCGATCTTGTGGCCCACTTGGGTCGAGCCACCCCCCCGTAGATAGTCAACACGGTGACGTTACGTTACCAGAAGTTGCATTCTCGTTCAATCTTGAGCCTAAAAAACTGGCGGAGATACGCTCGGATACTTGCGCTTGGCCCCTGCTTGTGCATTTGTCTTTCAAAATTAATGTTTTGCAGGGACGACCAATGGCTGAATTACTTACCTTCGAAAATCTGGGAAATCTGGCGGTTTTGATTTTCCTTCAAGCAGTGCTCGGCTTCGACAACCTGCTCTATATTTCCATCGAATCACAGCGTGCCCCCAAAGAAGTTCAGGCCAAAGTGCGCCGCATGGGCATCATCATCGCGGTGGCGTTGCGCATCGTGCTTTTGTTCGTGATGGTCTCGCTGATCGAGAGCTTGCAGGACCCGTTCTTTGACATAAACTGGACCGGTGTGCTGGAAGGCTCCTTCAATTTCGCCACGCTTGTGTTCCTCTTTGGCGGTGCCTTCATCATGTACACGGCCGTAAAAGAGATTCACCACATGCTCTCGGTCCATGATCTCCAGCATGAGGGGGAGGCCAAATCCGGCAAATCCGCCACCCAAGTGATCCTCTTGATCGTATTTATGAACCTGATCTTCAGCTTTGACTCGATCCTATCGGCCATTGCCATCACCGATGTCTTCCCGATCCTTGCCGTGGCCATTCTGGCCTCCGGTGCGGCCATGTTGATCCTCGCGGACGGTGTTGCGGCGTTTCTGGAAAAGAACCGCATGTATGAGGTCTTGGGGCTGTTTATCCTCTTGATTGTCGGTGTCGTCCTCTTGGGCGAAGGCGGTCATCTGGCGCATATGAAAGTCTTCGGCTTTGAAATTGTGCCCATGTCCAAAGCGACCTTCTACTTCTCGATCTTCGTTCTGTTCATCGTGGAGATCGTCCAGTCCGGCTATCAGCGCAAGCTGGATGCGGAGCGGGGCAAGTTCAAAGACGGCCATTCCAGCCGCTAAACCAAAAGACGGGAGGGGAAAGTTCCATGGATTTTCCCCACCGCTCAGACTGGAATTCAGCCCTATGCGTTCTTATCTAAGGGCGGGATAAGGGGACAAAGATGAAATCCAAGTTTGTACCAAGAATTGCCAGTGTCATTCTGATCGCCATCGTTTTCGTATCGGCCACTAGCGCGTTCGGAGCGCCTGTTTTGGGATGAGCCAGAAGTTTAGCGGTGCACATAGCCCGACCCCTAACCCCCATCCAGAGACTGCATTTCGCGGCCAAAAGGCCCGAAAGGTCAGCACGGGTGCGCGGCTGATGTTCCTTCTGCCCTTCCCTTTACTGCTCTCGGGGATCGGCGAGATTTTCCAAGGGGATGTAATTGGCATGGGGTTGGAGCTTGGCGGCTTCTCTGCCCTGATGCTTTCGGCATGGCTCTTGAATGAGGGCCTGCGGGCGGAGGAAATGTTCAACGCCCGAAAGATCGCCAAACCGCCCTCGATCCCGCGCAAGCTTTTTGCAAGTGTCGCCGTGGGCGTCGGGGTTGCTGCGGCGTCCTTCGCGGGTGGGCTTGAGACGGGTCTGATTGGCTCGATCGTGATGGGGGCCATGGCCTCAACGGCGCAAATCGTTGCCTTCGGACTGGATCCCATGCGCGGGAAAGGCATTGCCGGCGAGAACGCATTCGAGGCCGAGCGTGTGGCCAATGCCGTTGATAAGGCGGAAACCTATGTGACCGACATTCTGAATGCGGCCAAGCGGATCAAAGACAAACCCCTTGAGGCACGTATTGAGCGGCTGGCCGCAAAGGCGCGGGACCTGTTTCGTGCGGTCGAAAAAGACCCCCGCGATCTGGGCAAAGCGCGTAAGTTCATGACCGTCTATTTAATGGGCGCACGCGATGCCACATCCAAGTTCGCCGATGTTTACACCCGTGGTCGCGATCCAGAGGCACGGGCGAAATACGAGGCTTTGCTGGGCGATCTTGAGACCAGTTTCACCGACCACCGCGACCAGCTTTTATTGACCGATCAAACTGCGCTGGACGTTGAGATCGAAGTCTTGCGCGACCGTTTGCACCTTGAAGGTGTGCGGGTCAGATAAATAAGGGAGAGATCCATGACAATCGAGACAAAACGACAGGCCGAAACGCTTCTCAAAGAGGTCGAGGATGTGACCTCCCTTCTCCTGCCCGAACCAAAGGGCGAGCTGGTGGTGGCTGAAACCGCAAGCTCTGAGGATAAGGCCGCGATCACTGCACGCATGGCCGAGTTGGACATGTCCAACACCCAATCCATCATCCAGTTTGGCGCGGGCGCTCAGGCAGAATTGCAGGAAATCTCCCAATCCATGCTGGAAGGTGTCCGCAACAAGGACGTCGGGCCAGCGGGGGCAAGCCTTCGCGAAATGGTCGGCTCCATTCGCGGCTTTTCCGTTTCCGAGTTGGACCCAAACCGCAAACGCTCTTGGTGGGAGCGTCTGACCGGGGCTGCCAAACCGCTCCATAAGTTCATGGCCCGATATGAAGAGGTTCAGGGGCAAATCGACAAAATCTCAGGCGAATTGCTGGAGCATGAGCATCTGCTGCTCAAGGACATCAAATCGCTCGACAAGCTCTACGCCAAAACGCTCGACTTCTACCATGAGCTGGCCCTTTACATCGCGGCGGGTGAAGAGAAAGTCCGCCTGCTCGACGCAAATGACATCCCAGCCCAACAGGCTCTGGTCGACAGCGCCTCAGAGCAAGAAGGCGTGCTGGTCGCACAAGAACTACGCGATCTGCGCTCCGCGCGGGACGATCTGGAGCGCCGTGTGCATGATCTCAAACTGACCCGTCAGGTGACCATGCAGTCCCTCCCTTCGATCCGTCTGGTGCAAGAGAACGACAAATCACTGGTCACCAAGATCAATTCAACCTTGGTCAACACGGTGCCTCTCTGGGAGACACAATTGGCCCAAGCGGTGACCATCAACCGCTCCCGCGAGGCTGCTGGCACCATCAAAGAGGCCAATGATTTGACCAATGAGTTGCTCAAGTCCAATGCCGACAACCTCAAAGCCGCCAACCGCGAGGTGCGCGAGCAAATGGAGCGCGGTGTCTTTGACATCGAAGCGGTTGCCGCAGCCAACGCCTCCCTAATCGAAACCATCGAGGACAGCTTGCGGATTGCCGACGATGGCAAAGCAAAACGCGCCTCTGCGGAGACCGAACTGGTGGCTCTGGAAGCGGCCTTGAAAGAGGCTCTGGGGGCCGCAAAAGCCTCCACAACCAGCTAAGCGAACAAGAGCAAAGTCCATGCGGGCGCGGCCCCCATGGACTTGTGCTTTTCATTGCGCCGCGAAGTGACTAAATTCGAGCCAAAGGCCGAAACTGGCCAGTATGAGGGGACGACACATGGGTATTCTTGATTTTCTGATGGGCGAGTTCATCGATGTCATCCATTGGACGGATGATACGGATGACACTCTGGTCTGGCGCTTTGAGCGTGAGGGCCATGAGATCAAATATGGCGCCAAGCTGACCGTGCGCGAAGGTCAGGCGGCCGTGTTTGTGCATGAGGGGCAATTGGCGGATGTGTTCCAGCCGGGTCTTTACATGCTTGAGACCAACAACATGCCGATCATGACGACCTTGCAAAGCTGGGACCACGGGTTCCGCTCGCCGTTCAAATCGGAAATCTACTACGTCAACACCACGCGCAAACAGAACCTCAAATGGGGCACCAAAAACCCGATCATGTGCCGTGATCCGGAGTTCGGCCCCGTGCGCATCCGCGCCTTTGGCACCTATACCATGCGGGTCGTGAACCCCGGTCTGTTCCTGCGCGAGATTGTCGGGACCGACGGCGAGTTTACCACCGATGAAATCTCCTTCCAGATCCGCAATGTGATCGTCTCCAAATTCTCCCAAGCCATCGCCCAATCCGGCATTCCGGTGCTCGACATGGCGGCCAATACGGAAGATTTGGCCAAGGTGATCATGAAGCGGATTGCACCGGAACTGGCGCAATACGGCATCGAACTGCCCGCCTTCTTCATCGAGAACATCTCCCTGCCCGAAGCCGTTGAAGCGGCCATGGACAAGCGCACATCTATCGGCGTTGTCGGTGATCTCGGTCAATTCATGCAATATTCCACAGCCGAGGCGCTGACCACAGGCGCAATGCAACCCGGTGGCAATATGATGGGCGCGGGCATTGGCGCTGGCATGGGTATGGCTATGGCCAACCAGATGGGTCATCAGATGGGCCCTTGGGGACAATACGCAGGCCATGCGGCCCCTCCGGCGGCACCAACCGCCCTGCCCCCTCCTGCCCCTGTTGAAAAAGTCTGGCACATCGCCAAGGACGGCGAGACCACGGGTCCGTTTTCCCGCGCTGCCATGGGCCGGATGGCTCAGGATGGCTCACTGACACGCGAAAGCATGGTCTGGGCCGCTGGCCAGGAAGGTTGGAAAGAGGCGGACGCTGTTGACGAGCTGGCAACACTCTTCACGGTCCTGCCACCGCCACCTCCGGCCGCTTAACGCTAAACGCAACCCGTCGGAAGGAGACCCAGAATGGCCAAACCAACTGGATATTCAAAGCTGCAAATTGCCCTTCACTGGCTGATTGCCCTGCTGATTTTCGGGGCATTCATCACCCATGAGGAAATGCATCAGGCGTTTGATGACCGGCTGGCCTCTGGCGTCACTCCGGGCCCCTCCGATGGCACGCTCCATACGATAATGGGCGGTCTGGCGTTCTTTCTGATCGTCGTGCGCGTGATCGTGCGTGTCAGCCAAGGTGCGCCCGAGGCTGTGGAAGGCTCCAGTGACATGGCGGCCAAAGCGGCCCATTGGGGGCACCTCTTGCTCTATGTTTTAATGGTGTCTGTGCCCATCGGCGGGATGATCGCCTGGTTTCGCGGCATTGAAATCGTCGGAGACGTGCACGGCATTGTCGGAAAAGCACTGATCCTCATCGCTTTAGGACACGCAGGCATGGCCATTTACCATCAGTTCCGCCTCAAAGACGGCACACTCACGCGCATGCTTCGCGCAAAGCGCTAAGGCCGGGTAATGGAAACAACGGACACAACCGCGATTCTGGAAGAGCATCGCTTTCCTTGCACCAATTGCGGCTCTGATCTGCGCTATGCGCCGGGCACGGACCGGATGACCTGCGATCATTGCGGGCAATCCGAAGAGATTTTGGACGCCGATATCTGGGCAGGTTCGGCTCTGAGTGAGCTGGACTTCACCCAAGCGGTCAATGACGCGCT
>CAZXRG010000103.1:8544-10786 GCA_964642935.1 uncultured Rhodobacterales bacterium | reverse complement strand
GGCAATGGACGCGGCAATAGGCTCAACGGCACCAACGACGCGGATGCCATCAACGGCGGACGCGGCAATGACCGCATCTATGGTCGCGACGGGGACGACATTATCCGGGGCGGCGCTGACGATGATCGCATGTATGGCGGCAATGGAGCCGACGCCTTTGTATTCGGCGACAGCGATCGCGACCGTGATCGCGACTATGATCGCATCTACGACTTTGATGCCTCAGAAGATGTGATTGTGCTTGAAGACGGCGCTTCAATCCGCCGAACCGTCGAGCGCAAAGGCGATCTTTATATCCAACTGGAGGGAGATCGCGATGTGATCATCATCTACGATCAGGACCGCTCGATCCTTGACGACATCGTCTATGAGAACGGCACCTACGACTTGGGCTAACGCCTTTCTGTCGGGGGGGCTGTCGGCCTCCCCGGCTCACTAAAACCATCATTTAAACGGAGGAAAACCAATCATGAACCAACCAGTGGCCGACTATTTTTTCCAAATCCTAAGAGGTGGCAGCGTTGCGAGAACAGGCGTCTTGGAAGTCCGTCTTGTTGACGAAGACCTTGTTCGGGGCAATGACGACGTAGAAATAAGAACAAACGACACCTTCAATTTGGCACGTTTTAATGGCTTTACCCGATTTGTCTCCAACGGGCCAAGCTTGTCAGACGTAGAGCGTGTCCAAAGCGATGGTGAAGTCAGCACCCAAGTCACCTTCACGGATGGCACTTCGATTTCGGGTGTGTTGGGGCTTTTGAGCCAAACAAGCAGTATTGGTGGCACCAGTCAGCAGTTTCTCCTTGATCAGAACGCATTTCAGGCTGCCGGTAAGTCATATGCCGACATCGCTCGTGTGAATGTGGAGGGTTTTGTTGATCACGCGCTCAGCTTTGCCGATCTCGGTTTCAATGTTGCCGGAGCCACGCCCCAGCCGACACCAACTCCGACGCCAACGCCTGTTCCCGTGCCAACGCCCGAGCCGACACCTGTGCCGATCCCGGACCCAGAGCCCACACCCGAGCCAGAGCTGAACATCATAAACGGCTCCAATCGCGGCAATCGGATTAACGGAACCAATGAGGATGACGCCATCAATGGTCGCGGCGGAAACGACCGCATCAATGGTCGCGACGGCGATGACATCATTCGCGGTGGCGGTGACAATGACCACCTTAGGGGCGGTGCCGGCGCGGATGCGTTTGTCTTTGGTGACAGCGACCGGGATCGGGATCGCGACGTGGACCGCATCCATGATTTCGACGCCTCAGAGGATGTGATCGTGCTCGAAGATGGCGCATCAATCCGCCGGACACTCGAGCGAAACGATGACCTCTTCATCCAGCTCGACGGCGACCGCGATTGGATCATCGTCTATGATCAGGATCGCTCGATCCTTGACGACATCGTCTATGAGAACGGCACCTACGACTTGGGCTAAAGACGTAGCGTTGGGGCGGCCAATGGGTTGCCCCGACACCCTCACAACCAATCAACTGCCCCTATCATTCTCCTATAGGCTTGACTTAGCAGCCAAATGACCTGTTTTAAGGTTGGAGTGTAGGAGATAGCACATGGCAGAGAAAAAACTATCTATCATCGAGGCCAAAAAGCTCATGATCGAGCGGGCCGGTGATAACATAACCTTCGACGGGTTTTCCGACATCACATTCACAACCACTGCCGATGACGCAGGCGTTCCGCTCGATCTGGCCAAAGCCGCCTTTCCGCGCGGCATGCATGATCTGGGCGTGGAAATGCACATGGCTGCGGATCGCGAACTGGCCGAGCGATTGAAAACCGAAGATATGACAGCGCTCCGCTACTCAGAAAAAGTCGCCCGCGCGATCATGATCCGCCTTGAGATCGCCGCTCAAAACAAGGAAGCGGTTCGCCGCGCCGCCAATTTCTTCGCCCTCCCGCAAAATGCGGTGGCTGGCTCCAAATGCATCTGGAACACCGCTGACACGATCTGGACAGCACTTGGCGACACGTCCGACGATCTCAACTGGTACTCCAAACGCACGATCCTTTCAGGCGTCTATTCCGCCAGCCTGCTCTATTGGCTGGGCGATGAGAGCGAGGCTCAGATCCGCACGAAAACCTTCGTAGACCGCCGCATCGACAACGTCATGGCGTTCGAGAAAACCAAGGGCCAGATTAAAGGCTCCAAAGCCTATCAGGCCTTCCGCGCAGGTCCGGGCCGGTTTCTTGACAGCATCAAGGCACCCGGAATGTCCGG
>CAZXRG010000103.1:0-8444 GCA_964642935.1 uncultured Rhodobacterales bacterium | reverse complement strand
TGGCACTCGGTAAGAACATCAGCACTTGGTTTGACGGCGCTTGGCACGACGGAGACGTCGCCATCATGCGCGCCGCCGATCACGGCACGTGGCTCGGCACCCTCGTTTTTGACGGAGCCCGCACCTTTGACGGCGTCACCCCCGATCTGGACCTGCATTGCCAACGCATGGTCCGCTCCGCAGAAGCCATGGGCATGAACGCTCCGGTCACCGCCGAAGAGATCGAAGCAATGGCCCGCGAACAAATCGCAAAATACCCAAGCGACATGGCGCTCTATATCCGCCCGATGATGTGGTCGACCGAAGGGATGCCCGGCATTATCGCACCCGACGCCGACAGCACCAAATTCGCGCTTTGCATCGAAGACATCCCTCTGCCGGAGATGGGCGAAAGCGCCCTTGGCGTTTCCCCGTTCCGTCGTCCCCGTCAGGACATGGCCGTGACCGAGGCCAAGGCCGCCTGTCTTTACCCCAACAACGGGCGCATCGTGGCGGATGCACGAAAGCGCGGGTTCCACAATGCCCTGTCGCTTGATGTGGATGACAATGTCGCCGAAACTGCTTCCTCCAACGTCTTTCTGGTGCGCGGTGGCGCTATCTCCACCCCGAAACCAAACGGCACATTTCTGGCAGGCATCACCCGCCTGCGCACAATCGCATTACTCAAAGAAGACGGCATTGACGTTGAAGAAACCACATTAACGCTCGACGATTTTGAAGAGGCCGACGAGATTTTCCTCACTGGCAACGCCTCCAAAATAACCCCCGTGACCCGCTATAAAGATCGCGAGATCGGCATTGGAAAAATGGGGAAACGCACGCGGGAACTTTATTGGGATTACGCCCATTCGGGCACATAACGGATTAGATTTATGAATGAGACGATGAATGCGGTGGAAATTATCCGTCCCGGCCTTGCCACGGTTCTAAAGCCTTGCGAGCGCCCGATCCCGCAACCTGCGGCCGACGAGATCCTCATCAAAATTGCCTATTCCGGCGTGAACCGCCCCGATGTTCTGCAACGCATGGGCAGCTATGCCCCACCACCGGGCGCTTCCGACCTACCGGGCCTTGAATGCTCTGGAACGGTCGCGGCCATTGGCAGTGCGGTCAGCCGCTGGAAAATCGGCGATGAGGTCTGCGCCCTCCTGCCCGGAGGCGGCTATGCAGAATACGCCACCACCCCCGCCGCCCACGCGCTCCCCGTTCCAAAAGGCCTCAGCATGGCCGAAGCCGCCGCCCTGCCGGAAACCTATTTCACCGTCTGGTCCAACGTCTTCCAAAACGGAGGTCTCAAAGCGGGCCAAACCTTCCTTATCCACGGAGGCTCATCAGGCATCGGCACCACAGCCATCCAACTGGGCAACGCTTTTGGAGCCCGCGTCTTCACCACCGCCGGATCGGACGAGAAATGCGAGGCCTGCCTAGCGCTCGGTGCAGAACAGGCCATCAACTACCGCTTCATGGATTTCGGAGGCCTCACCCGCGACTGGACCAACGAAAAAGGCGTCGATGTGATCCTCGACATGGTCGGGGGCATCTACATCGGGCGCAACATCAAAGCGCTGGCCATGGACGGCCGCCTGATCATGATCGCCTTTTTGGGCGGCGCTAAAGAAGAAATCGACTTCTCCCAAATCATGCTCAAACGCCTCACCGTGACCGGCTCCACCTTGCGCCCGAAATCCGTGCAAGCCAAAGCCGAGATCGCCAAAGACCTCGAAGAGAAAGTCTGGCCGCTCTTGGAATCAGGTCAAATCAAACCGGTGATGGACCACACTTTCCCGCTCAACGGCGCCGTAAACGCCCATTTGCGCATGGAAAAATCCGCCCATATCGGAAAAATCGTCCTTAAGGTTGGTTAAAATCACCCGTTTGCCTGCGGAAAACCGCAGACATCAAAGTTAACGCGCCGGAACACCCATTTACAGACCGCCCGATCCGCGCTCAACTGCGCCCATGACTGACCAACTAGCACATCGAGCTACAGCCGAACTGGCGCCTGGACGGATGCGGAAAAGCGTCCTAGCTGTGCTATTGGTCACCGTCCTTCTGGCCACCATCGCCACATTTTTCGGAGCCCAGCGATACTTCGAACAGCTGGAAACCAACGCGACGTCCAACCGCTTGGTCCTCTATTTGCGCGCCCTCAACGAGACCTTGCGCCAACACCAGCACCTCCCGTTCGTCCTGGCCCGAGACTCCCGCTATTCCGACGCCTTTGACCCCGCCAACGTGGACCGCACCATCAACGCCCAATTGGACTCGCTGGCACAAGAAGCCAAGCTTGAGGCCATTTACGTGATGAATTCCAAGGGCGTGGTTCTGGCCAGCTCCAATGCGGATGAGCCGCAAAGCTTTCTGGGCCAGAACTACGGCTTCCGCCCCTATTTCCAAGAGGCTCTGAAAGGAAACCGCAGCGATTATTTCGCCATCGGAGCCACCACAGGTCGCCCCGGTTATTTCGTGGCCGAACCTGCGTCACTGGCCAACGGCCGCGAGAAAGGTGTCATCGCCATCAAGCTTGATGTGAGCGAGTTCCAGCGCTCTTGGGAAAGCGACAGCGATACGGTTGTGGCGGTCAACAAAGACAACATCGTTGTGTTGGCCTCCAATCCCGACTGGCTTTATCGGCGCACCGACGAGTTGGACATCGCGCGGCGCGATCAAATCCTCGAAAGCCGTCAGTTTGGCGCCCAAACACTGGAACCGCTTGAATGGACCCAGACGGGCGACAATCGGTTTACCGTCGATGGCACCAAATATCTCATGGCGTCCGGCACCTCCGACTGGCGCGATTGGACCGTGCATTACCTGCAACCGGAAGCCAAAATTCTGCGCCAAACCATCATCACCACCGCCCTGTTCGGCGGCACCAGTGCGATCCTCTTAGGCTTCGCCACGTTCCTGAGATCCCGCCGGATCGAACAGGCCTATAAGGCGTCCGAGCGCCAACGCACCGAGTTGATCAAAGCCAACCAACAGCTCGAAGAAGCCCAGAGCGAGCTGGCAAGAAGCGCCAAACTGGCCGCCCTTGGCCATATGGCCGCCTCCGTCACCCATGAACTCGGCCAGCCCATCAGCGCCTTTCGCAACCATCTGGCCGCCGCGGAACTCAGTCAAGAAATCACCTCGCCCAAGACCGCTTCCAGCCTCAACAAGCTGGTCGATCGAATGGAGGCGATCACCCGCCAGTTCCGCTATTTCGCCCGCTCAAGCACTGTACCAAAGACCCAAATCCGCCTTGACAACGTTCTGACAGAAGCCGCCACCCTCCTGAAAACCGAGTTAAAAGACATCACGTTCCACCTGCCGGATATCCCGAAGTCACTGCAGATTTACGCCAATCAGGTGCAACTGGAACAGGCCTTCATCAACCTGCTTAAAAACGCAGTGCATGCGGTCGAAAATCAGGAAAACCCTGAGATTTCGGTGCACATAAAAGAGACCGAAACCACCGTTGAAATCCGCATTTGCGACAACGGGCAGGGGGTCGCAACCTCTGAACTGAAAGACCTCCAAGAGCCGTTTTTCAGCACAAAACCCTCCGGAGTTGGCATGGGGCTGGGCCTCGCCATCACCACGGAAATCATCAATGACCACGGCGGTGAACTGACGCTTGGCGCTCCCGAAGAAGGCGCTGAATTTATCGTCACATTACCCCTGACACACGAAAAGGCCCCCTCATGAGTTCTGCAAAAGTATTGGTCGTGGATGATGATCGCGACATGCAATCCTCGCTCAGCCACCTGCTGGAAAGTGCCGGATATGAGACCATCGTGGTCGGCTCGGGGCAGGAAGGTCTTAACGTCATCCTCAAAAAAGCACCCGATGTGATCCTAAGCGACGTGCGCATGCCCGAAATGGACGGTCTCGAATTCCAGATCAAAGTGCGCGACATCAGCAATGTGCCGGTCATCCTGATCTCTGCCCATGGCGATATCCCCATGGCCGTGCAAGCACTTCAGGACGGCGCCTACAGTTTCGTTGAAAAACCGTTCGAGCCGCGCAGATTGCTGAGCATCCTCAAAAACGCCGTGCGCATGAAACGCCTTGAGGACAATACCGTGATGCTGCAGGACCGTCTCACCGCGCTCACGGATCTTGAGCGCATCATGATCGGAAACAGCCCGCAAATCACCGCTGTGCGCGACCTGATTTTCGACTTTGCCCCCTCCAATGCCAATGTGCTTATCCGAGGTGAAACGGGCACCGGAAAAGAACTGGTCGCCCGCGCCCTTCATGATCTGGGCACCTCCTCAACCGCCCCCTTTGTGCCGATCAATTGCGCCGCCATTCCGCCTGAGGGGTTTGAGGAAAAGGTGTTTGGCACCAAAGAAAACCACAATTGCCTCATGAGCCAAGCCGACGGGGGCACCTTGTTTCTGGACGAGCTGGAATCCATGCCCATGGAAAGCCAAGCCAAGATGCTGCGCGCCATTGAGACCAAACAGTACCAACGGCTTGGTGAAAGCGACGTGCAAACCGTCGAGATGCGGGTGATCAGTGCCGCCACCGGCCAGATCAACCGCCAGATTGAAGAGAAGACGTTCCGCGAAGACCTTCTGTTCCGCCTCAACACTTTGGTGATCGACCTGCCCAGCCTTGCGGATCGCGGCGAGGACGTTCTGATCCTCTTTCGCCATTATGCCGAGCGCCTCAGCCAGCTCTACGATCTGCCCACGCCCAGACTGACCAACGATGATATCTCCGCCCTGATCGCTTTTGACTGGCCCGGTAACGTGCGCGAACTGCAGAACGTGGCCGAACGCCGTGTGCTGGCTGAACGACGGGGGGGAGGCTCTGTGCGTCAGGCCATCGCGGGAGAGACCCCACAAGCGCCGGTACCCGATACGCTGCGTGAAGCCGTGGCGGCCTTTGAGCGGGAGATTATCAGCAGAGCGATTCTCACTGAAAAGGGCAGAATGGACGATGCTGCTGCCAGTCTTGGGATTGGACGGCGCACTTTAAATGAAAAAATCGTGAAGTTAGGTCTCAAAAAGGAGGAGATTCTAGGGGTTTAAGTGCATCTGCGGAAATCCGCAGAGAGTTTCGTTAAGACTCTGCACATTAATTCATATCATATTTAATCTAATTATATCATTAACAACCGCAGGCCGAATAATGGCCATGACCTTTGGGAGGAATAAAATGAAGCTTTTGAAATCACTCGCCGTGGGTGTTGCACTTTTTGCATCAACCGCCGCTAACGCTGAAAGCGCTGACTACGTGCTCAACACAGCGTCCACAGGTGGTACATACCACCCAGTTGGAACAGCCATCTCAACACTTTCTAAGATCAAGCTTTTGCCAAAGCAGAAGTTCTCTTTGACAGCTGTTAACTCTGCTGGTTCCGGCGCAAACGTTCAGGCGCTCTCCGCTGGAACTGCCGACTTCGCTATTCTTCAGGGCCTCTTCGGTTCTTACGCGACAACAGGTACAGGCCCGGTAAGCGAGCCACAGACTAACCTGCGCTCCGTCACAATGCTGTGGCAGAACGTTGAGCAGTTCGTAATGCCAGTTGATAAAGCAGCTACAGGTACTGTTGAAGATCTGATGGGCGTTAAAGGCATGTCCGTTGGCATGGGTAAGCAGAACTCCGGTACAATCGGTTCTAACACTGTATTGCTCAACGGTCTTGGTCTTGCTCTTGAAGACTTCACATTGGTTGACGCCGGTTACGGACCAACTGCGGACGCTCTTGCAAACGGTCAGGCCGTTGCAGCTGGTATCCCATCGGGTCCACCAACAGGTGCGATCACGAAGTTGATGGCCTCCAACGAAGGCAAATTCACGATCCTCGACGTAACAGCTGATCAGGCTGCTGCAATGGACGGTGGCCGTAACCTTTGGGTGCCTTACACAATCGCTGCTGGTACATACCCAGGTCAGGCAAAAGACGTTAACACAATCGCTCAGCCAAACTTCTTGGCCGTAAACGCAAGCGTTGACGAAGAGCACGTCTACATGCTGACCAAAACAATGTACGAGAACCTGCCATTCTTGCAGGCGATCCACCCAGCAACAAAAGCTATGGCTGTTGAAAAAGCGATGGCTGGCCTTCCAGCACCTCTCCACCCTGGTGCTGCCCGCTACTACACAGAGATGGGTCTGGAAATTCCAGCTAATCTCGTAGCAAACTAAAACTTTCCGTACATAGTTACGGTTAAGGGGCGCAGCTAAGCGCCCCTTTTCAAATTCTGGGGAATAGAGATGTCACAAGCTGAAACAGGTGCCAAACTCGGGCGCGCCGCGCTTCTTGATATGCCGGAAGGCAGATTTGGAACCGACCAACTGGTACTGGTCTTTGCATTGATCTTCGCGCTTTGGCACGTTCTCACAAATGTTTACCTGATCGAGCCCGGTCTTTGGCAAAACGCGATCCACTTCGCCGGTTTTGCATTCCTAGCCTCCGTCACAATCAGCCCTTGGGGCAAAAATGCCGATACCAAATGGGCATGGACGATTGATCTCATCTACGGTCTTGCCGTCGCCGCAGCCGCCCTCTGGGTCGCATATGCCGAAAACGGCCTCTATGAACGCTCGCTGGCCGTCACAGGACAGGGCTGGCAGTTCACAATTGTCGACTGGGCCGCAGGCCTCCTTCTAATTTTCGCTTGTATCGACCTCTCCCGCCGCGTGTCCGGCTGGGTCATTCCGATCCTGATCGTCCTGTCTCTGAGCTACATCCTGTTCTTGGGCACCATGCTTCCGGGCGTCTTCCGCTCCGCAAGCCTGCCATTTGACGATGTCCTCTTCCGCACACTCTATAACGATGAAGGCATGTTCGGTATTCTGGCCAACATCTCGGTCACCAACATCACCCTGTTCATGATCTTCGGAGGCTTCCTAGTCGTCTCCGGTGCCAGCAACTTCGTCATTGAGGCCTCCAAAATTGTCGCAGGCCGCATCAAAGGTGGTGCCGCATTCGTGGCCGTTCTCTCCTCAGCCCTGACCGGAACCATCTCCGGCTCGGCCATCGCCAACACAGCCTCCACAGGGGTCATCACGATCCCGCTGATGAAGTCCAACGGCTTCCGCCCGCAATTTGCAGGTGGCGTTGAAGCCGCAGCCTCCACAGGTGGCCAACTTATGCCGCCTATCATGGGGGCAGGAGCCTTCGTGATGGCCAGCTATACCTCGATCCCCTACGGCACAATTGTCGCCGTATCCGTGGTGCCCGCAATCCTCTACTTCCTCTCTGTGGCGTTCATCGTCCGCATTGAGGCCATGAAATACGACGCCGGTTCAGACATCGACCTGACCGTCGACAAAGGCAAAATGATCTCCGGCGGTTTGGTCTTTATCCTACCTCTAACCGTTATGATCTGGCTGCTGATGTCAGGGGTCACCCCCGCCTTCGCGGCCTGTTGGGCAATTGCCTCGCTGATCCTCACATCATGGGCGACCTCCCTGATCGCCAAGTTCAGCAAAGACAGCGACTTCAAACCGGTCGAGATGGGCCCCAAGCGCATCTCCGAGGCTTTGGTCAGCGGCATTCGCTCGGCCATTATGACCGCCATCCTCCTGACCGCCATTGGCATCATGAACAACGCAATCGTCACCAGCGGAGTGGGCAACAGCTTCTCCTTGATGATCGCACAATGGTCCCAAGGCTCTCTGGCACTGGCCATCCTTCTCATCGCCATCGCCTCACTGGTGCTTGGTATGGGCCTTCCGGTAACGGCCGCCTATATCATCCTCGCCATCCTGACCGCGCCCGCTCTGGCTGGCCTCATGGCAGATGGCATCATCGTGGAGCAACTGATGGCAGGTATCTCCGATCCGGCCGTCTCCGGTCTGTTCTTCTTGGTCGACCACCCGCTGGTCGCGCAAGTGGCCACAGGCATGACCAAAGCCGAGGCTTGGGAACTGGTACGCAATATCCCGTTTGATATCGCCGTCACCATTCGACCGGTCATGATCGATCCAGCCATTCAAACGACGTTCCTACTGTCAGCCCACCTGATTATCTTCTGGCTCAGCCAAGATAGTAACGTCACCCCTCCGGTCTGTCTGGCCGCTTTTGCAGCCGCAGGCATTGCCGGATCACGGCCCATGGCAACCGGCTTTGAAAGCTGGAAGATCGCCAAAGGCCTCTACATTGTGCCACTCCTGTTCGCCTATACACCTCTGGTCTCGGGCGAGTTTATGGAGGTCATCCAGATCGGCTTCTTCGCACTCTTTGGCATCTACGCCACCAATGCGTTGATCCAATGGTACTCCGAAGGCCCCATCGGGATCATCACAGTGCCCATGCTGATCCTCGGCGCCATCGGAGCCTACTGGCCTCTGGAGCTTCTCTACAACATCGGCGGAGCCGCTCTGGTCATGGGCGCGATCATCCTGTCCAAGCAAAAAGCCAAAAGCCTCGCGGCGACAGCCTAAAGAAGACAAAAATCCGGTGCTCTGTTAACCATTTCCAGAGCACCGAAAGCGTCATA
>CAZXRG010000102.1:7867-10803 GCA_964642935.1 uncultured Rhodobacterales bacterium | reverse complement strand
TGCGGGACAATCCGACCCAGCATTCTCTTGATCAAATCCGGCACTGTCTGAAGCGCGATCTGCCCGATGCGCGTTACCTGCAATTCCGCGTTGTGTTCGTGAGCTTGGAACAGGGGAAACTCACCAAAGAAATCCTCTACACCTCTGATGTCGAGCCTCTGGCATGAGTTTCGAGCTGGCCCTTCGCGCAACCGAAATCCTTTTGGGGCTGACCTTTATCCAGCAATCTGCTGAGCATCTCGCAAACCGTTCTGATCGGCGGCTCTTTCTGCCACGCCTACTCCTGAGCGTTTTATTGGTGCTCGGCGTCCAGCCCGCTTTGGTGTGCTTGGGATTGTCTGGCCTCACGCTGCTCATACTGCACAGGTTTCAGGGGCCCTATAACGGGGGGAGCGACCGGATGGGCATTCTGATCCTGACCGCTTTGACCCTTGCCCATCTTCTCCCGAGCCAGTCTTTGAAAGAGCTGGCGATCGGGTATTTGGCCATGCAGTTGATCCTGTCCTATTTCATCTCCGGTTGGGTGAAACTGATCAATCCAGACTGGCGGAAAGGTCGGGCATTGGCGGAGGTATTCCAATTTTCGGCTTATCCGGTGAGTGAAGACCTGCGGTCCATGGCCAAGCGCAAGACCCTGCTGCTCATGGGCTCATGGGGGGTGATCGCTTTGGAGATCCTGTTTCCTTTTGCCATGTTGACCCAATCCAGTTTGATCGCAGCCCTAATTCTGGCCGCATGTTTCCATTTGGCCAACGGGTGTCTGTTTGGGCTCAACAGGTTTGTCTGGACCTGGATTGCCGCCTATCCGTCGCTGCTGTGGCTGCAAGAAAGACTGATGTTGGGCGTGATTTGGGGTGCTTGAAGAGGGTTCTTGGGGCAAGATTAGCAGTATCTCAGAGCATAACCCCATGAATATACGTCATAATTTCTGAAATCATCCGAATTTACGCATATTCGACCGTCAAAGACTTGACGTAGGGGCGAGCAGTCCCCACATATGTAAATGTAAACAACATTCACATAGAAAGGACGACGACATTATGAACACCGTATCCCATTGGCTGACACAGGGCCGTGATTATCTTGACGCCCGCGGCCGTGCCGCTTGGATCGTGTCCATGATCCTTGGCTTTATCTTTATCTGGCCTGTCGGCCTCGCCCTTCTCTTCTACATGATCTGGAGTAATCGTATGTCACGCAACTTTATGGCCAAACGCATGGGACGCCACTCGATGGCTCAATTTACGGGCGCATCCACTGGCAACTCGGCTTTTGACAGCTACCGTGATGAGACCCTGAAGCGTCTGGAAGATGAGCAGAACGCGTTCCAGACATTCATCCAGAGACTGCGTGAAGCCAAAGACAAGGCAGAGTTTGACCAGTTCATGGACGACCGCTCCAAGCCCGAGCCTGTGGACGATGCAAAACCTGCATAAGCGCGCGGCCACTCAGCACAACACCAGCCTCCAAGCAAACAGGGGCTGGTGAAACCAATTGACGCGCTGGACAGACGAGGACAAAAGAACATGGATATGACCTATAATCACACAATCTCCCAAGGCCTGCCCGATCCGGTCAGGGACGCTGAATTTTACGACGGTGTGCCCGCAAGGCGCTTTATTGCCTGGATTATTGACGCGGTGATTATCGTTGTGCTTGCCGTGATCGCGACCTTGTTCGCAACGGTGCTCACCCTTGGCATCGCCCTGTTTTTTGCCAGCTTCCTGTTCATGGTCACCAGCTTTATTTACCGCGTGGGTTTTATCGCCGGTTGGTCGGCAACCCCCGGCATGGCCGCCATGGGCATCGAGTTTCGCACCATGAACGGGCAGAAGTTCGAGTTCCGCGACGCGCTTATTCACACTGGTCTTTATACGATTGCGGTGATGACTTTCTTTGGCCAAGTGCTCTCGATGGTCACAATGGCCAGCACACAATACGGCCGTGGCCTGCCTGATTTTGTTCTGGGGTCCACAGCGATTAATCGACCTTTACAATGAGTATTGGCGAATGCGGAGATTGCTGATATCTTTGTGTGAAATTCACAAAGGCCATCAATTTTCATGCGGCATTCGCTTCCCGTTACGCCTCAATTCTATGTGACAGCCCCCCAGCCCTGCCCCTATCTTGAGGGCAAGATGGAGCGGAAGCTGTTTGCGGCGCTTCATGGCGAAAGTGCGCATGCGCTAAATGATGTTCTCTCCCATCAGGGGTTTCGTCGTTCCCAGAACGTGGTCTATCGCCCGTCTTGTGCCGATTGCGCGTTGTGCCTGTCGGCCCGTATCAGAGTGGCGGACTTTGAGCCCTCGCGCTCCCAGCGGCGGATTGCACGCAAGAACGCCCATATGATCCGTGAAGGTTCGACCCCTTGGGCGACCGAAAGCCAGTTCGCACTGTTTAAAGAGTATCTGGGGTCCCGCCATTTTGACGGTGGCATGGCTGACATGGATATTTTCGAGTTTGCCTCCATGGTCGAAGAGACGCCCGTGCGCTCACGGGTCGTGGAATACCGCAGCTTGGGGACCGAGGATGATCCCACGCCGTCGCTCTCAGCCGTTTGCCTGACTGATGTGCTCTCGGACGGGCTGTCGATGGTCTATTCGTTCTTTGATCCCGACTTGTCGCATCTGTCCTTGGGGACCTATCTGATCCTTGATCATATCGAGATGGCAAGGTCCGCAGGGCTGCCTTACGTCTATTTGGGGTATTGGGTGCCCGGCTCTCCGAAGATGGATTATAAAGCGCGCTTTAAGCCCCTTGAGATTTATCGCAATGGGGAATGGGTGACGCTGGACGATCCTAATGCGATCTCTGAGGAACAGGCAGAGGCCCTGAAAGACCCGATTTCCGAGCAGGTCGCTGCGATCTATCTGCCTGGCACGGACAAATAATCGCTACTGCGTTCCGATGAAGCCGCCTTGGACTTCGATTTTCTG
>CAZXRG010000102.1:0-7767 GCA_964642935.1 uncultured Rhodobacterales bacterium | reverse complement strand
GGACAAATAATCGCTACTGCGTTCCGATGAAGCCGCCTTGGACTTCGATTTTCTGAGGAGGCATTAGACCTTGCTGATCAGGCTCGGTGCCTGAGAAATTGAACGTACCGCCAACATTCTGAGCATTTGGACCGAAAAAGCTTCCCGTCAGCTTGCCGACCACATTCGGGTCCATGAACAACTGCGTCGGGTTCCCCATCAACGTGTGGGTCGTCGGGTCAGCTGGCGCAATCTCTAAATCCGCCGACAGGACACCCGCAGAGATGGTCCCGGTATCAAACAGAATATTCACATCCGTGATTTCGAAATTCTGACCACCCGTGGCCGCTGATTTAAGATCCATACTCCCCACAAATGTGGCGGTCTCAAAATCAACAAACAACTGGAGGTCCCCTTCTGCGGAATCTCGCAGATTGTTCTGATGAATGGCCACAAGGGATGAGGTGCCAGTATAGCTCGCACTCGCCCCAACCGCTCCGATCAAAGCGTCCAAATCAGCGGTACTCGTGGCGGCACCAAGTGGACTAAACCCGGTCGGGTCCAAGTTCTGGTTTAACAACAGAGCATTTCTTGTGCGGATCAATGCTAGAGCGACATCGCTCTGGCGCGCCACCTGTTTCACGCTGACGCGTTTTGCCCCCGAAGGGTCCGTGAAAATCGGAACACCGCTCGAGATGTCACCGGTCAGGGTGTAAACTGTTGCTCCCACAGTGACGTCGATTGATCCGTCTCCGGCTGCGCCTTGTGCAAAGCTCACGGCGGTTGGGGTTGAGGTTGAGGTTGAGGAAGCAGATATGACTGTTGCACTATTGGGATTGGCCGCGAAGGCTTCAAACGCCTGAATTTCCGAAGGCGTAGCGGGAGTGGTTAAGGGAGGCTCGCTAGGACCTGCAGGCGGAGTGGTGACCGGCGAACCCTCAGATGCTGTAGAAGAGGAACGGTTACACCCCGATACTCCGGCCAAACCGGCAGCGCAGACTATCGCTAGACTTAGGGTACGCACACAAACTCTCCAACAGGTAGACCAATTAACCTGTTTATTATGTCGGCTCGCCGAGTGGCGTCAACCGCGCAATAAATAACCAATATTTCCCGTTAATTAGCCAGCGATTTACCGCCGGACGACTTGACCTTTGGTAAAGAAACCTGAATTCCGCGCTCAAACCGGAAAACCCAAGCTTTAAATTTCAATTTATGTCGCAGATTGACGCCCTTGCGACACAAAAATTCACAAAATGCGAAGATACCGCAACAAAAATCGATGATAAGCTGTTGACGACGCAATTCTTCATGGTAGACAAAGCTGAACAGGAGAAAAATGTCGTGATCGATATTGTGGTACTTGGAAGGCGCTTGGATCGACGAATGTAACATTCGGATCGAAACGAGCGCTCTTAACCCCCGGTTCGGGGGTTTTTTTGTATCTCCTTCTTAATGGAATGAACCACGGGCAAAGCGCCCTTAAACAACGGAGAAGACCGATGAGCCAGATGACCGGCGCACAAATGGTAGTCAAAGCCCTAAAGGATCAGGGCGTGGATACTGTCTTTGGGTATCCCGGCGGTGCGGTCCTTCCGATCTATGACGAGGTGTTCCAGCAAAACGATATTCGTCACATTCTGGTGCGCCATGAACAAGGTGCGACCCATGCGGCGGAAGGCTATGCCCGCTCCACAGGCAAGCCGGGCGTTGTTCTGGTAACCTCCGGGCCCGGTGCTACCAATGCGGTGACCGGCATGACGGACGCGTTGATGGACAGCATTCCCATGGTGGTTCTGACCGGACAGGTGCCCACATTCATGATCGGCAATGACGCCTTTCAGGAGGCGGATACTGTTGGCATCACCCGTCCCTGCACCAAGCACAATTGGCTGGTGAAAGAGACCGACAAGCTGGCCGACACTATCCATCAGGCCTTCCATGTGGCCACCAACGGGCGCCCTGGTCCTGTTCTTGTGGATATTCCAAAGGACGTTCAGTTTGCCACGGGCACTTATGTTGGCCCCAAGCAGGCCAAGGTCAGCCATTACCAACCCCAGCTCACTGGTGATGAGGAGAGCATTCTGGCCGCTGTTGAGATGTTGGAGGTTGCAGAGCGGCCGATCATCTATTCCGGTGGCGGTGTGATCAACTCTGGTGATGAGGCCAGCAAGCTCTTGCGCGAGTTGGTGGCCGAAACCGGCTTTCCGATCACGTCTACCCTGATGGGTCTTGGCTGCTATCCGGCCTCTGGTGACAATTGGCTCGGAATGCTTGGCATGCACGGTACCTATGAGGCCAATCTGGCCATGCATGACTGTGATTTTATGCTCTGCATCGGGGCACGGTTTGACGACCGGATTACGGGGGCGACTGATAAGTTCTCGCCGGGTTCCAAGAAGGTCCATATCGACATTGATCCCTCCTCCATCAACAAGAACATTCAAGTTGATGTGCCGATCATCGGGGATATCGCTTCCGTGCTGCACACGATGCTGCGGTTCTGGAAAGCGCGTGGCTCCAAGTCCAAATCGGTTGAAGTGAAGAAGTGGTGGTCGCAGATCCAGCAATGGCAGGATGTGAAATGTCTGGACTATTCCCAGTCTTCAAAGACCATCAAGCCGCAATATGCTTTGGAGCGTCTTGAAGCTCTGACCAAGGACCACGACCGTTACATCTGCACCGAAGTGGGTCAGCACCAGATGTGGGCGGCGCAATATTTGGGCTTTGAAGACCCTAACCGCTGGATGACCTCGGGCGGTTTGGGGACCATGGGATATGGCCTGCCAGCCTCCGTCGGTGTTCAGGTGGCCCACCCTGATGCTCTGGTTATCAACGTGGCCGGCGAAGCTTCTTGGTTGATGAACATGCAGGAAATGGGAACGGCCGTTCAATACCGCCTGCCCGTCAAACAGTTCATCCTCAACAACGAGCGTCTGGGCATGGTGCGTCAGTGGCAAGAGCTGCTCCATGGTGAGCGTTATTCCCACAGCTGGTCCGAAGCTCTGCCCGATTTCGTGAAGATGGCGGAAGCCTTTGGCGGAAAAGGCATTCGCGTGGACAACCCTGATGATCTGGACGAGGCCATCAAGGAGATGCTGGCTTACGATGGTCCGGTTGTCATGGATTGTTTGGTTGAAAAGCACGAGAACTGCTTCCCGATGATCCCGTCGGGCAAGGCTCATAACGAGATGATCCTTGGGGATAGTGCCGTTGAAGGTGCCATTGAATCCACAGGAGCCGTGCTGGTTTAAGCGCGGTCCCTGCCAATGGCCCCTCCTCTCATCTATTTCAGCTACGGTATGACCAAAAGCGGGAGCACGCTCAGCTATGAGCTGGCGCGCTCTGCTTTGGTACTGTCGGGCCTGCCTCAGCCGCGCTTGAGCGTGGCGGCGGTGGAGGATCGCAAGAAGATCAATTTTTGCAATCATATTGATGAGACCCGTGCAGCCGCCCTTCGCGCAGAAACTGCAGCTTTGGGGCATACGATCGCGATCAAGACCCATACCCGTCCTGATCCCGTAGTCGTGCAGATGCTGGAAAATAACGAAGCCTTTGCCCATGCCACTTTCCGTGATCCGCGCGAAATCGCGCTCTCCATGATCGATCATGGCATCAAGAGCCGCGAGAAGGGCCAAGGGCCGTTTGCGGAATACCATACGGTTCACGATGCGGCGGAAGACATTAAACACCAGACCAACTCGCTTTTGTCATGGCTTTCCCTGCCCAATGTGCGCCCGCTTTATTATGATGATGTGGCGTTTGATATGGCCCCGACAGCGGCAAGGATCGCCGATGATCTGGGCGTATCCGCAGACATCCCGTCAGTGATGAACATGGCCAGCAATGAGCGGTTCACCCAACGCAACAAGGCCGAGCCGTCCCGCCACAAAGCAGAAATGGCAGAGCAGACCAGTCAGGACTTCCTGACCCTGTTTGCCCCCATGTACGACCATCTTATCGAAAAACGCCACGACCTTCCAAACGACGGACGGCCCATATTGGACCCCAATGTCCCACTTTGCGACTGGTCACTCCCGTCCCTCTCAGCAACAGGATTAAGCTCATGAACGCGCTGGCCATCAAGAAAGGCACCAACCGGAAAAGTGCCTATAATCTTCGCTCCAACTTTAGCGACGACATCGAGACGCATACTTTGGCGGTTTTGGTCGACAATGAAGCGGGTGTCTTGGCCCGTGTCATCGGGCTGTTTTCGGGGCGTGGCTATAACATTGAAAGCCTGACCGTGGCGGAGGTCGACCATGAGGGTCATCGCTCCCGCATCACCATTGTCACGACTGGCACGCCCGGTGTGATCGAGCAGATCAAACACCAATTGGCGCGCATCGTACCGGTCCATGAGGTCAATGATCTGACCGTTGAAGGTCCAAGTGTGGAGCGTGAATTGGCGCTTATTAAAGTGGCTGGCACGGGCGAGAAACGGGTTGAAGCCCTGCGCACCTCCGAAGTGTTCCGTGCAAGTGTTGTTGATAGCACTCTGGAGAGCTTCGTGTTTGAACTCACAGGCACGCCTGAGAAGATCGACGCGTTCGTGAGCCTCATGCGCCCCTTGGGCCTTGTTGATGTGGCCCGTACAGGTGTCGCTGCGATTATGCGGGGAAGCTGATCTAAGGGATCAGACGTTACAATCCTGCGCAGGCGTAGATTCGTCCACGATCCTTGATGTAAATCGCGGACGGATCGCCACCTGATTGTGCCATTTAAGACCGCGCAGGCCGAACATGCTAAAGAGTGTGCGATGCTCGACAACGGTCTCCACCAGAATGACGGAATCGCCAACTGCGATTGATGGTAAAACGTCCTTATAAAAATTCTCATTCAAAAGTGTGCTGATTGCCGCAAGATTGAAATCAAATTCAATGCCCATCGTGCTTTGGTTAACCACAGAGGGCTTTGACCACTCACAAACATATCCGTCCGTGTCGTTATAAGTAATGCTCGAAACCACCAGCGTTTTAGGCCCGTTCATCCAAGGCAGAAGCGCATCCATCAAGGCATGAAGCTCGGTAATTTTGGCCTCATCGATCTTTTCGCGGCGCGACAGGTTATCGGCAATCGTATAGGTGACTTTGGCGGCACGCCCATAGGACTTGAAGGCGTCAAAAAACTCGAACCCCGCAATAATAATGATGAACAACAGCGGAGCCACAATGGCGAACTCCATCGTCATTGTGCCGTTTTGATCGCGGCGAAATCTACGCAATAGGTTCATGGAACGGCCCATCTTAGCTCGGCTCATTGACGAAAGCGCCATAAGAGACCATCGCCATTCCGCCCTTGGCATCCTTTGGGAGATGCAAGGCCAACCCCATGCCAGGGACCAACGGATCAACCATCACACAGGCCCGCACAAACATGGTTTCCACTTCGCGATCCCCTCGGGTGGTATTGAATGTCACCGTTGGAACCACATCGCCCGAAGGCTGGCGATCCACACAAACTGTCGAGGTTTGAGCGTCCGCCGCTGAATTGATCGGCCTTAGCTCCAACAACATCGTGCTCTCGCAATTCTTGAGGATCGCGGCATTGTTGCAGATGATCGACTTCATCTGGGCGTGGGTCGGATTGGGATAAACCCCAAGGCGCAAATCACGCATGGTTATGTCAAGACCGCGCTCCAACATCATCGACTTGGTCATCAACCAACCCGCTTCAAAAGTGGATAGCATCAACGCAAAATACATGGGCGCAATGATCACGAACTCGACCGAAGCCGCTCCATCTTCGTCACGCCGGAACCTGCGCAAGCCCTTTGTAATGATCTGTTTCATGCGCATCAGTTGACCAATCTTAGTTTCTGAATGGTTGATGCGATCTCGGAAAATGCAGTCGCTAGCCCGTCTCCGGAGACGTCATGGTAGAACTTTGATGTGGCACAAGCCTTCAAATCCGCACGGGCACGCGCCGCTGCGTCGATCTCGGCAGAGGTAGCTGTATTCGGGTCGGGATCCAGATCAAAGCCGATTGTGAAGACGACGATACCATTGTCCTTGGAGGTCTCACAGACATCCAAAAACGCCTGTCGGGCTGCTTCGCGCGAGGCCAGAGCCGCATCAAACGTATAGGTGCCATCGATCATCCGACCGTCCGTTATGGGCATTCCATGCACGTCCACATACTGGAAATCTCTGTCCTGATCGACGGAGAGATTCGACGCCCAGTGCTGTTGATCAGATCCATTGGGGAAACTGGGGGTGCTGTCATAAAGGTTATCGATAACCCGCAATTGACCGGTCGTCGCACCATCCCCCATGATAATGAGGAACTTGTCCACTTCCGGGTCACTGTAGTCTCTGGGCACACCGGCCTCGGAGCCCAAAACGACGTTCGCCCGGATCAGCTCGTCTGTCAGATCAGTCGAGGATGGATCAAGCAGCATGGCCCCCCATCTGGCACCGTGAAATGTGCCGGTCGCCTCATGGGCCTGCAAAGCATTGATCCGGCCTTTGAGAACATCTTTCTGGGTTTGATGATAGGTAATCTGCTGTGAATCCGACGGGCACCAGCCCCAACCCACATTATTCACCCCAATGGGTCCGTGGGAGTAAGAGCGCGAACTGCTATCCCAGAACTTTGAATAATTGAAGTGCTGCATTTGGGCCCGGCTGGTCGCAGAGGGCGCTTGTATCATCGTGTTGAGCGGGTTCGCAGACGGATCACCATCGGCATTTGCGACGTAATTTGTGTCCGCAGAACTGAACTCGATGCAGTTGGTATAGTGATGTGTGGAGGACTGGTTGAAATGGTTGAATGCCACCGGACCTGCGTTCACCTGCCCCGCGAAGGGCACGATGGACATGGACAGCCGATCATTGTTGGCCGCCGTAAACATCTGGTCCATGAACGAGTTGGCGCTTCTCTTGAGAACCTCAAGACGTGTATCGGAGGTGCCATTGGAGTTGTTCATGACCATGGATGTGGAGATATCCAGAACCAGAGCCACCTCTACCTTGGAGGCCCCCTCAATCGCTGATCCAATCGCTTTAACGTCCAGCTTGGTAATGCCAACCAATTTGAGGAAGAAGGTGTTCAGCTCACATGTGGCCGAGGCCGTAATGGTGCGCGAGCCCGTACTGTCCACCCGCCCGATTGGCAGGTCGAGTTTATAGCAACTCTTCACGAAATTCGTTGATTTCAGATAGGCGCGCACGGTTTGTTCCGCGTCAATTGTCTGATCAAAGGCCGCGGCCGCCAAAACACCGCGATCAATCGCGTCCTGTAGTTCTACCCGATAGGTTTCATGCCGCATGAAATCTACTGCCATCCCGACAGAGATTATCATCACCATGAAGACTGTGAGAGTTAATGCTGTGATACCGCCATACGTGTCTTCACAAAATTGACGGCACCTTAAACCAAAGCGCAAATCCATACCCATGCCCACCCAAAAAAGAAACAAACACTCATTTCTACAAGATAATTAGTAATCCAGAACTTGGGCTCAAATATGGCAAATCCGTAGAATTTAAAGTGAATAAACTATTAACGGGATTTGCCTTAATACCCGAAAAACAAAGGATTTTTAGAGTTGTTAACTTCAAACTTTACGAATTCATATTGTGAAATGACGCGGAGATACGTGCCTTATTTCGCCACACCCGCCGAAACAGAATCAGTCACGCAAACTACGCGCATAAATTGTAGAATGGGTGCTTTTCGCGCATTTGGTCGAATAACCGACACCCCGTACAAAGGATATCCAGCCACCCCAACGCAAAAAAAGAGGGGGCATCTCTGCCCCCTTTCGAGTTTCGCAATTCAGGCTCG
>CAZXRG010000101.1:2966-10946 GCA_964642935.1 uncultured Rhodobacterales bacterium | reverse complement strand
TTGGGCACAAAATGCCCGTCCATCACATCCACATGCACCCAGTCGCACCCCTGAGCCTCGATGGCCTCACATTCCAAACCGAAATTGGCAAAATCCGCAGACAGGATCGACGGCGCGATCTTGATATCTCTGGAAAAGCTCATGCTGTCTCCCCTTTTAGCAAACCGATAAACTGGTCAATATTCTCAGCGCTGGTCATCCAGTTGGTCACCAAACGACAGCCCAACATGTCCCCATCCGGCCCATCCACTCTGGCATCCGCATCGTTGAAATAATACTGAGCCCCAGCCCCCATGGCCGCGCGATGTTGCGCCCGTGAGAACCCCGCATAGACCATATTGGCATCCGTCCCGAACAGCAGCTCCGCCTTGGCCTCTTTCAAACCATCGCGCAATTGATCCGCCATCCCATTGGCATGACGCGCCATATCAAGCCAAAGATCATCGGCCAGATAGGCCTCCATCTGGGCCGACAAATACCGATGTTTCGAGAAGAGATGCCCCGCCCGTTTCCGGCGCAACTCAAACTCCCAGGCATATTTGGGATCGAAGAAAACAACCGCCTCAACCCCCAAAAGCCCGTTCTTGGTGCCCCCAAAGGACAGCACATCAACACCTGCCCGCCATGTCATATCCGCCGCACTCACATTGGAGGCCACCAGAGCATTGGCAAACCGCGCCCCGTCCATATGGACAGGGATATCGTACCCCTTAGCAATCCCACAAAGCTCCGCCACGTCGGAGGCCGAATAGACAGCCCCCCGCTCGGTCACATTGGTAATCGACAAAGCCCCCCGCTGGGCCCCATGCACAAACGTATTGGTCCCCGCCTTCAAGGTCGCAGCCAAAAGAGCGGGATCAATCTTGGCATTCTCCCCGCCCACCAAATGCAGCTTGGCCCCACCTGTGAAGAACTCCGGCGCATTGCACTCGTCCTCCTCAATATGGGCCAGCTCGTGACAGTAAATGGCCGACCAAGGATCTGTGATCGTCGCCAAAGCCAAAGAATTCGCCGCCGTCCCCGTCGCCACCAAATAAACAGCCGCCTCAGGCGCCTCAAAGATCTCACGCACCCGCGCGCGCACCCGATCCATAATATCATCCGCCCCGTAAGAGCTTTGATACCCCGCGTTGGCCGCCATGATAGCATCCATCACCTGCGGAGCCGCTGGACCCGAATTGTCTGACGCGAAAAACATTATTGAAGTCCTTCTACAACGTAATCCTCAAGGTCCTCTTCATCGACCTCATATTCAGGAATGGTGCGATTGATCATCGAAGCCCCCGCCTCATGCATAGCCTCAGGCCCGCCGGTTAAAAGCGGATGCCAAAGCGGCAATTCATACCCCTGATGGAGCAATTTATAACCGCAACTGTCCGGCAACCAATAGGCCGCCTTCTCAATCGTCGCCGGATCAAGCACCACACAAGAGGGCACAATCGACTTGCGAATATCATAATCCGCACAGCGACACGTCGCCTCGTCAAACAGCTTGCAGGCCACATTGGTGTACTCCACCTGAGCCGTATCGGGGTCCTCAAGCTTGATCAAACAGCACTTCCCGCAGCCATCACAAACAGCCTCCCACTCCGCTTGAGTCATCTCCTCAAGCTTGTATTTTTCCCAGAATTTGGGCCGTTTTTGCGTGTCTTTCACCATGGCCGGACATTGCCGCGAATCTCAAGCCAAGGAAAGGCCAAAGAACCGCGAAAAGCGGCATTCTTCGATCCCCATTTCAAAACCCGCCCAACTGCTCTATTTTTCCGCCAAGGAACAGTGGGGCAGATAAGACACGTGAAAGAAACCGACCTCTACCAACCGGTCAAAACCCTGCTGGAAGACCAAGGCTATACGGTCAAAGGGGAGATCGGGAAATGCGACGTGGTCGGGGTGCGCGGTGAGGAACCGCCCGTCATAGTCGAGATGAAAACAGGCATCACCATCAGCCTCATCCTACAAGGCATCGACCGGCTGACCATCACCGACGCAGTCTATATCGCCGTGCCACGCGGGAAGACGAAACTCTGGCGAAAGACACTTCGAGACACGCTCAAACTGTGCAAACGGATCGGCCTTGGCTTCATCTCGGTCACAGGCGATGTGGCCGAGGTTCACCTCGATCCGGTCCCCTATCAGCCGCGCAAAATCAAACGCCGCCAAACGGCACTCTTGCGCGAATTTCTCTCCCGAAAGGGCGACCCCAACAAGGGCGGCAGCACCAAGACCAAACTGATGACCGCCTATCGACAAGAGGCCATCCGCATCGCCGAACATCTGGCCGAGTTCGGCCCCATGGCTCCCGCCGCTTTAAAAAAGGAAGTGGACGCCCCCAAGGCCGGAGACATTCTGCGCGCTAACCACTACGGCTGGTTCGAGCGGATCAGCAAAGGCGTCTATGATCTGACGCCCGAGCATCGGAAAGTTCTGGAAGGCTAGGCCCGTCGGAGAGCCAGTCAGCCGATGCGCCAAAAATGCCCGCCAAAGGTTAACATCAGCTATCCCCACCAAACGCTATATTAACCAGCCAAATCCGCCCCAAGCGTCATATGCAAATCATATACGGGTCACGTTGAAATCATACGGCGTTTTTTCCGCCCCAGAGCCGCGTTAACCTTTGATTCGCAAGGTTTTCTCAGGCCAAATGCCGCTCACAATGGCGCCACACGCTTCAAAATGCCCCGCGCCTTGTCACAATCATCATCCATCTGTTTGATCAACGCGTCCAGATCATCAAACGTCTCTTCAGGCCGGATATATTCCACCAATGCCACGGAGATATCCGCCCCGTAAATATCGCCTTTAAAATCAAACAGAAAGCTCTCCAGATTAGGGTGATTTACCCCGAATGTAGGCCGAACACCCATGGAAGCCGCCCCGTGATACCGCCCCTTATGGGCTCCGTTTTTGATGTCCACAATCACCGCGTAGACCCCGTATTTGGGCTGGTGAAGATCATCCATAGTGATGTTGGCCGTGGGATATCCAAGCTCCCTCCCGCGCTGATCACCCTTCTCCACACGCCCTTCAATGCGATGCCAATGGCCCAAAATCCGCGCCGCCTCATCAGGCTTGCCCGCGCTCAAAGCCTCGCGAATAGCGGTTGAGGAATAGTCCCCTTTTCCATCCGACACCAAAGGTGCCACGGTCACGCCAAAGGACGCTTCTTCTAAGGTCTCAACCGAGCCCGTCCGCCCTTTCCCAAACCGGAAATCCGCGCCCACCACAACATGGCGCACACCCAATCCCCAGATCAAAACCTGCTCGATAAATTCGTCAGAGCTCAGGCCCGCCAGCTCGGAATTGAAAGGAATTTCATAGAGTTGGTCGATCCCCAGCTTCTCTAAACGCGCAGCCTTAGCATCCGCATTCATCAACCGGAAAGAGGGGGCCTCAGGCGCAAAGAACCCGCGCGGATGAGGCTCAAAGGTGACAATCCCCAAAGGCGCTTGCAGCTGAACCGCAGCCGCCCGCGCCAAAGCAATCACCGACTGATGGCCCAAATGCACACCGTCAAAATTACCGATGGCAACAGCGGCCCCTTTGTCAGCGGTCGGAATACTTGTGAAATTCTGGTGGCGTCTCATCGGTCCCTCTGAAGGACCAATCGGCCCTAGTCGAATTTGCGGCTTGGCGCGAGAACCAAAGCCTCGCCCTTTAGAACCACCGTATCGCCCACAGAGGCCACGCAATCAAGAGTGACACGACGACGCCCATGATCAATCTCGCGCACAGTCACAGACGCCTCGACCCGATCCCCCGGACGCACGGGGGCGGTAAATTTTAACGATTGTCCCAGATAAACAGACCCATGACCCGGGAGTTGCTCGCCGATCACGGCAGAGATCAGCCCGGCCGTCAGCATACCGTGCGCAATACGCCCACCAAAGATCGTATCTTGAGCATAGTCATCATCCAGATGAACCGGATTGCGATCCATGGAGACCGTGGCAAACATCTCGATATCACTGTCCGTGATCGTTTTGGCCAAGGAGCGGGACATACCCAGCTCCATGTCCTCAATACAGATCGTGCCAACAGGCAAATTGTGATGGTTCGGATGGTCCAGCATAGCGCCCCACTAGAATCAAAAGTGATGTGTCATTGTTGCAGTGCGATAAATCTAGCGGGTCAGCGTGATCGGCGCAATATGGAAGCGCAATAAATATCCAAAATATGCCAACTTGGGGTAATTATATTACAACCACAAGTCTTGACTTGCGCTCAAATCCACATTATAAGAACGAACGTTCATTTAATTAGAGCACCCCAATGGCGCGCACCACAGGCTCAATCGGACATAAAACCGCAGACGCAATACGCCGCGAAAGCCTCACGCTTTTCGCCCGCCACGGATACGCCGCCGTCTCCATGCGCTCCATCGCCGACGCCGTTGGCGTGCAGGTCAGCGCCCTTTACAACCACTACCCGACCAAGCAAGCGATCCTCGTCGATCTGCTCACAGGCCACATGGAACGCCTGCTCGCCGCATGGACAGAAGAGGCCAAAACCAGCCTACCTCCCAAAGCCGCCGTCGAGCGTTTCGCCCGCTTCCATATCCGCTATCACATCACCAAACCGGACGAGGTTTTCCTGAGCTATATGGAACTCCGCTCCCTTGATCCCGACAACTTTAAAACCCTCGATAAGCTACGACGCACCTATGAAAACATCCTCACCGACATCGTCAAAACCCTGACCCCCGACGACCCCAAAATCACCGCCATGGCCATCCTAGGCATGCTCACCGGTGCGACCACTTGGTACAAGCCCAACGGTCGCCTGAGCGCTCAAGAAATCGAAGATATCTATGCCAAGCTGGCTCTCAACAGCATTGGTCACAGCCTCAAGGAACCCGCTCATGTTTAACGCCAGTATGACATTCGACCTTGGCGAAGACGTCAACGCATTGCGCGACACCGTCCATCGTTTCGCCCAAGACAAGATCAAGCCCATCGCCGCCGAGGTGGACAAAACCAACATCTTCCCCGCCCATCTTTGGCGCGAAATGGGCGACCTCGGCCTTCTTGGCATGACCGTGCCGGAGGAGGACGGCGGCACCGGCATGGGCTACCTCGCCCACACGGTCGCAGTCGAGGAAATCGCCCGCGCATCTGCCAGCGTCAGCCTCTCCTACGGCGCCCATTCCAACCTTTGCGTCAACCAGATCAGCCTCAATGGAACGCCCGAGCAAAAGGAGAAATTCCTCCCCTCCCTAATGAGCGGCGAACACGTCGGCGCTCTGGCCATGAGCGAAGCCGGAGCCGGCTCCGACGTCGTTTCCATGAAGCTCTCCGCCCAGAAAAAGAACGGATATTACACGCTCAACGGCACCAAATACTGGATCACCAATGGCCCTGATGCCGAGACCTTGGTGGTCTACGCCAAGACCGATCCCGATGCTGGCTCCAAAGGCATGACCGCCTTTCTGATCGAGAAATCCATGAAGGGCTTCTCCACTTCCGAGCATTTCGACAAGCTCGGTATGCGCGGCTCAAATACGGCGGAGCTGGTCTTTGAAGACGTCGATGTGCCCTTTGAAAACGTGCTCGGCGAAGAAGGCAAAGGCGTGCGCGTTCTTATGTCCGGTCTCGACTATGAACGCGTGGTTCTATCCGGCATCGGCACGGGCATCATGGCCGCCTGCCTCGACGAAATCATGCCCTATCTGGCCGAGCGCAAACAGTTCGGAAAGCCCATCGGTGACTTCCAACTGATGCAAGGCAAGATCGCTGATATGTACACCAAAATGAACTCCGCCCGCGCCTATGTCTATGAAGTCGCCAAAGCCTGCGACCGTGGCGAAGTCACCCGCCAAGACGCCGCCGCCTGCGTTCTCTACGCCTCCGAGGAAGCCATGACCGTCGCCCATCAAGCCGTGCAAGCCATGGGCGGTGCTGGCTTCATGAACGACACGCCTGTGAGCCGGATATTCCGGGACGCCAAGCTGATGGAGATAGGTGCCGGAACCTCCGAGATCAGACGCATGCTCATAGGCCGCGAGATGATGGGAGCGATGGGGTGAGATACGAACCATGACCCAACTGACCTCCAAACACATCCCCAATTCCCAAGCGGCTCTCGCCAACGAGAAAGCGCATCTAGAAGCCCTCGCCGAAGTCCAATCGGCAGCAAATCAAGCCCTCCAAGGCGGCTCTGAAGCGTCCCGCGAGCGCCACATCTCTCGCGGCAAGCTCCTCCCACGCGAGCGCGTTTCCCGCCTTCTAGACCCCGGCTCCCCCTTCCTAGAAGTGGGCATGTTCGCGGGCCACACGCTCTATGACGGCGTCCCATCAGGTGCAGGGGCAATCGCAGGCATCGGCCAAGTTCACGGCCAAGAGGTCATGGTGATCTGCAACGATGCCACCGTCAAAGGCGGCACCTACTACCCGATGACCGTTAAAAAGCACCTGCGCGCTCAAGAGATCGCAGAGGTCAACAACCTGCCTTGCGTCTACTTGGTTGATAGCGGCGGCGCCAACCTCCCCAACCAAGACGAGGTCTTCCCCGACCGTGATCACTTCGGGCGCATCTTCTTCAACCAAGCTCAAATGTCCGCCAAAGGCATCCCGCAAATCGCCGTGGTCATGGGCTCTTGCACAGCCGGTGGCGCTTATGTTCCGGCCATGTCCGACGTCACCATCATCGTCAAAGATCAAGGCACCATCTTTCTCGCAGGCCCCCCTCTGGTCAAAGCAGCCACAGGCGAGGTTGTCAGCGCGGAAGACTTAGGCGGAGGCGACGTTCACACCCGCATGTCCGGCGTGGCTGATTATCTGGCAGAAGACGACACCCATGCGCTTTCCATCGCGCGAGAAGCGGTCTCGAACCTCAACCGGGCAAAACCTAAACAACGCACTGGAGCAGACCCCGCGTTCGATCCACAAGACATGCTCCAAGTGGTCCCCTCCGACCTCAAAACCCCTTATGACATTCGCGAGGTCATCGCCCGCACAGTCGATGGCTCCGAGTTCGACGAGTTCAAAGCCCGCTACGGCACCACCCTCGTCACAGGGTTCGCAAAAATCCACGGACACCCGGTCGGGATCATCGCCAACAACGGCGTCCTCTTCTCGGAGTCCGCCCTTAAAGGCGCGCATTTCGTCGAGCTCTGCTGCCAACGCGCCATCCCCATCGTGTTCCTCCAAAACATCACCGGCTTCATGGTCGGCCAGCAATATGAGAGCGGCGGCATCGCCAAAGACGGCGCCAAACTGGTCACCGCGGTTGCCTGCGCCAATGTCCCCAAACTCACAGTCATTGTCGGCGGTTCATTCGGGGCGGGCAACTACGGCATGTGCGGACGCGCCTATGATCCCCGCTTCCTGTGGACATGGCCCAACAGCCGCATTTCGGTCATGGGCGGCGAACAGGCCGCAGGCGTTTTAGCCACAGTCAAACGCGACGGGATCGAGCGGAAAGGCGGCACTTGGTCCGAGCAAGAAGAGGCCGAGTTCAAGCGGCCCACCATTGAGATGTTCGAGGAACAATCCCACCCGCTCTACGCCTCCGCCCGCCTCTGGGACGACGGCATCATCGACCCTCGCAAAACCCGCGACGTGCTCGGCCTATCCCTAAACGCCTGCGCCAACGCGCCCATAGAGGAGACACGTTTCGGCGTGTTCAGAATGTGATGGACCTTAAAGATGCCATGGCCAAATACCCCAATGCCGAGACCTTCAAGTTCGGAGATTCAGCCGAGCTGTCCCACGCCCTTCTGACGCTGGTGAAGTCTGGCAAAAAGACCGCCACATGCGGGGCCCTCAGAGACTACGAAGCAGCCAAGGAGCCCATGCCCCAAGTCGGCCGTCAGGACATCGCTTTAAACTGGGACGGCACGCCTGCACTGGTGATTGAGACCGTCTCCTTGGAGCAAAAGCGATATTGCGACGTGGATGCAGGCTTCGCGCTTGCAGAGGGCGAAAATGAGAGCCTTGAAGGCTGGCAAAGGGACCACAAAGCCTATTTTGAGCGCAACGGCGG
>CAZXRG010000101.1:0-2866 GCA_964642935.1 uncultured Rhodobacterales bacterium | reverse complement strand
CGGATCGCATCATCCAAGCCGCACTTCAAACAGGCGCCGAGGCGATCCACCCCGGCTACGGCTTTCTCTCTGAAAATCCTGACTTCGTAGAGGCGGTCGAAAAGGCGGGCCTCACCTTCATCGGCCCCTCCTCCACAGCCATCCGCCAGATGGGCCTAAAGGACGCGGCCAAAGCGCTCATGGAGCAGGCCAATGTCCCTGTGGTTCCGGGTTACCATGGCACGAACCAAGACCCTGACGCCCTCGCCAAAGAGGCCGATCTCATCGGCTACCCCGTCCTCATCAAAGCGCGGGCCGGAGGTGGCGGCAAAGGAATGCGGCTGGTGGAGGCCCCCGGAGCATTCCGTGCAGCGTTGGAGGGGGCCATGCGCGAAGCGCAGTCCAGCTTTGGCGATCCGGCCTGTTTGATCGAGAAATATATCACCGAACCCCGCCACATCGAGATCCAGATCCTTGGCGATGCCCATGGCAATGTGGTTCATCTGTTTGAACGCGACTGCTCCCTCCAGCGACGCCATCAAAAGGTGATCGAAGAGGCTCCGGCCCCCGACATGCCCCCTGAGGTTCGCGAGGCCATGGGGCGAGCTGCCATCAACGCCGCCAAGGCCATCAACTACGAAGGTGCCGGCACAGTCGAATTCATCGTCGACACATCAAAGGGCCTGCGCACCGATGGGTTCTGGTTCATGGAAATGAACACCCGTTTGCAGGTCGAACATCCCGTCACCGAAGCCATTACGGGCCTTGATCTGGTTGCCCTACAGCTAAAGATCGCCGCCGGAGACCCTTTACCTTTCACCCAAGATGACCTCTCCATCAACGGCCATGCGTTTGAAGCACGTATCTATGCCGAAGACGTGCCCGCTGGCTTCCTGCCCGCCACCGGAACTCTGGATCATCTCAATTTCGCGCCAAATGCCCGCATCGATACAGGGGTTCAGCAGGGCGATACGATCACGCCCCATTATGATCCGATGATCGCTAAAATCACGGTCCATGGGCCTGATCGTCTGGCCGCGCTCAACAGGCTGAAAACTGCGCTGGCCGACACCCATATCCTAGGTGCCACAACCAATTTGGCATTCCTCCATGCGCTAACCTCTCATGCGGGTTTCAGGCAGGGAGAGGTTGATACTGGCCTCATCGAGCGGGACCTCCAAGCCCTCATGCTCAAACCAGACCCGACACCCGAAATCATCGCAACAGCAGCTTTGGTTGCACTTGATTTCGATGAAACACCCTTCACCGGTTTTCGCCATTGGTCAGAAGCAAAGCTGTACTTTGATCTGATCTATGATGGCCAAGTGATGAGCAATCACCTCACCCGACTTGGGCCGAACCTCTATCAACTGGACGAGCGATCCGTCGAGATAATCCGCACAGGAACGGACGTTATGCTGACGACCAACGGGCACAGATGCACGCTCAAAGCCATAAAAATTGGGTCTTCGGTCTCTGTGTTCCAGAATGGCATGAGCTATAAGTTCAGTTTACCGATCTTTGGTCATTCAGAGGATAAAACCCTTGGAGATACAGTCTCAGCCCCCATGCCCGGATTGGTGAAAGAGGTTATGGTCAATCAGGGAGACACGGTGGAAAAGGACGCGCCTTTGCTGGTTTTGGAAGCCATGAAAATGGAGCATACTTTGCTTGCTCCGCGCGACGGCATTATCGGCGAACGTCTCGTCGAAGCCGGAGATCAGGTTGATGGCGATGCGATCCTGCTAAAATTGGAGGCGGAAGATGAGTGAGATTATCCTGCACCATGTGGCCCATACCCGGTCCTTCCGTATTCTTTGGCTGCTCAAAGAGATGGGCCTTGATTGCACGATCAAACCCTACAAAATTATGGACGGTAGCCTGCGCACGCCTGAGTTTTTGGCAATCTCTCCGGGGGGTCGCGTGCCTGCCCTTGAGATCGACGGGAGGACGCTTTTTGAAAGTGCGGCCATCACCGAATATCTTGTTGAGACCAATCCCGAGCATGGCTTGGGCCGCCCTTTTGGCCACGAAGAGCGGCAGGCGTATCTCGAGTGGATCAGCTTTGCCGAGACAATGGCCTCACGGATCGAAGCCCTTAACCTCTCGTGGATTTTCCTGCGTGATCCCGCCACGCGCTCGGATACGGTTTGCAAAATCGAAGCCCGCCGTTTAGCGGCGGCCATTGAGGCTCTGGAGTTGCATCTGAAGGACCGCGACTTCATTTTGCCGTCCGGATTTTCGGCCGCAGATACGATGCTCGGGTTCAATCTGATCGCTGCCCCCTATTATGTGCGCCTTGATCCGTTTAAGCGCGTTCAGGCGTATGTGGAGCGTATCTCCACCCGTCCGGCCTTTGTGAAAGCCCGCGCGCAGGATGGCGTACAGGAGTTTTACACCCAAGACTTCTACGAGGTGCCCCGTGACTGAGCATGTCACCGTTTTTGAGATGTCCCCTCGGGATGGTCTGCAAAACGAAAAGCAACAGGTGTCGACGGCGGACAAAATCAAGCTGGTCGATCTTCTATCGCAAACAGGGCTTTCCAAGATCGAAACCGCCAGTTTCGTGAACCCTAAAGCCGTCCCGCAAATGGCGGATGGCGCGGCGGTGCTTACGGGGATCACCCGCCATTCGGGCGTTTCCTACACTGCGCTCACCCCGAATTTGCGGGGGTTCGAGAATGCGATGATCGCAGAGCCGGACGAGATCGCGGTATTTGCATCGGCCTCGGAAGGGTTTTCACAGGCCAATATCAACTGCAGCGTCAAAGAGAGCCTGGCGCGTTTTGAGCCAGTTTTAAAATCGGCCCAGCTCGCCCAAATTCCGGTGCGCGGTTATGTATCCTGTGTAGCCGATTGCCCCTACGATGGCCCAACGCCTCCAAGT
>CAZXRG010000100.1:0-11216 GCA_964642935.1 uncultured Rhodobacterales bacterium | reverse complement strand
TCCAGAAGATGCGTCGCAAAAGAATGGCGCAAGGCATGGGGGGTGGCGGTTGCCGGAAGACCCAGCATAAGCCTCAGATTTTCAACGGTTTTCTGGATAAGGCGCGGGTTCAACGCCCCTCCTCTAGCCCCCAGAAACAAAGGCCCCTCAACCAGATCATAGGGGCATTGGGCGCGATAGGCTTCAACCGCCTCTTGAGCGATGGGGAGCACGGGCACCAGCCGTTCTTTCCCGCCTTTTCCCTTTATTTTCAGCATATTACCAAGCGGAGCGTTAGAGGCTTGCAAGCTTAAAGCCTCGGAAATCCGCAACCCGCAGCCGTATAACAGCGTCAGAACCGCGCAATCCCGTGTCTCCACCCAGCCGGAATTTGTGTTCGCAATCAAAGCCTTAGCCATCTGAGGCGCAACGGGTCTGGGCAATCTCTCCTTGGTTTTAGGCCCTCGAATGGCTGATACGGCCGCAGATTCCACCCCGTGATTTTGTCCCAACCAGCGATAAAACGCTTTCACCGCAGACAATCTTCGCGCCAAAGACCGCGCCCCAAGCCCGTCACGGCGCTCCTGAGCCATCCACGAGCGCATATCCGTAACAGTGATATTTTTCAAAGGGTTAAGACCCGCTTCTCCGCCCCAGTGACCACTCAGAAAGCCAAGAAAAGAGGAGACATCAGAGCGATAGGCATCAATGGTGCGCGGGCTCGCATTTCTGATCGAGCCCAAATGCACCAGCCACGCCTCCATGGCGTGAATGCCAGCCGCTGAACCTTGGATCAGTCCAGCCATCTTTGCATGGCCAAACTAAAGGTCGCACCGAAAAATGTCAGCAAATCAGTACCTTGCTCGGGGTTAAAGCGCAGCGCATCGCGTGCACCCAAGACCAGAAGACCGGGCAATTTGCCCTCCCCCAGATCAAGCTTCAGGATCGCCTCGGACATGATTGTGGGGGCATTCTCGTCATAGATCAGCCCGCCTGCACGTGTCGCACGGCGCAAAATCACCCGATTGCCCTCAACAGGCGCATCTTCCCCGCAATAAGCCGCAACCCCGCCTTTGGGCAGACCCAAAACCGCACGGCGCATGGCCCCTTTCGGCCCCAAAGACTGACCAGCGCGAACACCATCGCCTTCAAAACAAAGCTTAACCGCATCCAGCGCCATGATGCTGGGCAGCTCAACGGAGACCGCATGGAGAAACGCCTCAAAGCTCTTGGGCGCAATCACCGCCAGAATAGCGCGATGGATTTGATGGGTGCCCGCAAGGTTCTCATAGGCCGCCGAGACCACATCGCGGTGGGTATGCTCAAGCTGGTCGAGTTTTCCCTCAAGGCGATCAATCAGCACCCCGCGCAGGTCAACCACGTTGCGCCCCATATCGGAATTGGCGTTCAAAAGCGCGCGGATCATATCGCGATCGTCCAAAACGAGCGCCGGATCTGCTAGGATACTTTCACGAACTACATCTCTAACCACTGCCTGCCACCTTTTTGCTTTGCGCATTGTTTTCCAACTTTATGATGGAAAAACAGCGCCAAGCGCATCCCTTCTCATGTAAATCTGGCCTGATTTGGGCCAAGTGTGTTTTCTTTGCCGCTCTGGCGTTGTAAATTTATGGCAGTTTTGGCTCTTGAACTGCCCTCCAAGACATCTTCTAAAACGACATCATGAGCGCCAATCCATTAACATCAGATCAACCGGTTTTCTTCGCTGAGGGCGAGCGTGTGGCGGTACTCACCACCCAACCGCTCGATCATGTGCTGGATTATAAGGCGCCAGCCGAGGGCGTTATGCTTGGTGCCTTTGTGGAGGTGCCTTTGGGCCCTCGAAAGGTGCTTGGGGTCGTTTGGGGCAAAGGCTTGGGCGATTTTGACATCAAGAAGCTGCGCGCCATCATCCGCGTGTTGGATATGTCGCCCATGCGCGAGGAAATGCGCCAGTTCCTGAGCCGCTCTGCCGATTACACGATCACGCCCATGCCTGCGATGCTGAGATTGGCCACAAGGCTTCCGGGTCTTGGGGATGATCCCCGGATGCGCAAAATTCTGCGACTGTCCGACCGCGAGCCTGATCGCATGACCCCCGCCAGAACCCGCGTGATTGCGGTGCTGGAGGAACATGGCGGGGGCGGCTTCACCCCATCAGAACTGGCAGGGCTTGCCGGCGTGACCTCATCCGTGGTGAAGGGGCTGATCAAACAGCAGGTCCTCATTGAAGAGGCCACCCCCCATGATGCGCCTTTTGAGCGGCTTGACCCGAACCTGCCCAGTAAGGATTTGTCCAACGATCAGACCGTGGCGGCAGATACGCTCAAAGCGGCCTGTAAGACCCGCACCTATGGGGCCACCCTGCTCAAGGGCGTCACCGGATCGGGAAAGACCGAAGTGTATCTTGAGGCGGTCGCAGAGGCGCTTCGACAAAAGCGCCAAGCCCTCGTGCTCCTGCCGGAAATCGCACTCACCACGCAATTCCTCGCCCGTGTTGAAACCCGCTTTGGCGCACGCCCTGCGGAATGGCATTCGGGCGTGACGCAGGTCGAGCGCAGACGGGCTTGGAAAGCGATCTCAAGTGGTCAGGCGCAATTGGTTGTGGGGGCCAGATCGGCTCTGTTCCTGCCGTTTCAGGACCTAGGCCTGATCGTGGTGGATGAGGAGCATGATGGCTCCTACAAGCAGGAAGACGGCACGCTTTATCATGCCCGTGATATGGCCGTTCTGCGCGGGTCTTTGAATAAGGCCCAAGTGATCCTTGCCACCGCCACCCCGTCGCTGGAAAGCTGGGCCAATGCGGAGGCGGGGAAGTACAACAGGCTCGACCTCAACGAGCGGTTCGGTTCGGCTCTTTTACCGGAGATGGCAACCACCGACCTTCGCGAGAACCCGCCCCCTCGCAATCACTGGATTTCCGACCGCTTGGCCAGCGAGGTGCAAAGCCGACTTGAGGCAGGTGAGCAATCGCTCCTATTCCTCAACCGACGCGGCTATGCCCCGACCACCCAATGTCGCAAATGCGGGGAGCAGATTGGCTGCCCTGATTGTGATGCCCGAATGGTCGAGCATCGGTTTCTGGCCCGTCTGGTCTGTCATCAATGCGGGGAAAGTCGCGCTATGCCCGAGGCTTGTCCGAGCTGTGATGAAAAGGGGAGCCTCAATGCCGTTGGCCCCGGTGTGGAGCGTCTGGCAGAAGAGGCGATTGAGCGGTTCCCTGAGGCCCGTATTGCGATCCTGTCGTCCGATCTGGCCGATAGTGCGCGTAAGCTGAAAGAGCGGATCAACCAGATTGCCAGCGGTGGGGCGGACATTATCATCGGCACGCAGATGGTGGCAAAAGGGCACAATTTCCCGCTGCTCACTCTTGTCGGGGTGATTGATGCCGATCTGGGCCTACAGGGCGGTGACTTGCGGGCGGCTGAGAAGTCCTTCCAACTGATCCGCCAAGTGGCCGGACGTGCGGGGCGAGCGGACAAGCCGGGCTTGGCTCTGCTCCAGACCTATCAGCCCGATCATGCGGTCATTAAGGCGATCATATCGGGCGATGAAGAGGACTTCTGGCGTGCAGAGGCACAATCACGCCAAGAGGCCGGAGCGCCCCCTTATGGGCGCATGGCAGGGATTGTGATCTCCGGCCCCGATGAGGCGGTGGTGTTTGATCTGGCGGGCGCTATGGCGCGTAAATCGGCACCCATCACCGCGACAGGGGCGCAGCTGTTTGGTCCTGCGGCCGCGCCCATTGCACGGATCAGGGGACGGCATCGGGTGCGGCTCTTGATCAAGGGGGCGAAAAGCACACCGCTCCAACCTGCCATTAGGGCTTGGATTGGCCAATTCCGCCCCCCTGCCAATGTGCGCGTGACCATCGACATCGACCCGCAGAGCTTCTTCTAAAGGGCTATGACACAGGCAGGGGTGCTGCCCAAACATGGCGCAGTCCGACCCGCCCAGCACATCTCCGGCGCCATTCCACATAAAACTCTGGACAAACGCGTACAGCCAAGACAGCCTGAGACCATGCGTTTTGCAGTTATTTTGGCACGGTATCCTGAGGTTTCGCACCAATCGAACACCCGACCCAATGCAAAGCGCTCACAATTTGAGGGGAACCCAACACGATGACCACATCCAAATCAAAATTGATCCAACCAAACCGACGCAAGGTTTTGTCCGGCTTGGCGGCCACAACCGCAGCCGCCTCTATGCCCGGTTTTGTGCCCTACGCGCAGGCTCAATCCTCCGAGCCCATCAAGATCGGCTTTCAGGTCCACCGCACGGGCATTGGAGCCGCATATGGGCGGTGGTATGACCGCACCACTCAGGCGGCTGCCAATCTGATCAACGAAAGCGGAGGCATCAATGGCCGCCCCATCGAGATCGTGGCCGAAGATGATGGCACCGACCCCAAGAGGGGGGCCGAGGTTCTTGAGAAATTTGCCAGCCAGCACAAATGCGATGTCTCCTTTGGTACTTTGTTCAGCCATGTGGTGATCGGCTCCGCGCCGCGTGCCGCGGAATTGAAGATGCCCTATTTTGTGGTGTCCGAGGGGCATCATGTGGCCTCCGGCATGCTCAACCGCTACACGCTTCAGCCGGGCATCACGGATGTGAAATCACAGGTTCAGGCCATGGCGCCGTTTGTGGCCAATAACCTCGGTAAAAAGGTCACCATGGTCTATCCGGACTTTGCGTTCGGCCATGACCACCGCGATTATTTCTCCGAGGCTATGGCGAAAGCAGGTGGCGAAATTCTGGAGCTGATCCCGATCCCGCCAACAGAGACCTCCTTTGTGAAATACTTCCCGAAAATTCCACGCGACACAGAGGTGCTGTACCACGTGATGGTCGGACCGGCCGTTTTGACCTTCGTCAAAGAGCTCGGCGAGTTTTTTGGCGGTCAGGGTCCCGAACTGTTCGGGTTCATCGACAGTTTGGAAGCGGTGGACATTTCCTCGCCCGGCCTTGAGTTCCTGGAAGGAAGCTATTTCTGGGAGGGCAACCCGCGTTATGCGCAGGAGAACAACAGCCCCTATGATACGTTCTTCCGCGAGAAGGTGGGCGTTGATGCAAATGGCGCTTCAGTAAGCGATGCAAAGGACGTCTCAACTTACGCACATATGTTTGGATGCTGGGAGACCTTGCACATCATCAAAGCAGGAATGGAAGCCTCCGGATATAAGGGCGCTGAACATCGGGCTGATTTGATTGAGGCGATTGAGAATATGACAACGTTTGATCATTCAAATGCGCATCCTCAAGGACCAAAAATCTTTAACGGCAAGACCCACCAAACCTTTGGACGTCAATATATCTCTAAGGTGAACGGAGGCCGTATGGATTTGGTCCATACAGCAGAAATCGAAGAGACCTTCTATGAGGATGAAGTCGATTACACGACCCAGAGCTTCTGACGAAACATTGCGACCACGTGTAGGATGCGTTTCAAACGCATCCTACCTGCACGCAGCACTAATTACGCGACATCTTGCGCAAAGGCAGAACAAGAGCGCGGCGATAGACCCAGATCGCCGAAATCACGCCAACAACCGGAATGGCCCAAGCCGCCACCTCCACAATACCCGTCTGGTCAGAGAATATACGACGCAACACGGGCCCAATAAATATCTCGTACATTCTGCGCCCCGGCAGAAACGTGAACCCGCCAGCCACCACAAACCCGCCCAGATAGATCGAGATCATCGCAGTCATATGACCTTTCATATTCCCCCGCCGGATCGCCAGCACGCCGGTGATGGTGGAATAAACAACCAAGATCGACAACAGATGAATCCAGCTCCAAGAGCCCCATTGCTGAATCTCGTTGATGAAAAACGAGGTCAGTGCTGTGAGCATTGCCGCAACCGCAAAACCGCGCCCCATCCAGCGGTGAAGCATTGTGCCGCGACGCATCACAATAATCAGAGTGCCGACCAGAAAGCCGAGGACTGCAACAATCACATGAACCCTGATGATAGGGCTGGCCGACTCCCATTGCGTCCAATCAAATAGTCCCAACATTACCTTTCGCTCCTCACTTAAAAACCATAAACCTGCCTTGATTTTCGATCAAACAAGCGCAAGCTTAGACTTAAGCGACCCAGATAAAACGAATAGCGATACTGCATGAACCGTCCTGAAAACTTCGCGAAAAGATCGAATTTGCAAATCACGCTACGTGAAATGCAAAAGCTACTTGCCGCACCAAGGTTCTGGATCGCACTGGCATGCGTGGTCGCTTTGCTGGTGGTCTCGGGCCCGTTTGAAACCTCGACCCTTCTGACAACCCCGCAAAGGGCAGCCTATTGGGCGGCGGTCTCACTGGCCACCTACTTTCTGGCAATGGCCTTCATCGTGCCCTTCACCCTCTTTGGCGAGGCGAAGGGATGGCCCAAACTTCTCACGGCAATCCTCGGGGGCTGCGTAGCAGGCCCAGCCGTGGGCGTCTTGGTCTATGGCATCAACACCCAAATCGCCGGATACGAAGCGGGCGCCCTTGGAGATTTGATCTATATTTTATGCGCCTGCACGGTCATCACCGTCGCAGTCTCCTGCCTTGTGCAATTGGTGGCAGGCACCTCTTCCCAAGCAGAGCCCGTTGACCCCACAGCGCCCCGTTTCATGAAACGCCTCTCCGTCGATGTGCGCGGTGACGTCATGACCCTGAACGCGCAGGACCATTATGTGGAGGTCGTTACAAGTCGCGGAAAAGAGCTGATCCTTATGCGCCTTGGGGATGCCATTGACGAGCTTCCGGGCATTGACGGGCAACGCATCCACCGCTCTTGGTGGGTGTCAAAAGAGGCCATTTCCACCCTCGCCCCCTACCGCGGAAAGCTGTTTCTCGATCTCAAAGACGGGCGGACCATTCCGGTCAGCCGGTCCAACGAGAAAATGGTCATGGACTGGCTGCGCTGATCTTTAGTTAAAATACCGAGTATTCGGTTTGACGCGTGCAACGGAGCGTTAATCTAAATCGCGCTAACCTCTCTCAGGTTTCGTGTTTGAGTAGGATAAAGCGTTGCGCACAGGGAGTTATCTCGCGATTTTTGCCATCACCATGAGTGTAACACTCGTGGCCTTGGCTCTTGCGATGGGTGCCATTTACGTCATCCAGACCCCGACCATCTTCTGGAATAATGCATCCTCCACCTTTCTGATGATCCTGTTGATCACCTTTCCTACGGCACTTCTGGTGTCAAAAATGTCCTTTGATATGTTCTTCCTCAAGCGACGCCTAAGTTACGTGGTCAAATACGATGATCTTACAGGCACCCTTAAAAAAGAGGAATTCCTCAAGGATCTGCGCAAGGCAAAACTGCTGGATGAAGGCATGGCCTTGATGTTGGATGTGGATAACCTCAGCGCCATTGTCGACGAATTTGGATATGAAGCGACAGACGACATTCTCAAATCAGTTGCCGATACCATGAAAACTGCCGTCAGGGATGATGACAAGGTTTGTCGGCTCGGTTTTGAGAAATTCATGGTGGTTCTGGATTCCGTGAGTTTGGAAGACGGCATCACTGTTGCGCGACGCATTCAAAGCACGATTGCCAGTGACCCTGTCACCTCGGGAAATTACCTGATCCCGATTTCGGTGAGCATTGGGGCGGTGTCGATCGAGCAAAATAGCGATATTGATCAAATTCTTGAAAAAGCCTCTGAAGAATTGACCCAAGCAAAAGCAAACGGCGCGAACCGGTTGAGCTTTGAAAGCAATGCGCCTTATGCGCAAGCAAATGAAACAGATTTACGACCGGGCAGAGTAATAAACTGAATTAAAACGCGGCTTTACGTTCATCGCACTTGCCCTACCCCCTTGCGTGTGATGAGATTAATCTATTGATTCCGAGGGGGTTTTTTTGGAATTCGGACCGCATTTAATGCTGGCCTCAATTGAGGGGCTTGTGCAAGCCGCTGTGCTTTCTTTGACGGCACTTGGCCTATCGCTCGTATTTGGCGTTATGCGAGTGGTCAATGTGGCACATGGTGAATTCTATATGCTCGGCGCGGTCATTGCCTGGTGGGTCGCCACTTTGATCGGTCAGGATCCGGTGCTTGGATTTTTTGCCGCTCTGCTGGTCGCACCGCTCATTGCCGGATTTATCGCAGTTGTCACCAACTGGCTGGTCCTCAAACGCATCAATTACGACCCTGAAGCCACAATCGTCGCAACAATCGGTCTGCTTTATATCCTCCAACAATCGGTTCTGATGACATTCGGCCCCGACGCCCGCCCCGTGGAAGCCCCGTTCAATTCCAGAATAGCCCTTCCATGGTTTGAAAATACCGAGGCCGGATGGGAACTCTATTATCCTTGGGGCCTGTCCACCACCAGCTACAAGCTGTTCGTCATAGTCGCTGCCATCGCCCTGCTCCTGCTCGTCTGGTACATCATGTCGCGCACCAAACTCGGCCTGATCCTGCGCGCCACGCAACTGGATAGCGAAACAGCCCTCGCCTTCGGCATCCCCGTCGAGCGTGTCTACGCCCTTGTCTTCGGGATCGGAGCCGCATTGGCCGCCATCTCCGCCGTTCTGATCGTCCCGATCCAACAAGCCCATTACCTGATGGGCGCCGAACCCCTTCTCCTCAGCTTCATAGTCGTGATCATAGGCGGGCTCGGCTCACTGCGCGGCACCGTCATCGCCGCCCTATTGATCGGCATGTCCGACGGGATCATCTCCGTCTTCTTCTCGCCAACACTGGCCAAAATCATGGCCACATTGCTGGTGGCCATGGTCCTTGTCTACCGCCCCCAAGGCCTCTTCGGGACACGGCGCGTATGACCAGAGACCTATTCTTGCACTTGGCCATTCTGGCCTTCCTATACTTCCTTCATGTGGCCCTGCCGGACTACCACCACGGCCAAGTGGCACGGATCATGGTGCTGGCGGTCTATGCCATGGGCTTTAACATCCTGTTTGGCTACTCCGGCCTGCTCTCACTCGGCCATGCCATGTTCTTTGCTGCCGGCATGTACGGAATGGGCCTCTCCGCCCAACACATGGACATGGCCACCCTGCCCGCCTTCGGCATTGGCATCGCCTCGGCCACGCTGCTGGCCTTCATCGTAGGACTTCTAGCCCTTCGCACGATCGGCGTGGGCTTTATGATCGTCACCCTGATGTTCGCCCAATCCGCCTATCTCACGATCCTCTACTTCGGAGAATACACCAGAGGCGACGAGGGTTTTGTCCTCACCACAGACGCCCGCCAGTTCATGGAGCTGAATTTCTCCGAAGCCGACACCCGCTATCTGGCCGCCCTCGCCCTCTTCGGCATAGCCCTTCTCATCAAACTCTGGCTGGTCCGCTCAAAACCCGGCCGCGTCATGGTGGCTGTGCGCGAAAACGAGGAACGCGCCCGCATGCTGGGCTACAACACATGGAGCCATAAACTCATGGCCCTCACCCTATCAGGCACGTTCTCCGGCGCATCGGGTGCGGCCTACGCCATCCTGTTTGGATATGTGGGTGCGAGCTTTGCCGCAGTGCCCTATTCGATCTTCCCACTCCTCTGGGTCCTATTGGGAGGGGCTGGCACCACGCTAGGGCCGATCATCGGCACCGCATTCATGGTCTATCTGGTCGATTACGCCTCCGGATTGACGGACGCCTACATGCTGGTCGTCGGCGTCACGCTGGTCCTGATCACCCTATTCGTGCGCGGAGGCCTGCTTGGCTTTGTGCGCGCCAAGGTGGCTCCATGGCTTCCATGAACCTGCTTGAAACCCATAATCTTACCCGCACATTCGGCGGCATCACGGCTGTGGATGACGTCAATTTCTCCCTGCGCGATGGCGAAATCAGAGCCCTGATCGGCCCCAATGGCGCTGGAAAAACCACGTTCACCTCGCTGGTCACCGGCAGGATTGAAGCCACCAGCGGGAAGATCACATTCGCCGGCGAGAACATCACAAAACTGCCCGCCCACAAACGGATCGCCAAAGGCATGGGCTATACGTTCCAGATCACCTCGATCTTTCCCGAGCTGAGCTGTTATGAAAACGTTGTTCTGGCCGCCCAACGCAACTTTGAAGGCTCCAAGAAAAAGCTGCGCTCCTATACCAAAATGATCGTCGAACAGGTCGGCCTGAGCACTCACCGATCCCATATCGCAGGCGATCTTGCCTACGGCCACCAAAGGCTGCTGGAGATCGCAATGGGCATCGCACAAAACCCCCAGCTTCTGATCCTCGACGAACCCACACAAGGTCTGGCGGGTGGCGAAATCAAAGACTTCATCCACCTCATCCGCGAGATTTCAGACCGCACCACAATCCTTCTGATCGAGCACAATATGGACGTGGTCATGAGTCTGGCGGAAACCATAACCGTGCTCGACCAAGGCCAGATCATCGCGGAAGGAACGCCGGAAGAGATTCAGGCCAACCAAGCCGTGCAAGACGCGTATCTGGGGGGCTGATGCTAAAACTGAACGGCATAAATGCGGGCTACGGGAAAAATCAGGTCCTTAACGAACTCGATCTGAGCGTCGAAAAGGGCGAGGTCCTCTGTGTGATGGGCCGCAACGGTGCGGGCAAAACCACCGCCATGAAAACCATCATGGGCTTGATCACCCCCATGAGCGGGCAGATCGAACTGGACGGACGCCGGATCGACACACTCGGGCCCCATAAGGTCCCCCGCGCAGGCATCGGCTACATCCCCCAAGGACGCCGCCTGTTTGCCGAGCTAACCGTGGCGGAAAACATCGAAATTGGCCTGATGACCCGCAAAAAGGGCAAAGCCACCCGCGACAAAGTCCTTGAGATGTTCCCCCGTTTGGAGGAGCGACTGAAACAACGCGCCGACACGCTGTCAGGGGGCGAACAGCAAATGCTGGCCACCGCCCGCGCGCTCTGCCTTGAACCATCCGTACTGCTGCTGGACGAGCCGACCGAAGGCCTACAACCCTCCATGACTGCACTGATCCGCGAAACGGTTCTAAAGCTCAAAGAGGAAGGCGTGGCCATCGTTCTGGTCGAGCAACGCGAAGAGGCCGTCCGTGCCGTCGCAACCCGTGTGGCCTTCATCGAGAACGGTCAAAACGCGGCTACCCACACGATCGAAGAGCTGATCGCAGACCCAAGCCCGTTCAAACGCCACGTGGGTATCTAACGAGCAGGCGTTTCCAGCCTGACATTCGGCCCCACTTGCCCTAAAAGGATCAAGTGACTGGCCCCGTGGCTCAACTGGATAGAGCAGCCCCCTCCTAAGGGGCAGGTT
>CAZXRG010000099.1:0-11300 GCA_964642935.1 uncultured Rhodobacterales bacterium | reverse complement strand
ACCAAGTTCTTCCCGCCAATCACCACATTCTTGGCCGGATCACGGGCCATCTGCGTATATTGCGCGGGCGCGGTCTTGCACAATTCCCGCGCCAAACCACGCGGAATATGCACGCGCTCGCCCTTCACATCCGCACCAGCCTCGCGCCACAGCTTTAAGGCTTCGGGCTGTTCGGGGAAATTTACGCCAATCTCTTCAAGGACCCGATCCGCATTGGCCTCGATTATCTCGATAGCCTCGGCATTGAGAACCTCAAAATTAGGAACCTGCCGCTCGATATACTTGGCAAACTCAATCCGATGGGTCGTCCGCTCCGCCCGTCGAGACGCACCGCCTCCGCCGCGTCGCCCACGTCGCGCCACTGTTTGAGCCTCGCCCATGTCACTGTCCCTTCACATCAACCCTAGAGAATTCGTGCCTTCTTACCCCAAGAGTGTTGACGCATTTCTCCCAATAACGCCCAGACGCCGCACATCCGCGACATGGACACGTAGAAAAATGTGAACAATTCTTCCAAACCTGTGTTTCTAATCACAGAGAGCCACCAAGCCAGCCGTTACACCCTCCTCATCGAACAAAAGAACTTAACGCCTTTACGGCTACATTGAACTGGAACACATTATGATCGCGACACACACAGCACCCACCGCTTTCTCCGCCCCCGCACTTGTCAGAAATCCGGCCCCGGAAAGCCTAGCACAACGCCTCCTTAACTGGCTCATCGCCAAGGATCAGGCCTTCAGAACAGAGGCCCACTTCAAAACACTCGACACTGCGGCCCTCAAAGACGTGGGTCTCCTAAGCTAAACGCTTGTGAATTTGTGGTCTCGGCGCTAACACGGCGCCATGACCCAAACACACGAAAAACTGCTGATTATCGACTTTGGCTCTCAGGTGACCCAGCTTATCGCGCGTCGCCTTCGCGAGTTGAACGTTTACTGCGAAATCCACCCGTTCAATCTGGTGGATGAGAGCTTCATCAAAGATTTTGCACCTAAAGCGGTCATCCTGTCAGGTGGCCCCTGCAGCGTGCTCGACGAAGAGTCGCCCCGCGCGCCCGACGCACTTTTTGACATGGGCCTTCCCATTTTGGGCATCTGTTATGGACAGCAGGTCATGATGCAGCAATTGGGCGGCGAAGTGGACAGCGGTCATGGCACCGCCGAGTTTGGCCGCGCCTTCGTGACCCCGACCGAGATCGAACTCCCGCTCCTAAGCGGCTGGTTTGAGGCGGAAAAAGAGCAAGTCTGGATGTCCCATGGTGACAATGTCGCCAAACTGGCACCGGGCTTCGAGATCTTCGGCACATCCCCCAACGCCCCTTGCGCCATTGTCGCCGACACAAAGCGCAACTTCTTTGCAGTGCAATTCCACCCCGAAGTCCACCACACGCCCAATGGCGCGAAACTCTATGAGAACTTCGTGCGCCTCGCCGGTTTCAAATCCGACTGGACCATGGGCGCCTACCGCGAACAGGCCATCCAGACGATCCGCGAGCAAGTGGGCTCCGAACAAGTCATCTGCGCCCTATCAGGGGGTGTCGATAGCTCCGTGGCCGCCGTTCTCATCCACGAAGCCATCGGCGAGCAACTCACCTGCGTCTTCGTCGATCACGGCCTCTTGCGCGAAAACGAGGCGACCGAGGTCGTCACCATGTTCCGCGACAACTACAACCTGCCCCTCATCCACGCCGATGAGACCGAGCTTTTCTTGGGCCAACTCGACGGCCAGTCCGATCCTGAAACCAAACGCAAAATTATCGGCAAGCTGTTCATCGACGTATTCGAGAAACACGCCAAACCGCTGGGCGCAAAATTCCTCGCCCAAGGCACGCTCTACCCAGACGTCATCGAAAGTGTCTCCTTCTCAGGAGGCCCGTCCGAGACCATCAAAAGCCACCACAACGTGGGCGGCTTACCCGAAAAAATGGGCATGAAACTGGTCGAACCTTTACGAGAACTCTTCAAAGACGAAGTCCGCGCCTTGGGCCGCGAATTGGGCCTGCCTCAAAGCTTCATAGGCCGCCATCCTTTCCCCGGACCCGGCCTTGCGATCCGATGCCCGGGCGAGATTACCCGCCCGAAACTCGACATCCTGCGCCGTGCGGACGCCGTTTACATCGACCAAATCCGCAAACACGGCCTGTACGACGAAATCTGGCAGGCCTATGCCGCCATCCTCCCCGTCAAAACCGTGGGCGTCATGGGCGACGGTCGCACCTACGACTTCGCACTGGCGCTTCGAGCCGTCACTTCCGTGGATGGAATGACCGCTGATTATTACCCGTTCACCCATGAATTCTTGGGCGAAACGGCCACGCGCATCATCAATGAAGTCGAAGGCATCAACCGCGTGACCTATGACATCACCTCAAAGCCTCCGGGCACGATCGAGTGGGAATAAGGTCCACCAAGACCCAAGCCAAGACAATCACAAGAAAGCAAGTCTATGACCGTCAAACTCAAAGGCACTATCACCATTCCAATCGAACGGCTGGATCATATGATGCCTCTTTTGGCCACCCATGTCCTTGAAAGCCGCAAAGAAGACGGCAATATCCGCTTTGAGATCACTCAAGACGAGAAAGACCCTGAAATCTTCCATCTGGAAGAAGAATTCACCGACGAAGAGGCCTTCGCATTCCACAAGACCCGCAGTGAGGCCTCCCCTTGGGGCAAGCAATCAACGGATCTGGAGCGCAACTTCTCCAAAACCAGCGAGTTTTCACTCTTTAACGAGGACGACTGAGCGGCGCATCACACCGCCCCGGTCACTTCTCCGGAGATTTGCCCGGGCTGATCCCCACAAGGCTCTCATAGGCGCGACGGCGCTCTGAGGCATCGGTCACATCCACGCCCTCAAGCCTTGGATGCCCCGAAAGATGCGCCTTCAACTCCGCTTGACGCGCGGCACTGAGGTTCTCCCAACCGCGCAAAATATCCGCAAGTTCCTGACGGTTGGCCCCATCAGAGGCCCCCTCCAAAACTCGAGCCGCCAGAGTGTCCGTCAGCGCCAAACGCGCATTGCGTGCCTGCACACGGCGCATCACCACGGCTGCCGCAAACGCAAGCACAACCAAACCAAGAATAGTAAACCAACTCATCGCAATCCTCCGTTGCGGATAAATTACTACATCGCGAATCCCGCGACAATTACATAAATGCGCGGTTTCCCTTGCGCCGGAACCAACACCTCGATTAAGTCGCGCGATGAACGACACATCCCGCCCGATCTTAGCGCTCTTCTGGATGCTGGGAGCCGCCCTCTCGTTTTCGTCCATGGCCGTGGCCGGACGCGAGCTTTATGTGGACATGAACACATTCGAGCTGATGCTCTACCGCTCCGTCATCGGATTTCTGATCGTATGTGTGCTCTTGCCGCGAAGCGCCAAAGGCTTCTCCCAGATCAAATCCCCAAGGTTTGACAATCACATCAAGCGAAACCTGTTCCATTTTGCGGGTCAAAACCTCTGGTTTTTCGGAGTGGCCGTGATCCCGCTCTCCCAATTGGTCGCTCTGGAATTTACCAACCCGATTTTCGTCGCCCTGCTTGCCCCATTTCTGCTGTCGGAATCCATGACCCGCTCAAGGATCATCGCCGCAGGCCTTGGCTTTCTAGGCGTTTTGATCGTCGCCCAACCCGGTGTCGCGCCTTTGGGTCTGGGCCATGCCGCAGGCTTGGGGGCTGCCATCGGATTTGCCCTCAACACCATTTTAACAAAGAAAATCATGAAGGTAGACACTGTTCTTTGTGTCCTCTTCTGGATGACCCTCATGCAAGCGGTCTTTGGCCTGATCCTCTCCATCCCCGGTGGCATTCCACTCCCCACCGCCTCCTCCGCACCTTGGTTGGCCGTGGTCGGGATTTGCGGTCTCACCGCCCATTATTGCCTGACTTCCGCCTTGGCCGCAGCGCCCGCGACAATCGTCGCCCCCATGGATTTCATCAGACTGCCCATCGTGGCCTTTGTGGGCATGTGGTTTTACCAAGAGCCTATCCTAATAGCCGTCTTCATCGGGGGCGCTATTATCCTGGCGGGCAACCTCATCAACATCCGCGCCGAGCAGGCTCGCAAGGCGCAATAGAAACCACCCTGAAAGCACGATCTGCATATTTTTATACAGTTTCAGGCTAATTTCCTTTCCCAAAAGCGCAGCTTTGAGTCATAAAAGCCAAATCACGCCCGATTGACTTTTACGTGAACTGAGGGCATGGACTGGGAAAAACAAAAGACAAAAGACCGACTGGGAGCTCTTCAATGAAACGACTTTTACACACAACAGCAGCGGTACTTTGCGCCAATTCAGCCCTCGCAGGCGGAATTGATCGCTCCGGCCAATCATCAGCAGTTCTTTTCGAGGACGGCAATTACGCAGAGTTTTCACTCGGCTCGATCAGCCCTGACATCTCGGGCACGGTTGTTGGACAGGATTCAGGCGATGTAGGCTCCTCCTACACGCAATTGGGCGCGGCCTATAAATGGACCTACGCGGGCACACCTTGGGAGGCTGCTGTCATCTTTGACCAGCCTTACGGCGCGGATATCGCCTATCCAGCGGCCACCACCTACCCGCTTCGCACAACCAATGCGTCTTTGGACAGCAATGCAGTAACACTGCTTGGCAAATACCAGATCAACGAGAACGTCAGCGTCTTCGGCGGCCTTCGCGCACAATCCTTGAGTGCTGAAGCCAGCGTGCCTGTCGTTGCAGGCTACACCGCTAACGGCGCTGCGGATTACGGATTTGGCTATGTGGCCGGTGCCGCTTATGAGCGCAAAGACATCGCCCTGCGCGTCGCCCTCACCTACAACTCCGAAATCGACCACTCGCTGGAAACAACCGAGACCGGACCAGCGTCCCTCACCTCAACAACCGACGTGACAACCCCGTCCTCCTTCAACCTCGACTTCCAGACGGGCGTCGCGGCGGACACATTGGTCTTCGGCACGCTCCGCTACGTGAATTGGGACGGCGTGAACATCACACCAACCGTCTACCGATCCGCAACAGGCGGCTCATTGGTTTCCTTCTCCGAAAACACACTGACATCCACACTGGGTCTTGGCCGTCGTTTCAACGACACTTGGTCCGGCGCAGTGACAGTCACCCATGAGCCTTCCATTGGCGGTGTTGCCCCTAACTTGGGACCAACCGACGGTCGCACAGCACTCGGACTGGGCGCCACATACACCAGTGGCAACATGAAAATCACAGGCGGCGTGCAGTACATCATGATCGGTGACGCTGAAACATCGGTCCCGGTAAGTTCAACGGCAACCGCTCCAAGTGATTTCTCCGACAATACGGCACTGGCATTCGGCATCAAGATCGGCATGTCACTCTAAGCCACCCCAAATCCAAACACCGAAAGCCGCGCCCCAACAGGCGCGGCTTTTTCATGGGATAGCGCCGCTCACCTTAAACTTGAATCGCCGTTACCCTGCCACACCTTCGGTGCTTTCGGGACAATGGCGATACGATTGGATTAAGTTAAAGGCGAGGCGCTTTAACGCAACATTCGGGTGGCAAAAGACCTGCCCGACCGCCAGAGTGCCGAGATGATCACCCAACAATCCCTCTCAGGCCGCGCATGGGCCGAAATGCTCCTTCTGGCCCTGATCTGGGGCGCGTCTTTTCTGGCCTTCGCCATTTGCCTGCGCGAACTCAACGTCTTCACCACCGTCGCCCACCGCGTCTTCTGGGGCACCGTTTTGATCTGGATCATCGCCCTCGCGCGAAAATGGCCACTCCCCCCGCCGAGCCTATGGCTGGCCTGCCTGATCATGGGGCTCCTCAATAACGTCATCCCCTTCAGCCTGATCGCATGGGGCCAAACCACCATCGAAAGCGGTCTGGCCTCGATCCTGAACGCCGCCACCGCTATCTTCGGCATCCTGTTCGCCGCCATCATCTTCCAAGACGAACGCCTCACACAGCGCAAAACCATTGGCGTCACCTTGGGCTTCATCGGTGTCATCCTCGCCATCGGCATTGAGAGTCTGCGAAGCTTCGACATCCGCTCCGCCGCCCAAATCGCCATTGTTCTGGCCTCCATTTCCTACGGCATGGCCAGCGTCTGGGCGCGCAAAACACTCCGCTCCATCCCGCCCCACACAGCAGCCCTTGGCATGCTCACAGGCTCGACCCTCATCATGCTCCCACTGGCAATCTCCATCGACGGCGCCCCCAGCCTAGCGCTGAACCCCGAAACATGGGCCGCCATCGCCTATATCGCCATCCTAGCCACCACCTGCGCCTATCTGCTCTACTACCGCGTCCTCAGCATGGCAGGCTCGGGCAATCTGATGCTGGTCACCCTCCTGATCCCGCCCATCGCCATCATCCTAGGCGCTTGGGTACTCGGGGAAGCCATTGCAATATCAGCACTCATCGGCTTTGGGATCATCGCTATTGGCATGATCATCCTTGACGGTCGTCTGGCCGCAAAGATAAGCAGGTCCAAAGACTAGGGACGCGAAAATGATCTACCCAACCAAAGCCGACTGGCACAACGCTGGCCACAAACGCGTGGCCCTGATCGGCATGTCAGGACTGGGTAAAACCTATCTGTCCAATCTTCTCAGAGAGTCCGGCGACTGGTTCCACTACTCCGTGGATTACCGCATTGGCACCCATTACATGGGCGAGCATATCGTCGATAATTTCAAGAAAGAGGCCATGAAAGTCCCCTTTCTGGCCGAGCATTTGATGTCCGACAGCATCTACATTGCCTCCAATATCACATTCGAAAACCTGTCCCCGCTCTCGCGTTATTTGGGCAAACCGGGCAATCCTGACAAGGGCGGCATTTCCTTTGACGAATATATGCGTCGACAGGGCCAGCATAGTGCCGCTGAAATCTCGGCCACCCAAGATGCAGTCAAATTCATCGAAAAAGCCGAGCATATCTACGGCTATAACAACTTCATCTGCGACACCTCCGGCTCCATCTGCGAGGTGACCGACCCTGAGGACCCTAACGATTCGACCCTAAAGGCCATCAGCGAGAACACCCTGATCATCTGGCTAAAAGGCTCTGACGCCCATACAGACACGCTCATTGAACGCTTCAACAAAGCGCCAAAGCCGATGTTTGCGCGAAAAGAGGTGATGAGTGAACGCTGGAACCGCTATCTCGCTGAGCGAGGCTTAAGCGAAGCAAACGTCGATCCCGACGATTTCATCCGCTGGTCCTATGCCCAAATGCTAAACGACCGCCTGCCCCGCTATGAGGCCATTGCCGACAATTGGGGCGTGACTATCAACGCGGATGCGTTCCACGGGGTCTCCACATCCTCCGAGTTCGAGGCTGTGGTCGCAGATCACCTCACCTGACCCAATCGCCCCGCGCTCGGATTTCCGTGGAGGATATATCGAGCGTCTTGCCCGTCAAAAGCGTCCAACAAGGTGCTGGTCGCAAAGGCAAAGCCGCCGCCCTGCGCGGGGACAATCGAAACCGCGTATATCGTTTGGCCGCAGGTGACAGCCCCGCCGCAATCTGATCCCCGGGGCGAGACATCACCCCGATGGGCACATTCTCCATGATCCAATCCCAGCGATCCCAATGGTGAAAACTGCTAAGATTATCCGCCCCCATGAGCCAGACGAAATTCACATCCGCATAAATCTCAAACAGCTGTTCCAACGTCTTTGCCGTATAACGCGTCCCCAATCGGCTCTCAAGATCGGTCACAACAATACGCGGATGCTGAGCCACCCCCCGACAAGCCTCCAAACGACGCTCCATGGGCGCAGGCCCCTCGGTTTTCAACGGATTGCCGGGGCTCACCAACCACCAGACCCGATCAAGGCGAAACTTGCGCATGGCCCAACGGGAAATGTGTAAATGCCCCGCATGAGGAGGATCAAAAGAGCCCCCCAGCAAACCGACCCGAAGACCAGAGCTGGCAATGGGAAGACCACTCAACATCACGCATCACACCTTGATAAGTTTCAAAAAATTCAACGTACTGACAATGCGACATCTCACCGATAGGATTCAATCTCAATTTTAAACACTTAGATGCCTGCGGTTAACACCAACACCACCCCCACCTGCTATCAAACCATCGGTGTAGCAAGAAGTGGGTTCGTCGCCGATGTTGGCGTATTTTAATTTAGTGCTGTTTTGTGGGTTGCTCGGATGGATCATATTCACCCGAAAAACCACCCTATCAGACCTAAAACCGCCTTTTTCCACGGAAGAAGGCCGCAAACGCATAACCGCCTCCATCATCGAAAAATCCAGCGACGGTATTGTCATCCAAGACATGCATGCACGCATCATCTGGGCCAACAACAGCTGGTGCAAAATGTTCGGCTGGACCCCGGAGGAAGTGATCGGGAAAAACCCGCTCTCCTTCGTCCTGCCCAAAGAAAATCGCCCCAGCATCGAAGAAGTCGCCAACTTCCGCTACGATCTCTCCAGCGGCTTTCTGGATGAAACCGAAGTTGTCCTTAACGTGCGCAAAGACGGCACCGAACTTTGGAGCTCGCTCACCTTCACCCATGACACCTCCCAATCAGGCGAAGATCGCATCATCGTCTTCTGCCGCGATGTAACCGTTCACGTCCACCGCGAAAGACAACTCAAGAAAAACGCCGAAGTCACCGCCTTTCGCGCCGACCACGACACGCTCACAGCCACGGCCAACCGCGAAAAACTGTCACGGGTGTTCAAAGAGGTCGAAGCCGAAGCCCGCGCAAACTGCCACCATTTCGGACTGCTCCACATCGATCTCGACCATTTCAAATCCATCAATGATACCTACGGCCATGCCGCAGGCGACGCGGTCATCGTAAAGACCGCCGACCGCATGCGCGCCCTCATCGGCGACAACGGCCTATTGGCCCGCATTGGCGGCGATGAATTCGTGGTGCTTTGCCCCAACGCCACCGATTTCCCCTACCTCAAAGCACGCGCCAAACAACTTATCAAAGCCGCCAGCAAACCCATCCACTGGGAAGACAAAATCCTGCGTGTAGGCGCCAGCATCGGCGCCGCCCTCTCCTCCAAAGGGGTCAACTCCGAAACCGCAATGATGCAAAACGCCGACATCGCCCTATACGAGGCCAAGAACAAAGGCCGCGGCCAAGTGGCCTGCTACGACCACGCCATGGACCGCAGCCATCTGGACAAAACCAAACTGGCCTCCGAACTGATCGAGGCGCTCGAAAAAGACCAACTGGACATCTACCTCCAGCCCCAATGTTCCTTGATCGCCAAAGCGGTCACCGGCTTTGAAGCCCTCATCCGATGGCATCACCCCACAAAAGGCCTGCTCCTCCCCAAAGACTTTTTGGATATCGCCACGGAAATCGGCATCATCGACGACATCGACCGCTTTGCCGCCACCCGCGCCTGCATGGCCCTCAAACTCCTGAACCAGGCAGGCCACAAAGGGCTCCAAATCGCCGTCAACGTCTCCGCACGCACCATGGCCCAACCGGGATACATCGATTTTATGAAATGGGAGGCCGAACGCCATGACCTCGAACCAGACCGGGTCGTGGTCGAAGTCCTTGAAAGCACATTCTTCTCCGAAAAAGACGACCGCGCCGAAAAAACCATCAAAGCCCTCTCAAAAGCAGGCTTCCGCGTCGAACTCGACGATTTTGGCACCGGATATGCCGGACTGGCCCACCTTGGCCGCCTAAGGGTCGACGGGGTCAAAATCGACAAATCCATGATCACGGGTCTGAGCGACAACATCACCAACCAAATCATCGTGCAAGCCATGGTCGGCCTCAGCAGCGACCTTGGCCTACATGTCATCGCCGAAGGGGTCACCAACAAAGACGACGCCAGCATCTTGCGCCAATTCGGCTGCATAAACATCCAAGGGGCTGGCATCTCGGACCCCCTGCCAATTGATACAGTCCTGAACTGGATGAAAACCACCAACATCAGCGATGTTTTGACCATGCAATCCAAGATCGCCAAGGAACGCCAAAAAGCGGTCTCATAACCGCGCAAGCTTTTGCCAGTCACACTTGCGATGACGCGGAGAACCCTTTAGCACTCCTCAAACTCAGGTTTCTGCAAAAGGTGCTCCACATGGCCGCTTATCAATATGTCTACCACATGGACGGTGTCTCAAAAACGTATCCAGGCGGCAAAAAGTGCTTTGAGAATATCCGCCTTAGCTTCCTGCCCGGTGTGAAAATCGGCGTGGTCGGTGTCAACGGCGCTGGTAAATCCACCCTGATGAAAATCATGGCCGGAATGGACAAAGACTTCACCGGCGAGGCTTGGGCCGCAGAAGGCGCAAAAGTCGGCTACCTCCCACAGGAGCCAACACTTGATGAAAGCCTGACCGTGCGCGAAAATGTTATGCTCGGTGTGAAGGCCAAGAAAGACATTCTTGACCGCTACAACGAACTGGCCATGAACTATTCGGATGAAACCGCCGAAGAAATGGCCAAACTGCAAGACGAGATTGACGCGCAAAACCTATGGGATCTGGACGCGCAAGTCGACGTCTCGCTCGAAGCCCTGCGCTGCCCGCCCGATGATGCGGACGTCAAAATGCTCTCAGGCGGTGAAAAACGCCGCGTGGCGCTGTGCCAACTCCTGCTCGACGCCCCTGACATGCTCTTGCTCGATGAGCCGACCAACCACTTGGACGCCGAAACCATCGCATGGCTCCAACAACACCTGATCGACTACAAAGGCACCATCCTGATCGTCACCCACGACCGCTACTTCCTCGACGACATCACCGGATGGATCCTCGAACTGGACCGGGGCCGCGGCATCCCCTACGAGGGCAACTACTCCGCATGGCTCGAGCAAAAAGCCAAACGCCTCGCCCAAGAGGCCCGCGAAGACAAAACCAAACAAAAGACACTCGAATCCGAGCTTGAATGGATCAGAGCCGGCGCCAAAGCCCGCCAGACCAAACAAAAAGCCCGGATCAACGCCTATAACGAACTGGCCCAACAATCCGAACGCGACAAAGTCGGCCGCGCCCAAATTGTCATCCCCAACGGCCCCCGATTGGGCAACCAGGTTATCGACGTGGAAGGCATCTCCAAAGCATTCGGCGAAAACCTCCTCATCGACAACCTCTCGTTCTCGCTCCCACCGGGCGGTATTGTCGGCGTGATCGGCCCCAACGGAGCGGGTAAAACCACCCTCTTCCGCATGCTCACGGGCCAAGACAAACCGGACTCCGGCGAAGTCATTTTCGGAGACACGGTCAAACTGAGCTACGTCGACCAGTCCCGCGACGATCTGGACCCGAAGAAAACTGTCTGGGAAGCCATCGGCGACGGGCAAGACATCATCAATCTGGG
>CAZXRG010000098.1:0-11428 GCA_964642935.1 uncultured Rhodobacterales bacterium | reverse complement strand
AGCCGATCTCAACATCGTATCGCGCTATTCTGATCTTATGGCCAAGTCTCAAAGTATCATTGCCGACGAAACCTTGAGCGCCGTTGCCTTTAGCGGCATTCATACACTGATGGATGTTGGCGGCGGAACAGGCACTTTCCTTCGGGCGGTTGGATTAAAATATCCCAATATTGAGCGTGTTCTTTTTGACCTGCCAGGCGTTGTGGATGGCATCACTGATCTATCGGCAATCGGGGGCAGCTTTTTGGACCCGCTCCCGCAACGGGCAGATGCGATCAGTCTGATAAGAGTGCTCTATGACCATTCGGATGAGACGGTGGATGGTCTATTGGGCAATGTATTTGAGGCGCTTCCCAAGGGTGGGCGCATTATTATTTCTGAACCGATGTCCGGGGGCGAGACACCCCTAAAAGCCACCGACGGCTATTTTTCATTCTATACGCTAGCCATGCGGACCGGTCGCGTTCGCTCACAGGCAGACATCGCTAAGAAGCTAGTCTCCATTGGATTTGTAGATCTGCAAACCCCCACATCAGCACGTCCATATGTGACGAGCATTGTCTTGGCGCGCAAGCCAACTTGACAGTTTGTGTCTACTTTAGTTGACAACTATAAATGTCATCCATAACATACATATAGGAACCTGATGAGTCTCTTGAAGACAAAACCAATAATCAGGCGGGGAGAGATACGATCGAAAGTGCTGCTATAGTTCTTGAAGGTCCAAAGAAAATCGGACTTGAAACCTTGGGTCTTATTGATCCCAAGGCGGATGATCTGGTGATCGATATCTCTCACTCAGGAATTTCTACGGGAACCGAGAAGCTGTTCTGGTCTGGCAAAATGCCGCCATTCCCGGGCATGGGCTATCCTTTGGTCCCAGGCTACGAGGCGTTTGGCGAAGTCGTTGAAAGCCGTAGCGCAAGCTTCAAAACAGGAGATCGGGTGTTTGTACCGGGTGCGTCTTGTTTTGGTGAGGTTCGCGGATTGTTTGGCGGCGCCGCCAAGCGATTGGTCACACCTGCAGAGCGGGTAATGAAGTTGGACTCAGGTATGCAGGCAGAAGGCGCACTCTTGGCGCTCGCCGCAACTGCGAGGCACGCAATCGCGGGCTTTGGCAATAGCGTACCTGAACTGATCGTGGGCCACGGCGTTCTAGGACGCCTTCTCGCGCGGCTTACGCTTGCCGCTGGCGCTCCGGCTCCGACAGTATGGGAAATTGATCCAGCCCGCATGTCGGGTGGGGACGGCTATGAGGTCATTCACCCCGACGCTGACCAGCGACGCGATTACAATTGCATTTTCGATGTGACCGGAGACGCCAGCCTGCTGGACGATCTCATTGGACGCCTTCGCAAGGGTGGTGAAATTGTTCTGGCTGGCTTTTATCCGGAGCCGCTCTCCTTCGCCTTTCCATTGGCGTTCATGAAAGAGGCGCGTTTGCGTGTCGCCGCTGAGTGGAACCGAGAAGACTTGATAGCGACCCGCGAATTGATTGATGCGGGCGTTCTGTCCTTGGACGGGCTGATTACACATCGCGCGCATTCGGCCAAAGCAATGACGGCCTATGAAACAGCATTTTCCGACAGCACTTGCCTGAAAATGATCCTTGAATGGGGAGAGACCCAATGAGCCTTGATATTCCTAACCTCAAAGGTGATTACGATCAGCGGTTGCGCGATGAGGCGGCAGAGCCCACGCTTGAGGTGCCCGTTGAGGAGCCGACCTCCAAGACCCAGATTATCGCCATTTATGGCAAGGGCGGGATCGGCAAGTCTTTCACTCTAGCCAATCTCAGTCACATGATGGCCGAACAAGGCAAGCGAGTACTCTTGATAGGATGCGATCCAAAATCCGACACCACCAGCCTCCTATTTGGCGGGAAAGCCTGTCCAACAATTATTGAGACGTCCTCCAAGAAGAAATTGGCCGGAGAAGAGGTCAAAATTGGGGATGTTTGCTTTAAGCGTGGCGGTGTTTTCGCCATGGAACTTGGAGGGCCCGAGGTTGGGCGCGGCTGTGGCGGGCGCGGGATCATTCATGGGTTTGAACTTCTCGAAAAGCTCGGCTTCCACGACTGGGACTTCGACTACGTCCTTTTAGATTTCTTGGGAGATGTTGTGTGCGGCGGCTTTGGCTTGCCCATTGCGCGAGACATGGCGCAAAAGGTCATTCTGGTCGCTTCAAACGATCTGCAATCGCTTTATGTGGCCAACAATGTGTGCTCGGCTGTGGAATATTTCCGCAAGCTTGGCGGCAATGTTGGCGTGGCTGGCTTGGTCATTAACAAAGATGACGGCTCTGGCGAAGCTGCAGCATTTGCTGAGGCAGTGGATATTCCGATCTTGGCCTCTATCCCCCAAGACGACGATCTTCGCAAAAAGTCTGCGAATTACCAGATTGTTGGCACAGGCGAGAGCCAGTGGGGCGAGATGTTTGCCGAACTGGGTGACAACGTGGCAGAGGCCGCACCCATGCGTCCAACACCGTTAGATCAGGATGGGCTTTTGGGGCTTTTCGACGCCTCTGAAACCGGAGCGGATTACACACTCGTTCCGGCGACTGACACGGATATGCGCGGTAAAAACGCAGCGCCCAAAGAATCGCTAGAGGTCATCTACGATGCGGTTTGATTTAGGACATATCCTTGGAGGCTGCGGATGACCGAAAACGCAACCTATCATGTGGACTATGATGAAACGGGGGCTGTTCAGGTGAACATGGTTCCCGGCACGTCGGACGCTCCTATTGAGCCTAGTCCTGCGACATCTTCGGTTGCATCGAATATCGCGCCGCCCGATCTTGGATGCAACTCTGGTGCGACCCTTGAGAAAGCAGCGCGGGATGCGGGTCAGTCTGACTTGCTCGACAAGTATGCCGCTGATTATCCGATGGGTCCCCATGATAAGCCACAATCCATGTGTCCGGCATTTGGATCATTACGCGTCGGTCTGAGAATGCGCAGAACCGCGACGGTTCTGAGCGGATCCGCCTGTTGTGTTTATGGGCTGACATTTGTGTCGCATTTCTATGGAGCACGTCGCTCGGTGGGATATGTGCCCTTTAATTCAGAAACGCTGGTAACTGGAAAGCTGTTCGAAGACATCCGCGAGTCCGTTCACGAGATGGCGGATCCTGAGAAATATGACGCGATTGTTGTGACCAATCTATGTGTTCCGACTGCTTCAGGTGTGCCTCTACGATTGCTGCCCAAAGAGATCGACGGTGTGCGGATTGTGGGCATTGACGTGCCCGGATTTGGCATTCCGACACATGCAGAAGCCAAGGATGTCTTGGCAGGAGCTATGCTCGCCTATGCCCGAGAAGAGATCGAGGCCGGTCCGGTAGCAGCGCCTGAGGCTGGCATGTCAGATCGCCCAACTGTGAGCTTGCTTGGGGAGATGTTTCCAGCCGATCCGATGATGATCTCAGCGATGCTCGCCCCTATGGGGCTAGCGGCGGGTCCGGTGGTTCCATGCCGAGAATGGCGTGAGCTATATTCGGCTTTGGATTGCGGTGCGGTTGCGGCCATACATCCGTTTTACACGGCGGCGATCCGTGAATTTCAGGCGGCAGGACGTCCCGTATTGGGCTCGGCACCTGTGGGCCATGACGGCACGTCTGATTGGCTCGCTGGCATTGGTGACATCTTCAACATCGACAAAAACCGGATTGCTGCGGCACAAAATGCGTTTCTGCCCGGCGTCAAAGCCGCCCTCAGTTCCACTCCGATCAAAGGTACGATCACTTTATCGGGCTATGAAGGCTCGGAACTTTTAGTTGCGCGTCTGCTGATCGAAAGTGGCGCGAATGTCCCTTATGTGGGCACGGCTTGCCCTAAAACCGAATGGTCCAAGGCGGATGCGGACTGGTTGGAGGCCAAGGGCGTTCAGATCAAGTACCGCGCTTCTTTGGAAGACGATTGTGCTGCCATGGAGGCGGTTAAGCCTGACCTTGCCATCGGTACAACTCCGGTTGTTCAAAAGGCCAAGCAACTGGGAATTCCCGCGCTTTATTTCACCAATCTGATCTCCGCACGTCCTTTGATGGGGCCAGCGGGAGCGGGGTCTTTGCAGCAAGTAGTCAATGCGGCCATGGGCAACAAGGACCGTATGGCACAGATGATGTCGTTCTTTGAAGGTGTAGGAACAGGCGATACCGCTGGCATCTGGGAAGGGTCTCCCAATTTGCAACCCGGTTTCCGTGCCATCAATCAAAAGAAGCTCGAAAAACAGGCGCGTGCGGCCAAAGCGGCGGAGATGATCTGATGCTGGTTCAAGATCACGACAGAGCAGGTGGCTATTGGGGCGCGGTCTACGCATTTTGTGCCTGCAAAGGCTTGCAGGTTGTGATCGATGGCCCCGTTGGATGTGAGAACCTGCCGGTGACATCAGTGCTCCATTACACAGACGCGCTTCCGCCACATGAACTGCCCATTGTCGTCACCGGTCTTGGTGAGGGCGAAATGGGCTCGGGGACTGAAGAGTCTATGAAACGGGCTTGGGACACGCTTGATCCGGCACTTCCGGCCGTAGTTGTCACAGGTTCAATTGCCGAGATGATCGGGGGCGGAGTGACCCCTCAAGGCACTAATATTCAGCGCTTCTTACCGCGCACCATTGATGAAGATCAGTGGGAGTCCGCGGATCGCGCCATGACTTGGCTGTTCACAGAATTCGGGATGACCAAGGGGCGCATGCCCAAAGAGGCCAAACGGGAAGAAGGGGCCAAGCCCCGTGTTAATATTCTCGGGCCAATGTATGGCACGTTCAACATGCCGTCTGACTTGGCCGAAATTCGCAGGCTCGTTGAAGGTATCGGTGCTGAGGTGAATATGGTGCTGCCGCTCGGTGCCCATGTCGCCGAGATGCGCAATCTGGTGAATGCTGATGTGAACATCGTGATGTATCGCGAGTTTGGACGTGGTCTCGCGGAATGTCTGCGCAAACCCTATCTTCAAGCACCCATCGGGGTGGAAAGCACAACGACTTTTCTGCGGACCATGGGCGAGTTGCTTGATCTGGACGTAGAGCCATTCATCGAGCGCGAAAAGCACTCCACGATCAAGCCGGTGTGGGATCTATGGCGCTCTGTCACGCAAGATTTCTTTGCTACGGCTTCTTTCGCGGTGGTCGCCAATGAGACCTACACGCGCGGTATTCGCAACTATCTTGAGACCGATCTGGGGCTGCCCTGCGACTTCGCGGTATCCCGTATTGCTGGCAAAAAGACGGACAATGACAGTGTCCGCAAGATGATGCATGAAAAGCGGCCCTTGGTCGTTTTGGGATCGATCAACGAAAAAATGTACATGGCAGAAATGTCCGGTGGCCATGGGCCAAAGCCGGCCTTTATTCCGGCCAGTTTTCCCGGAGCTGCGATCAGGCGGGCAACGGGAACGCCTATGATGGGCTATGCGGGGGCGACCTACCTTTTACAGGAAGTCTGCAATTCGCTCTTTGATGCGCTGTTCCACATCTTGCCTTTGGGCTCGGAGATGGACGACGCGGCGGCGACACCAACCACATTACGACGCGACCTGCCTTGGGACGCTGATGCTCAAGAGCTTCTGGATAAGATTGTCGCCGAACATCCAGTTCTTACAAGAATCTCAGCAGCTAAAAACCTGCGCGATGAAGCAGAGCGCTCGGCCTTAAACGCCGGTGCTGCACGCGTGGCGATAGAAACGGTGGAGGCCTTATCTCCACAAGCAAAAAGATAACAGAGGAGGACGGTATGTTTTACAGCAAACAAAGGGAACTGAGCCGAACGCGTTCCAATAGCACCAGCGAATATAGGGTCTATTTTGCGATTATTTTCACCCTCGCCCTGCCCTTTTCGATCTTTTTCTGGTTTCGCGATCTGCTGGTTGGCGACTTTTCGGCCCTACACCATGGCATTGTGGGCCGCGCGCTCACGGAAGCCAGCGTAACCACTCCAAAGATTTTATCCGCATGATGGCGGAACTCGAAATTTCCCGCGTGTTCGCACGTTGGAATACCTCAAGGACAGAGACGTCTTTGAGAGCCCTGATCGCGGGTTTTAGTGATCACAGTCTAGCTATCCGGAGGACAGACTATGGCTGACAAAACTGACCTGTCATTCACAGGTTTAACCGACGAGCAGGCGCAAGAATTGCATGCTGTCTATATGAGCGGGCTATGGTTGTTTTCAATCGTCGCCATCGTTGCTCATTTGGCGACATTCATCTGGCGTCCGTGGTTCTGAGGAAGGGATAGAAAATGAGTAAGTTCTATAAGATCTGGCTGATTTTTGATCCACGACGCGTGTTCGTAGCACAAGGCGTGTTTCTCTTCTTGCTGGCAGCAATGATTCATCTCGTTCTGCTCAGCACGGATCACTACAACTGGTTCGAACTTGCAGCGACACGTGCTGCAGGCGGCTGACCCGTCGGGACTATCGCTACGGGCAGCCTCAAAACTGCCCGTAGCACCTAAGACAATCAAAGGAAATCGGATCTAAACCGATTTCCCTACGGCAAGCGGAGATCAGAATGGCGCTATTGAGTTTTGAAAGAAAATATCGCGTCCGTGGCGGCACGCTCATTGGCGGCGATTTGTTCGACTTTTGGGTCGGCCCGTTCTACGTGGGCTTTTTTGGCGTTACGACACTGTTTTTCGCCGCCCTTGGTACGATTATGATCCTTTGGGGCGCGGCCCTACAAGGCACCTTTAATCCCTGGCTCATCAACATAGCTCCACCTGACCTGAGCTATGGTCTTGGCATGGCACCCTTGGCCGATGGTGGCCTTTGGCAAATCATAACCATGTGTGCTGTTGGCGCGTTTGTGAGTTGGGCACTCCGAGAGGTCGAAATCTGCCGTAAGTTGGGCATTGGCTATCACGTGCCCTTCGCCTTCAGTTTTGCCATTCTGGCATATGTCACACTGGTCATTTTCCGCCCGCTTTTGCTGGGCGCATGGGGACACGGTTTCCCATATGGAATTTTCAGTCATTTGGATTGGGTCTCCAATACCGGATATGCCTATCTGCATTTCCATTACAACCCGGCCCATATGATCGCGGTGACGTTCTTCTTCACCACAACATTCGCACTCGCCTTGCACGGTGGCCTGATCCTATCAGCGGCAAACCCGGAAAAAGGCGAAGAGATGAAAACGCCCGATCACGAAGACACGTTCTTTCGTGACTTCATCGGGTATTCGGTTGGAACGTTAGGCATCCATCGCGTCGGTTTGCTGCTTGCACTGAACGCGGCGTTCTGGTCCGCGGTTTGTATCATAATTTCAGGGCCAGTTTGGACACAAGGTTGGCCGGAATGGTGGAATTGGTGGCTCGAACTGCCTTTCTGGGCGAGCGGAGGTGAAATCTAATGGCTGAATATCAGAACATTTTCAATCAGGTTCAGGTTCAAAGCGAACCCGAAATGGGGATGGACAACGGTCGTGGACTGATCGCAGAGCGCATCGGCACACCATTTCTGTCAACGCTTGTAGGGTGGATTGGCAACGCCCAAATCGGACCGATTAAACTTGGGTTCTTCGGGGTGATTTCTCTCGTCACCGGTATGCTCTGGTTCAACATTGTTGGCTTTAACATGTTAGCTCAAGTGGGCTGGTCGATACCCGAATTTATCCGTCAGCTTTTCTGGTTGGCGCTGGAACCACCTTCACCCGAGCACGGGCTGTCGATGCCACCTTTGGATGATGGCGGTTGGTATATTATCGCCAGCCTGTTCCTTCTGATCTCGGTTATATCTTGGTGGGTGCGCACCTACTTGCGCGCAGCTGAGCTGGGTATGGGCAAGCATATCTGCTGGGCCTTTGCCGCAGCCATCTGGTTGTTCCTCGTTTTGGGCCTGTTCCGCCCGATCTTTATGGGGTCATGGTCGGAGGCAGTGCCCTACGGTATTTTCCCGCACCTCGATTGGACGGCGGCATTCTCGATCCGCTACGGCAACCTCTATTACAACCCGTTCCACTGTCTTTCCATCGTGTTCCTTTATGGCTCCACCTTGTTGTTCGCGATGCATGCGGCAACCATCCTAGCCGTCACACGCCTTGGCGGTGATCGCGAGTTGGAACAGATCGTTGATCGCGGAACCGCATCCGAGCGGGCGGCGCTCTTCTGGCGCTGGACCATGGGGTTCAATGCTACAATGGAGGGCATTCATCGCTGGGCATGGTGGTTTGCAGTCCTGACACCAATCACAGGTGGCATAGGAATTTTGCTCACAGGCACCGTTGTCGACAATTGGTTTATCTGGGCTCAAGAGCACAATTTTGCACCAATATATGACGGCAGCTACGGATACGAAGCGTTCCAGTCAGGAGGCCAGTAATGTTTCCCAAATGGTATACAAAATGGAATGAAGACAATCGTCGCGATCCCGACGAAATTCTCGGCCCGGCAATCCTGATAGGTGCCGCTGGAGGAGCTGTTTTATTGGCTGCCGTGATTATCACTTGGGGTAATCCAGCACAGACGTCAACGGTTCAAACCGGTCCGCGCGGAACCGCCATGGGCGTGGTTAAACTGGACGCCGATCGGGTGCCCGACCCGACCATCGAAGACTATTACACAGAAGAAGCCTATGTCCCCGAAGGCGGGGAGCCTTTGGCCAAAGACATCTATGATAATGTTCAGGTTTTAGGAGATCTGACGGAGGATAACTTTAATCGTCTCATGCTCTCCATTACCCAATGGGTCTCCCCTGATGAGGGCTGTGCATATTGCCACGGTGATGCTGATATCGAGGCTTATGGCGAGGACACGCTCTACACCAAAGTCGTCGCTCGCAAAATGATCCAGATGACGCAAAACATCAACGAAAGCTATGAAGACCACGTCCAAGACGCAGGTGTGAATTGCTATTCCTGTCATCGCGGTGAGCCGGTGCCCTCTGGCGTCTGGTTCAATGTTTCGCCCGTCAATGAACATGTCAGCGGTTGGTCTGCCGTGCAAAATCGGGCGACTTCGGTCAGCCAGTCCACCTCATTGCCATCGGACGCACTTGAGAAATATCTCGCAGATTATAACACGATCCGCGTCCACGACTTGGAATCTCGGGTAGACAATGAAGGTACCGCCAGCATTCAGGATACGGAACGAACCTATAGCCTGATGAACTACTTTTCCAATTCGCTCGACGTGAATTGCACCTATTGCCACAACACCCGTGCCTTTTATGAGCTGGAAGAATCCACGCCCCAACTTGATCAGGCGCAAGTGGGCATCGGCATGGTTCAGGAAATCAACATCGACTATCTATCTGAACTTGAAGACCTGCTGCCAGAAGAACGGTTGGGTCTCATCCACGGAGACGTTCCCAAGGTTGGCTGCATGACCTGTCACAAAGGCTACAACAAGCCCTTGAACGGAACGGATATGATTTCAGATTGGCCGGAGCTGACCAGCACGGAAGGCCCGCCGGTTTATGAATAGCGGTTTCGGCTTTTAACAGAGCCGATTGACTGGGGTAATCCCTAGTTCCCTCTTCCTGTCCTCGTGCAGGAAACTGAAAGCCGCGTGGACTCCATCTCCACGCGGTTTTTTTCACCGGTTTGCGATTGCAAACAGCACAAAACGAGATGGAGCAAAAAGGAACACACCATGGCATCCACAACTCCGTATCTCGACAAGGTTCACAGCCCTGCAGATTTGCGAAGGATGGATGATGCCGGACTAAAAGAGCTTTCCCATGAGTTGCGCCGCGATCTGATTGAAAGTGTGAGCCGCACGGGAGGGCATCTGGGATCATCGCTCGGTGTTGTTGAACTGACAGTCGCGCTTCATTCGGTTTTTAACACGCCCTATGACAAGCTGATCTGGGACGTGGGCCATCAGTGTTACCCCCATAAGATCTTGACGGGTCGTCGATCTCAAATGTCGACGCTACGACAAGAAGGTGGCCTCTCTGGCTTCACAAAACGCTCCGAAAGTGCGTATGATCCATTTGGAGCGGCGCATTCTTCAACATCCATTTCAGCCGGATTTGGATTTTCGGTCGCTCGTGATTTGGGTGAAGCAACTGGCGACGCGATAGCCGTCATTGGGGACGGCGCAATATCTGGGGGAATGGCATATGAGGCCCTAAATAACGCAGGTGCTGATGGCCGGCGCATGTTCGTGATCCTCAACGACAATGAGATGTCGATTGCCCCACCCGTGGGCGCCATGTCGCATTACATGTCAGGCCTCTATGAGAATACGCCCCTACATACTCTCAAAGACATTGCAGACGGCTTTGTGCGCAATCTACCAAAACCCATCCGAGACGGCGCGGAGCGAGCGCGTTCTTTGGTGACAGGTGTGAATGGCGGGCCAACGCTGTTCGAGAACCTCGGGTTTACCTATGTTGGCCCCATTGATGGTCACGATCTGGATCAATTGCTACCCGTTCTTCGCGCTGCCAAAACACGGGCCACAGGCCCTGTCCTCATTCATTGTTTAACGGTCAAGGGGAAGGGCTATGCGCCTGCAGAGTCTTCAGCAGACAAGTATCACGGTGTGTCGAAATTCGATGTGGGAACCGGAGCGCAAGTCAAATCAAAACCCAATGCACCAAGCTATACTAGCGTATTTGGCAAGGCATTAACTGCCCAAGCACAAAACGACCCCAAAATTGTCGGAGTAACTGCCGCCATGCCCTCAGGCACCGGGATCAACATCTTACAGGAGGCTTTCCCCGAGCGTGTCTTTGACGTGGGCATCGCCGAACAACACGGCGTAACTTTCGCCGCTGGCCTCGCCGCATCGGGGTTGAAACCGTTTTGCGCGATTTATTCCACTTTTTTACAACGCGCCTATGATCAGATTGTCCATGATGTGGCATTACAGAACCTGCCCGTCCGTTTTGCCATTGATCGTGCCGGTCTTGTGGGCGCAGACGGTGCCACACATGCAGGCTCCTTTGATGTGGCTTATCTGGCGAACCTTCCCAACTTTACAGTTATGGCGGCGGCCGATGAAGCGGAGCTGGTCCACATGGTCGCGACAGCAGCGTCCCATGATTGCGGACCTATCGCGTTTCGATATCCCCGCGGCGAAGGTGTGGGAGCCGAGATACCAGAGACGGGTCAGGCGCTTCCTATCGGTAAGGGCCGGATTGTGCGTGAAGGCCACGATGTTGCGATCCTCAGCTTCGGAGCCCATCTAAACACTTGCCTTGAAGCCGCCGAGCTCATGGATCAACACGGCGTTAGCGCAACAGTCGCTGATGCGCGCTTCGCAAAACCGCTCGATACAGCCCTGATTGTCCAGCTTTTAAACAACCACAAAGCGCTCATCACCGTAGAACAAGGAGCAAATGGGGGCTTCGGATCCCATGTCCTCCATTGGTTGGCACAAGAAGGCAAACTCGATGGTGGTTGCACCATTCGTACAATGACCCTACCCGATCGCTTCATAGATCAAGCAAATCCCCAACAAATGTACGAGGATGCAGG
>CAZXRG010000097.1:5549-11594 GCA_964642935.1 uncultured Rhodobacterales bacterium | reverse complement strand
GCATCCGGAATGCTCCAGCATATAAGCCAGACGATCCACCGGAAATTTCGGGTTCAAAGGCACATAGCCCGACCCCTGATAGAGCGCGGCCAATATACCCGCATAAGTCGCAACCGACCCCTCACAGAGGATCGCGGTGAGATTGCCCTGAGCGCCCACAAGCGCATGGGCAAGTTCCCCAACCCGCGCCGCCAAAGCACTATAGCTCAGCTCCGCGCCACCAACCGAAATCGCAGGGCGATCCGCATGGGCGTGGCGCGATGCCTCAAACCCTTCTCCCAACCAAGCCACACTCATTAAATCCGTATCCCGAACAAGGCCAGAAACACCGCGATAGAGGTCCCAAACGTCCCGTCCATGGACGAAAACGCATAGCTGCCCGTGACAAAAGCAAATGTCAGAGGCAAGCCAGCCCAACGCCAAGGCCCTTTAATCGCAGCTTTCCAGGTTTTATTTTTGCGCATGAACCGCGCCCAAGTCATGTAAAGCGCAAGGCCGGAGGCATGATAGACACCCCACATCACCCATCCAGGAGCCGCCCCGTGCCAAATGCCCATGGCCACAAAGGTTGCAAACACCGCCGCATAAGGCGTGCGCGTGCGCGCCATCACCGGCATGTACACATAAGACTGACACCAAGCCGCCAGGGTCATGTGCCAGCGCTTCCAGAAATCCTGAATGTTCACCGCCAAAATCGGCCAGTTAAAGTTCTCCATGATCCGGAAGCCAAACAACCGGCTCGCCCCGATCGCAATGTCGGAATAGGCAGAGAAATCCACATAGGCGAACAGATAGATCACCGCGAGGTAAGCCCAGATTTGCCAAGCGGCCAGATCATCAAAGCGGTTCAAGAATTGCTCCGTGCCCCCAGGGATCCCATGGCCCAAACGGGAGGGATCAAGAAGCTGGGCAATCACAAAGGCCTTAATCAGCCCGTGAATGATCCGCGTGATCCCCTCAATGGCCATCTCCCGATCCCACGTGGTCGCGGTATTGGCGATGAAATGATCAAACCGCTGGATCGGCCCCGCGGTAAAAATCGGGAATAGGAAAATATAGCAGAAGAATCGGGGTAGCGAGCGATCCGTAATATTCCCTCGTGCCGTCTCAATGGCGTAATGGATCAGTTTGAACGTGAAGTAACTGATCCCCAAAGGAGCCGCGATCGCCACCCCTGTTGAAGCACCCTGATAGGCGCCCCAGAGAACAGGAAGATACTTGAACCACGCCAAATATCCCAAGATCAGCAGAACCAATCCGGTCAAAAGCAACTTGCCATGCTCGGCTTTGGCCATGGCATGAGGGGCTGCATAGAAGAAGAGTAAAACCCAGCCGATCAGAACCGTGGCCCCGATAGGTTCCAGAGAGGCTAAATACCCATAAGAAACGAGCGCCAAAAATCCAAAGCGGAACTTTTCAGGAAGCCGCCAATACACAAGAGCGGACAGGACCAACACGGCCCAAAATACTGGAGACTGTACCATTTACCCGATTAGAACCCTTGGTAACGGAAAATTCTGACATCACCCACGGCAGTCACAATCTCGGTCAATGCAACGGTCGCTAAAATCCCAAGAACAAGCCCCTGAACCACGCGGCCCAAAATCAGCATCTTCCTGTTTTCATGCTCAATCGCTTTTGCCATCACAATTCCAATCTCGCTGATAAAATTGATTGTCCCAATGCCGAAGTGCAACGCTCTTGGGCATCATGGGTTACCAAATGCCCTTCAAAATCCGCAAAGTCCGACTGGTTGAGGCGCGCACTTGCCGAGAGCGATGCGTAGGTTGCTCGGTGCTTCTTTGCAAAAATCTGCAAATCCGAATTGAACCTTTCGAAAAAATCACGGCCCTCAGCGGTCTCGTACCAACCCGGATTGGTGGGCGCTTCGGCAATGACAAATTCAATACCGGGCTCTTGGTTCGCCTTTTCAATCATCCGTGCGAGGACTTCAAAATGGGCGGCAGAATAGCTGTCATAAGCCGCGATAGTCTCCGCCAGCTCAGCTTTTTCCTCTTCCCAGAATTCCGGCTTATTCACTTTCTTAATCCATGGCGCATCCAATTGATCGCCATAAGGCGTGCCGCCACTCAACACATTCTTTATCATCGCTTTGCGTCGCGCCATGAAGAACTCGATGTTATCAATTGTGTATATTCCGGTCTTAAACGGAGGCTTATCGCCGATCCGTTTGATCTCATCGGACAGAACGTCGGAGTAGAACGCCAGATTTGGCTGATCCACAACATCGTACACCAGCGAATTTTGATCCTGCGTGATTTCCTTGGTGAACAGGCCCGGGTTCAAACCGATCACCACCACACTGCCCGCATAAGGATCAAGCCGATCCAAAATGGCCGCCATCTCAAAGGCGTTTTGCGAGGCCGTTGGAACCGAAGCCACATAAAACTCATCGCCAAGCCCCATGGCCGCGTTCAGATCAGGCTCCTCAGAAACACAATACACCATCACCGATGTCCCAAGGATCGCAGCCGTCGGCTTATCGCGCTTCACACCCTTCATCACCCGATGGCTGGCAACTGTATGCGTGTCATAGGCATGGGACATAAAGTAAACATAAGCATCAGAGGCCATCAGCCGAGGACCGGCAAAGACAGCAACCGCCACAGCAATCATTGGCGTCAAAAGTGCCAAGGACACTGACAAACCGGATGGCTTTGTCAGGCCGGCATAAAATGCTGATGCGATATTCTTTATGAGCGAAGAACCCACGCGCCAAACCCCCCAGCCTGAACAAACGATTCTATTTAGGTAGTAGGTTCATAATAGCTTTGAACTAGGGTGCAGGCAACAAAATGGACCAAAATCTAAATAACCTTGAAAAACTGGTCATTTACTTGAACCATGCTGAACACAAGATGACGAAAAACCGTTTTTAGTTAAACAATTCACGTCCCTAGCCAATTTTCGCGACTCACTTGACGAATGCCACAACGATCTCCATATGCCCTGTCAGGTCGTCGATACCTGCCGTCTGCATAAGGTGAAATCGATCCATGACGCCAAATTCAGATCATGTTCTGACAAGTGGCAACGCAGGCACCCGCTTATGACGTCAGATATCATGACGAATGAGGCTATTATGACTAAAATATCAGTAACCGACTTAAAGGATCAGGCCAAACGGCTCCGCACTGCTTTGGAGGAGGCGGGCAACCCTGTCAGCCATTCAAAAGCGCTCGAACTGGTGTCGCGCCAGAACGGCTATCGCGATTGGAACACGGCTTCGGCCTCTCTGCCCAATGAAGCGAGCAATGCGATGACAGCGCCCTTTCATGTGGGAGATACAGTATCCGGCACCTATTTGGGCAAACCCTTTACGGGTCAGATCAAAGGGGTGAGCAAGATGGGCGATCTTTATCGGGTCAACACCAGCTTTGATCAGCCCGTTGATGTGGTCGAGTTTGAAAGCTTTTCCAACCTGCGCTCCCAAGTTTGGGCGGTTTTGGATAAGCATGGGATTTCGCCCCAAAAGACCTCCAACGGAAAGCCCCAAATGGCGCTGACCACATAGATACTATCGCACGCCCGAGCTAGCCTTGTGCGTGCGTCTCTACTTGATCGTCTCAATGGGGGGAACTGCCTTGAGATAGGCCGCAATCGCCGCGCGATCCTCAGGTGTCAACTCACCTAAATTTCCGACCACATCCGTCATCGAGCCTCCGGCCACATCAAACTCGGGCGTAAACCCGCTTTCCAGATATTCGATGATGTCCTCAGTTGACCAAGTCAGTCCGGTGTCATGGGGTGTGATATTCGGAATACGCCCCTCCCCGTCCGGATTAGGCCCACCGCCAAGCCAGCGACCCAGTTTCGCCCCACCCAGCAGGTTGCGCGCCGTATGGCATTCCGAACAATGCCCAAGCCCCTCAACCAGATACCGCCCCTTTTCAACAAGCGGATCATCGGTCTCCAAAACCCAACCGTCATCCATGAACAACAGCTTCCACCCACCCAAAGAGCGCCTGATATTGAACGGAAAGCCCACATCATGGGGAATATTGGCAGTCTCGATAGGCTCCAGAGTATCAAGATAGGCCTTCAAATCCACAATATCCGCGACCCGCGCCTTGGCATAACTGGTATAGGGAAAAGCCGGATAATAATGCTGCCCCTCAGGCGATGTGCCGTGCTTCATGGCATTCACCAGATCAAGCGCTGACCAGCCGCCAATGCCGTTCTCATGGGGCGAAATATTGGGCGCATAAAAGGTCCCAAACTCTGTCTTGAACGCCAATCCGCCCCCAAGCTTCAACTTATCCGCCCCTTCTGCCTTGGGCGCCGCATGGCACGAGGAACAGCCCCCTGCGTAAAACACCCGCTCTCCACGGGTCACATCACCGGAGACGAGCGCAATGTCTTCGGGATTTGCTGTCATGGGTCGGGTCAACCACCACCCGACGCAAAGCCCGATCAGTCCTAGAAAAATCACCCATCTGATAAAACGTCGCACCGTCGAACTCCCCTTAAAAATCCCGCAAGCTCAAACCCTATGCTGGTCCCATTGCACATAAAAATGCAAGCAAGCATTGACCTCTAAGACCAGAAGAACCAGTAATCGCTTACCCAATGATAAGGCACGCCCATGCAGGACACGGTATCAGGTGATCCGACCCCGTCCGTGCCTCCACCCGAGGCCGCGCCGGAGCAATTCGACAATCTTCGCGCAATCGCCTGGCTGCTTTTGTCCGTGCTGGCCTCCTCCGCCATGACCATCGCTGTGCGACTTGTGTCCTTTGATCTGGACCCGCGCATGATTGTGCTTCTGCGCTTTGCCATCACGGCCCTCATTTTGGCAGGGGCCATTCTGGCAAGCCCCAAACTCCGAAACAAGCTGCGGTTCTCCAACCCCAAACTGCACCTCACCCGAGGCCTCTGCATGGCCGTCTCCACCCATCTTGGCTTTTACGCCATCGCCAATATGGAGCTGGTCACGGTCACCGTGCTCTTCTTCATGGTCCCCATTTTCGCCACAGGCCTGTCGATGATGTTCAATGCCGAAAAAGCTGGCCCAAGACGCCTCACCGCCATCGCCATCAGCTTTCTGGGGGTGCTCCTGATCCTCAAACCGGGCTATCAACCGCTTGAACTTGGCGTATTTGCCGCCCTTTTAAGCTCGATCCTATTTGCCTTTGCGCTGATTAACTCACGACGGCTGGCCTCCGCAGACGGCCCCTTTAGCGTCCTTGTTTCAAGTGTCGTGATCACCACCGCGCTCTCCATACCTCTGGCCATTCCAGTGTGGGAGCTCCCACAATCCTCGCACATCTGGGGGATCGTCGCCGTATTGGTCGCAACCGGATTGATCCGCCTGATCAGCGACATTCAAGCATACCGTCTGGGAGAGGCCAGCGTGCTGGCCCCGATCACCTACCTCCGCCTCCTGTTCATTGGAGCGGCCGCTTATGTGATGTTCGACGAAGTGCCCGACGGATTGGCCATATTGGGCACAATCATAATCATCGGATCAGCTCTCTATATTGCCCAGCGCGAAGCCCGACTTAAAAAACAAAATTCGACTGGATAGAGAAAATAGCAGTTTCAGAACTATACCCCGGAGACATCCGCAAGCGCACCTCGTGCGGACCAGCGGTGGGTACGGTCAACTGAACCCCCACGAAAGGAAGATAGTTTCCAATGACCGGATATCTGTCTTCAAAACGATTGGCCCGTTCAGGATCACTCACAAATCCGATGAACGCACCAATGCGCGGATTGCGATCTTTGGTCTCGATCACATCGTAATCAAGATGAAGGAGCGCGTAAGAATTGGTGTCTTTCGCCGCATCCTGAAATGCACCGGCTTCAATACCAACAGATAGGGGAGACGACCGGAACGGAGCTTGCGCCCCGATCCCAATTCCTTGCGCTTCCGTGCTGTGGAGGACAGTGGCATAATTATATGCACGCGTAGCACCCATCTTATCCGCCAGCCCACAAGCTGTCAGACTTAGAACACTTCCCGCCATCACGATCGCTTTAAATAGTCTCATAGTAGTCCCTATAGTCTATCCACAGTCTATC
>CAZXRG010000097.1:0-5449 GCA_964642935.1 uncultured Rhodobacterales bacterium | reverse complement strand
TATCGACGTCAAATAAGACGATTCGATGTCCGCCACACACAATAGCTGGGATAGATACCCTTTAAACCCGTCTTCTAAAACACAAAGTTCGACTGCAGAGATACAATTGCAGAAGAACGACTTAGACCCGGTGCAACACGGACACGGAATTCATGTGGTCCAAAAGTAGGAACAGTAGCTTGCAGACCAGCGACAGGGATGTAGTCACCGATGGTCGGGAAGAACGTGTCTGAATTGGCCGCCTCATTGGGATATCTGGCATAACCTGTGAAGAAACCGACACGCAAAGCGCGTGGTTTAGAGGCTAAAACATCACGCTCGAAATAGGTCACACCGTAAATGCTGGTGTTGCTATTGGAGTTCTCAAAGAAACCGCCCTCAACGCCAAATGCCCATTTGGTGCCACGCAGAGGCGCCTCTGATCCCAAACCCAGACCCGGATTGTTCTCGTTGAAATCCTTGGTGGCATCCACATGCTCGGAGATATGGCTGACCGAGGCGTAATTATAAGCTCCTCCGCGATCAATCAAATTGGGCAATCCGCAAGCAGATAGGGTTGCCACAACAGCGAGGCTTAGGATTAGTCTTGGGCTTTTCATGTTACCTTCAGTCCTTGTCAGAATTCTTTTCTTGCTTTGAGTGCCGCCGAGATTGTCCCGTCGTCGAGATAGTCCAGCTCCCCCCCAATCGGCACCCCTTGTGCAAGTGATGTGATTCGGACATTTGAACCCTCAATTTGATCGACAATGTAATGGGCTGTGGTCTGGCCGTCGATAGTGGCATTTAGGGCCAGAATAATCTCCGAGATGCCGTCCTGATGAACCCGCTCGACCAGACGCGGGATACGCAGCGCCTCCGGTCCCACGCCATCAAGGGCCGAAAGAACCCCGCCAAGAACGTGGTAAGTGCCCTTAAACAGACCCGTGCGCTCCATGGCCCAAAGGTCCGAGACATCCTCGACTATGCACAATTCACCCGTGCGCCGGTTCGGATCAGTGCAAATAGCACAGGTCTCTAGCCCCGAGATATTGCCGCACGTCATACATTCACGCGCACTGCTCGAGACGTCCGCCATGGATTTGGCCAGAGGCTCCAGCAGCTTGGAGCGCTTCTTGATCATCTGCAAAACCGCACGCCGCGCAGACCGAGGACCGAGCCCGGGAAGCCGCGCCATCAAATCAATCAACTGCTCAATATGATTATCCGCAGAGTTCATCAGTGGCCCGAACAGAGCCTTAGACAAAGAGCGGACTGTTCAAGCACGCTCATGCTTAGAACGGGAATTTCATGCCCGGTGGCAATGGAAGCCCCTCAGTCAGCTTGCCCATTTCCTCAGCGGAGGTTTCCTGCGCCTTGGCCTGAGCATCCTTGATGGCAGCCAGGATCAAATCCTCAACCACCTCTTTATCGTCCGGATTAAACAGCGACGGATCAATGGTCAGCCCTGTCAAAGTCCCCTTGGCATTGGCCGTGGCCGTCACCATTCCAGCACCGGCCTCACCGGTCACTGTGATGTCCTCCAGCTTGGCCTGCGCATCGGCCATTTTGGTCTGCATCTCTTGGGCCTGCTTCATCAGCTTACCCATATCGCCTAAACCTTTGAGCATTTTTAAGTCTCCTCAAATGGATCCAACGGATCCCAATCATCGTCTTCATCATCAATCGGCACAGCAAGATCGAACGGATTAATCTCTTCGGGTTGCTTCACGTCACTGATTTCAGCGCCCGGAAAAGCCTCAAAGGCCGCTTTGACCAGAGGATGCGCCGACACCTCTCCGATCAGATTGCTCCTAATCGCCGCGTTCTTTTCAGAGATGGTCTCGCCACCCCCGTCAGACACCACTGTCACAACCCAGCGTACACCAGTCCAGTTCTGAAGCGCGCGCGACATGCGCTGCGCCAGATCACCCGGAGCATTCTCGGCAGGTTGAAACTCGATACGGCCCGGCTTGTAGCTAACCAAACGCACCCAGCCCTCAACCTCCACCAACAGCTTGATATCACGCTTTTGGCGGACCAATTCGACCACATCCTCAAACCGCGCAAACCGCGCAAGAGCGGTCTCGGCCTGGGGCATCGGCTGGCGCTCAACCGCCACGGCAGAGGACACCACCTCAAGGCCATTGCGAACAGCTTTCGGGGCACCACCGCCACCTCCACCGCCGCCCATAGGACCGGACTGACCCCCGCCCATAGGCTGAGAATCTTTGAGCTTTTTCACCAGCTCATCTGGCGTTGGCAGATCAGCCACATGGGTCAGCCGGATAATTGCCATCTCAGCCGCCATCATCGCATTGGGAGCCGATCCCACTTCTTCAAGCGCCTTGAGCAGCATTTGCCACATCCGGCTCAAAACCCGCATCTGCACCTTTTGAGCAAAGGCCTGACCACGCTCACGCTCATCAGGGGACACCGTCGGGTCCTGTGCCGTTTCCGGCGAAATTTTCACCACAGATACCCAATGGGTAACTTCCGCCATGTCTTTAAGGATCGCCAAAGGATCAGCACCAGCCGCATATTGAGAGGCCAACTCGCTCAAAGCAGCCCCGGCCTCGCCTGCGAGCACGGTCTCAAACAAATCAAGCACACGGCCCCGATCCGCCAGTCCCAGCATTGCCCGAACCTGATCGGCACCCGTCTCACCAGCCCCATGAGAGATCGCCTGATCCAACAGCGATTGCGCATCCCGCGCAGAACCCTCGGCCGCACGGGTGATCAAAGCAATTGCCTCATCATTGATCTCGGCATTCTCCGCCAGCGCGATCCGCTTGAGCATAGCCATCATGTCTTCCGGCTCAATCCGGCGCAGATCAAAGCGCTGGCAACGGCTTAGAACCGTCACGGGCACTTTGCGGATTTCGGTCGTGGCGAAGATGAATTTCACATGCTCAGGTGGTTCTTCAAGCGTCTTCAGCAGCGCATTAAACGCCGCTGTTGAAAGCATGTGAACCTCATCAATAATATAGACTTTATAACGCGCGGAGGCGGCGCGGTAGTTTACGCTGTCGATGATTTCTCGGATGTCGTTGACGCCGGTGCGGGAGGCGGCGTCCATTTCGAGCACATCAACGTGGTTTCCGTTAGAGATCGACACGCAGGTTTCACAGACCCCGCAGGGTTCAATCGTCGGGCCACCCTGCCCGTCTTTTCCGATGCAATTCAAACCCTTAGCAATGATCCGGGCCGTTGTCGTCTTCCCGATCCCGCGCACACCCGTCATCACAAATGCATGGGCGATTCGGTCGGCCTCAAAGGCGTTGCGAAGGGTGCGCACCATTGCGTCTTGTCCGATCAGGTCAGCAAAGGTGTCCGGGCGATATTTTCGCGCAAGTACCTGATAATTATTTTCTTTTACATCGGACAACGACATTTATCCTTTTGGGTCGACTCAAGTGCTAAATCTAGGGGTTGTGCGGCCTAGCAGCAAGCAGCTATCGGGGTATATGACAAAAGAAGCTCAAGGCCACTGCGCGATGCTCTTGTTCTCCGCTCTGGTGGCGGGATCATTTGCCTTGGGCGGGCTGATCGCAAACGAGATTGACCCCATCGCGCTCACCGCATTTCGCTTCGGTTTTGGAGCCATCCTGTTAAGCCTGATGGTCGCGGCCAGCAGCCAGTTCAAACGCGCCTATTTAGAGGCCCCTTGGCGCTATCTGATCCTTGGAGCCTGCATGGCCCTTTACTTCGTGATGATGTTCACGGGGCTGCAAACCGCAACGCCCGTATCGACCTCGGCAGTGTTCACTTTAACGCCGCCCCTATCGGCCATTTTCGGGTGGCTGCTGCTCAGACAGATCACCACAAAATGGATCGCCTTAGCCCTTGTGATCGGCGCTACAGGCGCGCTCTGGGTCATCTTCAGGGCTGATTTTAAAGCGTTTTTAGCTTTTGACATCGGTCGCGGCGAGGCCCTGTTTTTCATCGGGGTTGTCGCCCATGCGCTTTATGCTCCCCTCGTGCCCAAACTCAATCGGGGCGAGCCTGCCTTTGTTTTTACCGCCGGAATGTTGATTGCGGGAGCGGTTATCTTAGGCGTCATCGGCGCGCCCAAAATTGCCGCGACACCTTGGTTGGAGCTGTCACGCACCGCTTATATCATCATGGCCTATCTCACCCTTGTGACCACCAGCCTGACCTTCTTTCTGGTGCAATATGCGGCCCTTAGATTGCCCGCCTCAAAGGTGATGGCGTATACCTATCTAACGCCCTCTTTTGTGATCCTTTGGGTGGGGCTTCTGGGCTCTGAATTTCCCGAATTGAAGGTGGCATTTGGGGTGGTTCTGACGGCTTTAGCGCTGGTCATGCTGCTGCGCCGTTAACCAATGCGAACGAGACGAGTCACAATCAACGTGACTCATATATGATTTGCATATGACTTTTTCGGGCAGATTTGACAGTTAAGAGAGCGCACGCACAGGTAGGCCCCTGTTCAGAGTTTCTGGGCAAATTCCCCTCACCGATCAGCGGGTCTGTCGCAAGGCCCGGTCAATGTCATCGCGCAGGGAGACCCGCTCCTCAGGGCTTAGGAATGCGCCCAGTTCGATCTCCCGGCCATTGCCTTTGAGGGTCAGATAATTCTCGACCTTCCCGTCTACGTAAAGCTCGGTGCGGACCCAGAAGGGGTTGGCGTGCCAGCGATTGGATTTGCCCTTCGGATCGACCCGCTCCACGGTAATCAGGTCGCTCCAGATATTGACCTTCTCATGGAGGGTTCCGTCCTTGTAGTTCCAACGGATGAAGAACCAAAGGAGCAGGAGCGTGCCCACCAAGAACGGCAGCAAAGCCCAGCCAATAGGCGTTCCCAAAAGCGGGAGCAGCGGTAGGGCCAGCATTGCGGCTGTGAAGAGAATGACCTTCTGGAAGCCGTGGATCGGCATGGAGCGATTGGGCCAGATGGTCAGGGAAAAATCAGGCGGGTCTTTTCTGGAAAAGGCCTCAGAATCAGCAAAGGCCGAGGAGTGATCCCCGGCCTTTGGTAAATTGTCGTCCTCAGCGCTCATTTAGTGATGAGGCGCTTTGTCCCACTGATCCTGAGTTGGCAGGATCTCGAATGTGTGGGCAGGTGGCGGGTTTGGAAGCGTCCACTCAAGCGTGTCTGCATACTCACCCCAATATCCGTTCTCCTCGATCTTCTTACCGTAGCGGACCGTGTAGAACATCACGCCGAAGAAGAAGACGAATGAGAAGCCGGACAGGAACGCACCGTAGCTTGAAATCTCGTTCCAGAGCGCGAATTGCTCAGGATAGTCGATGTAGCGACGTGGCATGCCTTGGCGACCCAAGAAGTGCTGTGGGAAGAATGTGATGTTGGCACCGATGAACATCATCCAGAAGTGCAGCTTACCGGCCCATTCAGGATACTGGCGACCGGACATTTTGCCGATCCAGTAATACATGCCTGCAAAGATACAGAACACCGCACCAAGGCTCATCACATAGTGGAAGTGGG
>CAZXRG010000096.1:1334-11734 GCA_964642935.1 uncultured Rhodobacterales bacterium | reverse complement strand
AAAGTTAATAAAGCCCTAACGCCTCACGGAGCGCGTTAACCTCTTGGAATATAAGAAACGCGTCATATACGTTTCACGCGGAAATCATATGCAAATCATACGGCGTTTTTACCCACCAAACGCCCGTTAACCTTTTGCCCTCACCGCAACCGCGCCTCGCTCCTCGCATCAAAGAACATCGCCGTGGAGGGATCAAAGGACACGCCCGTTTTGCTCCCCGGCTTCAGGGTGTCGCCCCCCCGCGCCTCAACCACAAACCGATCCCCCGAGGGCGCATCAAGATAGACGTAAGAAACACCACCCAGTTGCTCGGTAATATAAACTGTCAGATCATCTCCATCTGGATTTATTGATAGATTCTGAGGCCTTAGCCCGATGGTGACCTCTTCCCCATCGCTCGGGAGCGCCACAGAACTGGCAATGGACATGCCCCCCAAAGCAGGCACCTCCACCCGCCCAGCGCGTGCAATACCGCTCACAAAGTTCATCCCCGGCGAGCCGATAAATCCGGCAACAAACTTATTGTCGGGGTCCTCATAAAGCTCCAAAGGCGCGCCCACCTGCTCGATATGCCCCGCCCTCAGAACCACAATCTTATCGGCCAAAGTCATAGCCTCAACCTGATCATGGGTCACATAAATCATAGTCGCCCCAAAATCATTATGCAGCCGCGCAATCTCCACCCGCATCTCCACGCGCAGCTCGGCATCAAGGTTGGAGAGAGGCTCATCGAACAGGAAAACCTCCGGCCCCCGCACAATAGAACGCCCAATGGCCACCCGCTGCCGCTGCCCACCTGACAAAGCGGCAGGCTTGCGATCCATATACTCTTCAAGCTTCAAAATACCCGCCGCAGTATCGACCTTCTCCTTGATCTCGGCCGCGGGCACTCCGTTCATCTTGAGGCCAAAACTCATGTTCTCACGCACGGTCATATGGGGATAAAGCGCGTAGGTTTGAAACACCATGGACACACCCCGCTCGGCAGGGTCCACATGGGTCACATCGCGCACACCTATATTGATCTGCCCCCCCGTGGTCTCCTCAAGCCCTGCAATCATCCGCAACAGGGTCGATTTCCCGCAGCCAGACGGCCCGACAAACACACAAAACTCGCCCTCATCAATCACAAGGTCCACACCATGGATCACCTGCACTTCACCGTATTTCTTGATCACGCTTTGAAGGGATACGCCGGACATATGTGTGTTCCTTATTTTGCTATGCTTAGGTGGGAGGAGACATCTGGAAACCGCCACGCCTCCACATCATCGGCAATCTTTTCGGCAGTCGTAATCACCAGAGGGGCCAGCCGTTCCAGCCCCGCTTGATCCGCCTTATCCGTGGTTGTGGTTGAAGAGATCGCCCCCAACATCCGTCCCGAGCGCGACAGGATAGGTGCGGCCACACAAATGATACCGGGTTCATGCTCTTCCAGATCAAACGCATAGCCCCGCGCTTTGATCTTCACCAACTCTTCTATCAGAGCCTCTCTGGTAGTCAGAGTATTTTCCGTATGGCGATGAAAGGTCTGGCGATCCAGAACCCCCTCCAACACCTCACCCTCCAGATAGGCCAGCATCACCTTGCCAACCCCCGTGCAATAGGCGGGGCCGACCTTTCCGGCCTGCGCAAACATCTGCACATCATGCCCGGTATTGCGCTTGTCCACATAAAGCACCTGCCCGCCATCAAGCTGGGCCAAATGCACCGTGGCACGGGTGGCCTCAGACAAGGCCAGCACATGATCCCGCGCAATGGGCGCCAGCGAGGATTGCGCCCAAGCCGCATGGGCAAACTGAACCAAACGCACGCCCATGGAGTATTCTTGGGTGCGCGCATCATAAGATAACAGCCGTTGATTCGTCAGAGTTTGGATCAAACGATAGAGCGTGGCCTTTGGATGATCGCACACCGCAAGCATCTCCATAAAGCGCACAGGACGGCCAAAAGAGGCGACTTTTTCAAGCACATCCAATGCCTTACCGACAGTACCGTCGCTATTGGCCGGCTGTTTGGTCACAGAAATCCCTCCCGTTCCTTTTTGTTTTTGACTTTAGGAACCTGTTGACAATCGTAGGCATCGCTCCGATAGTTTTCAATAATTAAAACAGGTTTCCATTAAATGGAACCATCTAGGGAGAATAGACCTCATGTTTAAACTAGCCAAACGCGGCCTTTCGGCGTTGGCAGTTTCCGCTTTGATGAGCGGTGCTGCTTTTGCCGGCGATCTTGTGATCAATTTCGACGACCCGAACCCGGCTCCAAAAGCGGGTTTTGAAGCAGCCGTTGAAGCCTTTAAAGCGGCCCACCCTGACATCAATGTCACCGTGAACATCAACGACCGCGAAGCCCATAAAACGGCGATCCGCAACTTCCTCTCCGCTGACGCACCTGACGTGACAAGCTGGTATCCGGGCAACCGCATGGGTCCATTTGTGGACGCAGGTCTCTTTGAGCCAATCACCGACCTTTGGAACGCTGAGGGCCTCAATGAGGACATGGCAGCCGTTGAGCCAACCATGACCCGCAATGGCGAAATCTGGGGCGTTCCCTACTCCTACTACCAGTGGGGCATCTACTATCGCTCTGACATCTTCGCCGACCTTGGCATCTCCGAGCCAAAGACTTGGGATGATCTGATCGCCGCCTCCCAGACCCTCAAAGACAATGGCATCGCGCCCTTCACCATCGGCACCAAGTTCCTTTGGACCGCCGCTGGCGTCTTTGACTACATCAACCTGCGCACAAACGGCTATGACGTGCACAACGCTCTGACCGCGGGCGAGATCAAATACACCGATCCGCGCATCGTTCAGACATTCGAGAACTGGAAACAGCTTATCGACATGGGCGGTTTCATCGAGAACCACGCCTCCATGAGCTGGCAGGACGCGGTGGCACCTTTCGCCAATGGCGAAGCGGCCATGTATGTCATGGGTAACTTCTCTGTGGACGCCTATAAGAACGCAGGCCTCACATATGATCAGATCGACTTCTTCCAGTTCCCGAAGATTGCCGACCTGCCAATGGCCGAAGAAGCTCCAGCGGATGCCTTCTTCATCCCGTCAGGTGCGAAAAACAAAGAGGACGCACGCAAGTTCCTCGCCTTTATCGCCCAGCCTGAGATCCAGACCGAGTGGAACGCCACAATCGGCCAGCTTCCACCAAACGCCAAAGCCACTGTGTCGGACGACAAGTTCATCCAGCAGGGCTTTAACGTGGTGTCCAATGCAGCCGGTCTCGCACAGTTCTATGACCGCGATGCACCAGCCGAGATGGCCAAAGCAGGCATGGAAGGCTTTCAGGAGTTCATGATCAAGCCAGAGCGTATGATGGCGATCCTTGAGCGTTTGGATAAAATTCAAGAGCGCGTTTACAAGTAAGCGCTTCGCTACAAAATGTGGAAGGGCAGCGCGACCTGCCCTTCTACCCCCAAGGCACACCGCAGACCTAAAAGAGACGCGACAGCCAACAGATAAAAACCGATTGCAGGGAGACGGGACGATGGCCAGCACTGATGCCTCACAAGCAACGCCCGCCCGTAAATCCAGCTGGATGCACCGCAATCGCCTCGCCATCACACCGTGGATATTCCTCGCCCCCGCGATGATCTTTTTCACCATCTATGTGATCGCCCCGATCTTCCAATCCATCTGGATTTCCTTCTTTGAATGGGACGGACTTGGAGAGGCCGAATGGGTCGGCCTTGGCAATTACGCCGAGCTGATCGACGACGACCGCTTTTACACCTCACTCTGGAACAACCTCCTGTGGCTGCTCCTGTTCATGCTCGCAGTCCCCGCAGGTCTCTTCGTCGCCCTCTTCCTCAATCAAACGGTCACAGGCATGCGGCTTTATAAGTCCATGTTCTTCTTCCCCTTCGTGATCTCCCAAGTGGTGGTCGGCCTGATCTTCACATGGTTCTACAACCCCAATTTCGGCATTGTCGGGAAAGTCTGGGAGTTCTTTGGCGCCGCTCCCCCCGCCATCCTTGCCGACGAGAACCTTGTCACCTTCGGCATCATCTTCGCAGGCCTATGGCCCCAGATCGCCTATTGCATGATCCTCTATCTCACAGGCCTCAACAATGTCTCCCAAGACCAGATCGAGGCGGGACGGCTGGACAACGCCAAAGGCTGGAACATGCTGCGCTATGTGATCCTGCCCCAGCTTAAACCGGCCACTTTCATCGCCATCGTGGTCACGGTCATCGGCGCTCTGCGCTCGTTTGATATGATCGCGATCATGACCCAAGGGGGCCCCTACGGCTCTTCCAATGTGCTAGCGTACTACATGTTCGAAACCGCCCTTTCGGAATACGGCTTTAGAATGGGCTACGGCTCGGCCATTGCCACAGTCCTCTTCCTGATCATGCTGATCTATATCTCCTACTTCCTCTACCGCATGTACCAAGACGAAAAAGGGAGCCGCTAAGATGACCCTTATGGCCCGCCTTGACCGTATCTGCGCCCAATTGCCCGGCGCCACAAAATCCGACCCGACGGGCGGGGAATTGGACTCCTGGAAACTCAATGACAAAATGTTCGCCTGTCTGGCCGGAGGCCATGACGGGGTCGCGGTGAAATGCGCTGATGTTGAAACCGCCGAAATGCTGATCGAGGCCGGCGTGGGCATCAAAGCCCCCTATTTCCACAAAAGCTGGATCAGATTGCCTGATACGGTCTCGGACGCGGACCTGACCCACCGCGTGCTGGCGTCTTATGACAAAATCCGCAGCGGATTGACCAAGAAAAAACAGGCCGAACTCCCCCCCAGACCTCAGATGGAGGGTTAACAGATGTTCCCCAAACCCATCGAAAAAACAGCGCCATGGATGCAAACTAGCTACAAAATCATGCTGCCCATCGCCCTGTTCATCTGGCTTCTCCCGCTTATCGCGATCTTTATGACCTCGATCCGCCCCGCCACCGACATCAATTCAGGCAACGTCTTTGGCTGGCCCTCCAGCTTTGAAATGGTCGCCAATTATGTGGCCGTCTTCCAAGAGTCCGAGGCCGCCCGCTACCTGCTCAACTCCTTCAAAATCACCATCCCCACCGTGATCCTCTCGGTCAGTCTCGCCTGCCTCGCAGGCTACGCACTGGCGATCTACAAGTTCCGCGCGGCCCTCCCGCTCTTCTTCATCTTTGTGGCGGGAAACTTCGTCCCCTATCAAATCCTCATGGTCCCCGTGCGCCAATTCTCCGTCGACACGGGCCTCTATAACACCGTCACCGGCATCGTGCTCTTCCACGCCGCCTTCCAAACGGGATTTTGCACGCTCTTCATGCGCAACTTCATCAAGGCCCTGCCCTTTGATCTCATCGAGAGTGCGCGCATCGAGGGCGTCGGCGAGTTCCGCATCTTCTGGTATCTGGTCCTCCCGCTGGTGCGCCCGGCCATCGCCGCACTGGCCGTGCTCATCTTCACCTTCGTGTGGAACGACTATTTCTGGGCCACCGTGCTCACCCAAGGAGAGGCCGCAAAGCCGATCACCGCAGGCATCCAAGCCCTCAATGGCCAGTTCGTGAGCCGCTGGCATCTGGTCTCCGCCGCCTCGCTCATGGCTGCAATCCCACCCGTGGCCATGTTCTTCTTGATGCAAAAACACTTCATCGCAGGCCTCACAATGGGAGCCGTCAAGTGATGCAAAACTGGCGTTTGGACACGCCCGCACAGACCATGATCTTCACCAGCCGAGACGGCGGCTTGGCAGAGATCACCTATTGGTCCGCGCCGCTGAACAAAAACGAAGACCTTGGGGATCTTGTTGCTTGCACCGCAATCGCCCCAACCGGCGGGATGTTGGACACCGTGGCCGCAGTTTCGATTTGCCCTGAAGAGACTGCAGGTTTCCCCGGCAATCCCGGAATGATCCTCACCGATCACTCCGGCGAGCACATCCGCCCAGGGCTCCTATTTGACCACCAGATCGAAACGGGTGATCCCAACCACCTCCGCCTTGAGTTTCAGGACAAAACCCACGACCTCACCTACATCCTGAACGCTGAGGCCGACCCCAAAACCGATGTCATCAAACTTTGCGGCGAGCTTCAAACCGACGCGGACATCAACGTCCATTGGCTCTCCGCCCCGGTCCTTCCCGGCCCCCAACTGGCCGACGAGTTCATCACATTCACGGGCCGATGGTGCGGCGAGTTCACACTGAACCGCATCAATTGGGCCCAAGGCGCACACACCACCACCGCTCCGGGTGGTCGCACCAGCCATGAACGCGCCCCAAGCCTGATCCTGCCCTGTCGCGGCACCACGGAAACCTCCGGCGAAGCCTTTGGCCTGCATTTGGGCTGGTCGGGTGGCCATAAGCTAATCGCCGAGGAACTCCCCACAGGCCGTCGCCAAATCCAACTGGGCGCGACAGGAACACTCTCCCCCGAAGACGCCCCGTTCAAAACCCCGACCCTCTTTGCCACCCGCTCAGGCGAGGGCATGAACGGTGTCAGCCAATCCTTCCACGCCCATGTGCGCAATCAGATGGATTACGCCGATCCAAACCGCCCCCGCCCGGTCCATTACAATTGCTGGGAGGCGGTCTATTTCGATCACGATCCGACCGACCTGATGGAACTCGCGACACGCGCCGCCGAACTGGGCGCGGAACGCTTTGTGCTGGACGACGGCTGGTTTGGAAAACGAAACGACGACACCACAAGCCTCGGCGATTGGACCGTCGACACAGCCAAATGGCCCGACGGCCTGCAACCTTTCATCGACCATGTGCAGGCCAAAGGCATGAGTTTCGGCATCTGGTTCGAACCGGAAATGATTAACCCAGAAAGCGATCTTTTCAAAGCCCATCCCGGCTGGATCTTGGGCGAACCCGACCAACCTAAAGGGCGCAACCAACTGGTCCTCGACATCTCGCTTCCAGAAGTCACCGAGTACCTGTTCAAATCCATCTCCGCGATCCTCACTGAGTATCCCGACATCGAGTACATCAAATGGGACCACAACCGCGTGCTCCCCCATGCCTCCCAACCCCAAACGCTCGCCCTTTACAAACTGCTCGAAGGCATCCGCGCCAAACACCCCCATGTGGAGATCGAGACCTGCTCTTCGGGCGGTGGCCGCATCGATTTTGGCATCCTTGAGCGCACCCAACGGTTCTGGACCTCCGACAGCAATGACGCGGCCGAGCGCTGGAAAATCCAACGCGGGGCCTCTTATATCTTCCCCCCGGAAATCACAGGCTCCCACATCGGCCCGCGTATTTGCCACACATCAGGGCGCCAATTCCCCATGCCCTTTCGCACCGCTGTAGCAGGCTCCCGCGCCATGGGCATCGAGATGGACCTGCGCGAGTTGACCGACCATGAAGCCGCCCAAATCACCCAAGCCATCGCCCTGTTCAAAGAGCGTCGCGCCCTCCTGCACACGGGCAAGCTCTACCGCCTCGACAGCGCGGACCCCGAGGTCATCCCCGAAATGCATGTCGCTGAAGACGGGAAGACCTTCATCCTATATGCCGCCCAAATGCAGCCCTCTCGCCAACAACTGGCCCGACCGCTTCACCTCACCGGACTTGATCCAAAGGCCCGCTATAAGATCACGCTCGATAACGCGGCCGAAGTCGTTGAAGTGATGAACCGAGGTGCTAAAAACCCGCTGATCGCCGGAGAGAGCATCACCCTTTCAGGCACCGCACTCATGCAAAACGGCCTACAACTGCCCAACGCATTCCCTGACACCATCTGGACGGTTCTTGGAGAACGCCTATGACCTACGCCACCTTTCACGACCTCAAAAACACCTCCGTCTTCATCACTGGCGGAGGCTCTGGCATCGGCGCGGCCCTCACTGAAGGGTTCATCAAACAAGGGGCCAAAGTGGCCTTTGTCCAACGTTCCGACGCCACCGGATTTTGCGATCTCATGGAGAAAGTCCACGAGACCCGCCCGCTCTTCATCCAATGCGATGTCACCGACACAAAGGCGCTCCAAAGCGCCATCGATCAAGCCGCTAAGACCAACGGCACAATCACCACGCTGGTCAACAACGCCGCCTATGACAAACGTCACACCACGGAAGGTTTCACCCCCGAGGAATGGGCCGATATGATCGCCGTGAACCTTTCGCCCCATTTCTTCACCGCCCAAGCGGTCACCCCTGCCATGATCAAAGAGGGCGGTGGCTCGATCATCAACTTCTCCTCCATCAGCTACATGCTCGCCCAAGACGGCTATCACTCTTATGCCGCGTCCAAGTCGGGCATTATCGGTCTAACCCGGGGCCTAGCCCGCGAATTCGGCCCCCATAAAATCCGTGTTAACGCGATCCTGCCAGGCTGGGTGCTCACAGACCGCCAGATGAGCGAATGGGCGACCGAGGACGCCCTCAAATCCCACCTCGAAAAACAATGCCTCAAAGAGCATCTGGTCGAGCAGGACATCGTTGATGCCACCCTCTTTTTAGCCTCCAAAACAAGCCGTATGATGACCGGCCAAGCTATGGTCATTGACGGCGGTACTGCTTTTACCGGATAGACCCGCGATATGAATGCCATGACCAAAACCGACTGGATTGCCGTAGACTGGGGCACCTCGCGCCTGCGTGCTTTCGCCATGACCCACGCGGGGGAAGTTCTGGCCCGTGGACAATCGGACAAAGGCATGAGCGGGTTAAGCGCCTCAGGCTTTGAACCTGCGCTTCTGGAGATCATCTCCCCATGGCTCAACACCGATGAGATCACCCCTGTGGTCGCCTGCGGAATGGTCGGCGCCCGCCAAGGCTGGATCGAGGCCCCCTATCGAAACGCTCCTTGCGAGCCCATCAACAGCGCAATGATCCAAGCCCCCGCAATCGACCCACGCATCAGCGTCTCCATCGTCTCAGGCATAGCCCAACCATCCCCCCCCGATGTCATGCGCGGCGAAGAAACCCAAATCGCGGGATTCCTGTCGCACAACCCCGAGTTCGACGGTATCCTCTGCCTGCCGGGCACCCACACCAAATGGGTCCGCATCAGTGCAGGCGAAATTGTCGGCTTTGTCACCTTCATGACCGGAGAGCTGTTCGCGCTTCTCTCCCAAAACTCCGTCCTCAAGCATACAATCGGAGCAGACGGCTGGGACAACGCGGCCTTTGAAGACAGCCTGTCGGACGCCATTTCCAAACCCCAACATGTCTCCGCCCGCCTGTTTTCGCTGCGCGCCACATCGCTCCTTGGCGAGATGTCCCCCGCCACCGCCCGCGCCCGCCTGTCCGGCGCGCTTATCGGCATCGAACTGGCAGCCGCTCGCTCCTATTGGCTAGGCCAGGACATCGCCGTGATCGGGGCAGAAACCTTAAGCCAGATTTACATGGACGCCCTCACCGCCCAAGGGGCCCGACCCACCTTAGGCGTGGCCCAAGAGATGACCCTTGCAGGCCTCTCAGCCGCCTACAACCACATGAAAGACCGCACATGAGCCGTAACCTGATCGCCATTTTGCGCGGTATCAAACCCGATGAAGCGGTCCCCGTGACCAAAGCCCTGATCGAGGCTGGCATTGATCGCATCGAAGTCCCCCTGAACTCGCCCGAGCCTCTCAAAAGCATCAAAGCCATGGCCGATGCTTGCGGCGATCAAGCCCTGATCGGTGCGGGAACCGTTCTAAGCGTGGATGACGTGAAAGGCGTGGCAGACGCAGGCGGAAAACTCATCGTCTCCCCGAATACCAACACAGAGGTCATCAAAGCCAGTAAAGCCGCCAATCTGGCCAGCTACCCCGGTGTCATGACCCCCACCGAATGTTTCGCTGCCCTAGACGCAGGTGCCGACGGCCTTAAAATCTTCCCCTCCTTCCTGCTGGGCGCCGCTGGCCTAAAAGCCATCCGCGACGTGCTCCCCAAATCCACAGAAATCTACATGGTAGGTGGCGTCGGCCCCGCCAATTTCGCCGAGCTGATAAAAGCAGGCGCAACAGGTTTCGGCATCGGCTCCGCCCTTTACAAACCCGGCACCAGCCCCAGCGATATCTCCCAAAAAGCCCGCGATCTGGTCGCCGCCTATGATGCAGCGTGCACCTGAATGACCCCCGAAGAGATCGCCAAACGCGCCACGCAAATCATGTGGGACAGCGACACCGCCTCTAGCTGGGCAGGCATGGAACTGGGCGCCGTTGGCCCCGGCACCGCCACCGTCTCCATGATCATCAAACCTGAGCATTGCAACGGCCATGGAACCGCCCACGGCGGCGTCATCTACATGCTGGCAGGCACCGCATTTGCCATGGCCATCAACAGCTACAACGAACGCGCCGTGGCCCAAGCAGGATCAATCACCTATCTGGCCCCCGCCCATAAATCCGACGTCCTCACCGCAACCGCCAGTGAAGTGGCCCAATCGGGGCGCAGCGGCGTTTTTGATGTCACAATCACCAACCAATCCCACGTGA
>CAZXRG010000096.1:0-1234 GCA_964642935.1 uncultured Rhodobacterales bacterium | reverse complement strand
GGGCCATGAGCCGCTCGGTCATCGTCATAGGCGCGGGCATCACAGGCGTCTCCACCGCCGAATGGCTCCGCCGCGCGGGCGCATCAGTCACCCTCATTGACCGCATCAACCCAGGCGATCCGGCCCAAACCTCCTATGGCAACGCAGGCCTGCTCGCCCGCTGTGCCATCGTGCCCGTCTCCGTACCGGGCCTTGCTGCCAAAGCCCCGAAAATGCTGCTTGATCCAACCTCGCCCCTGTTCATGAAATGGAGCTACCTGCCACGGCTCCTCCCGTGGATCATCCCGTTCCTGAAAAACGGACGCCTCGATCGCCTCAAACCCATCGTAAAAGCGCTCGAACCGCTCACCAGCGACAGCGTAGACCAACATTTGGCCCTCGCCAAAGGCACTAAGGCCGAGCAATTCATCCACACGGGCGATTACACCTACATCTACAAAGATCGCGCCGCCTATGAGGCCGACCACCTCGGAATGTCTCTGCGCCGCGAACACGGGTTTGAGATCAACGAAATCGACGCCGCAGAACTCCACGCGCGCGACCCCAACCTCAGCGAGGCCTATCAATTCGGCGCAGTCTTCCCCGACCACGGCTGGATCGGCTCCCCCTCAGGTTACGTGCAAGCGCTCGCCCGCCACTTCACCAACAACGGCGGAACCTTCCAAAGCGGCGAGGTCGCAAAGATCACCAACGAGGGCGTCACCCTCAAAGACGGAACCGAGCATAAAGCCGACAGGATCGTTATAGCCACAGGCGCTTGGTCCAAAACCCTGACCGAGCCCTTGGGCGACAAAATCAACCTTGAAAGCGAACGGGGCTATCACCTGTTCCTAAAAGACCCCAACTTCAAACCATCCAACCCCTACATGATCGCTGATGCAAAATTCGCGGTCACCCCCATGGACGAGGGCCTGCGCCTCGCCGGAACCGTCGAGTTCGGCGGACTAAACGCCCCCATGAGCGAAGCCCCCACAAACCTTTTGCGCGACAACATCAAACGGGTCTATCCAAACCTCACATGGAGCGTGGAAGAGAAATGGCTGGGCCACCGCCCCTCAACCTCCGACAGCCTTCCGGTCCTGAGCCGCGCGAGAAAAGCCCCCAACGTGATCTACGCTTTTGGCTCCCAACACATCGGCCTAACCATGGGCCCGCGACTGGGCAAAATGGCCGCCGATCTGGCCATGGATGTAAACACCAACACCGACATCACCCCCTACCGCGCAGACCGCTT
>CAZXRG010000095.1:7492-11915 GCA_964642935.1 uncultured Rhodobacterales bacterium | reverse complement strand
GGGTGATCATCCGTGCGCGTGTCAAAGTAGGATTTATTCCCGCCAATGGTGATCTCGGTCATAAGGCCCGCATCACAAAAGGCGCGTAAAGTGTTGTAAACCGTCGCTAAAGAGACGCCCTCTTCACACGAAAGTGCCGCATCATAAAGCGTTTCCGCCGTCACATGGCGATTGCGACCGTCACCGATCAACAGCTCTGCAAGGGCCAGACGTTGGCGGGTGGGACGCAAAAAGGCCCGCTCCAACCATTTTCTGGCACGTTTCTCCGCAGATATCTCAGGCTGTTGGGCTGTCATACTGTCCAGATCACTAGGAATAATTCCGATATAAGGCAGACTAACGATGTAAGAGTTAAATTTCCAGAGCGTCGCGCAACAATTGCCAATGTGTCACATCTTGTTGGATTGAGCGGGTTTCTCTCAATATCCGGCAACATCCGTGCTTTGGGACAAATCGCTCAAAAGCGTCGCGGACACGTCTTCTCCGGTCGCCACGGAATAGAAAAATACCGCCGCGAAGGTCACACAGATCCAAGAGAGAACTTTGAACAGCATTGCTGCATCCCGTGCTAAGACTCAGAAAAGAATCAGAAAATCTGGAAGTCTTATCGGGCAGGATCGAAAGCGGTGCAAGTTTTACGTTAACATTTAGTTAACGCCGCTAAGATCACGCAGATGGTCGCAAGCCGCCCAGACCTCACGAAATCCTTAGGCACAAGCCCGCCTCATAAGTCCGCCGAGCTATTGCGCAATTTGCAATAGGGATGATAGGACGGGGCAACCGCGTGAAATAAACTGAAATAAAGACGAGACCACTTACATGGCCGACACACCAACCAGCTACGCCTATGACGATCTGATCAAATGCGCCCAAGGAGAGCTCTTTGGCGCGGGCAACGCCCAGCTTCCAATGCCCCCCATGTTGATGATGGACCGGATCACCGAGATCTCCGAGGATGGTGGCGAGCACGGCAAGGGCCATGTGGTTGCAGAGTTTGATATCAAGCCCGACCTTTGGTTCTTTGACTGCCATTTTCCGGGCAACCCGATCATGCCCGGCTGTCTTGGCCTTGATGGTCTTTGGCAATTGACCGGCTTCAACTTGGGCCATCGCGGCTGGCAGGGTCGCGGCTACGCACTTGGCGTGGGCGAGGTAAAACTCACCGGCATGGTCCGCCCTGATCGCAAAATGCTCACCTACCGCGTGAACTTCACAAAAGCTTTGCAAACCCGTCGCCTCACAATGGGTGTGGCCAATGGTATTGTCGAAGCGGATGGCGAAGTTATTTATCAAGTCACAGATATGAAGGTCGCTCTTTCAGAAAGCTGACCAAAGAACATTTGAACGAAGGATTCCCCCCATGCGTCGCGTTGTCATCACTGGCCTTGGCATTATCTCGTCTATCGGCAACTCCGCTGATGAGGTCACAGCCTCCCTTAAAGCAGGCAAATCAGGCATCACCTTTGCCCCAGAATATGCCGAGCGCGGCTTTCGCTCCCAAGTGCACGGCTCCCCTGACATCACGCTCAGTGATCATATCGACAAACGCCAGCTTCGCTTCATGGGAGACGGGGCGGCCTATGCATATCTCGCCATGGATCAAGCCATCAAAGACAGCGGACTGGAAGAAAGCGATGTCTCCAACCCGCGCACCGGCCTGATTGCCGGCTCCGGTGGCGCTTCCACCCGCGATATGCTCATGGCCCACCAAACGGTCATCGAAAAAGGCGCGCCCAAACGCATGGGCCCCTTCATGGTCACCCGCTGCATGTCCTCCACGGTCTCCGCGTGCCTTGCCACGCCGTTCAAGATCAAAGGTCTCAACTACTCGATCACATCCGCCTGCTCCACATCGCTCCATTGCATCGGCAACGCGGTTGAGCAAATCCAGTTCGGCAAACAGGACGTGATCTTTGCAGGGGGCGGCGAGGAAGAGGCCTGGACCCTCTCCTGTCTCTTCGACGCCATGGGTGCTATGTCCTCCAAGTACAACGACACACCCGAACGCGCCTCCCGCGCATTTGACGCCAACCGCGACGGCTTTGTGATCGGCGGGGGCGGCGGAATGCTGGTGCTTGAAGAACTCGAGCACGCCAAAGCACGCGGCGCGAAAATCTACGCAGAAGTCACCGGCTACGGAGCCTCCTCGGACGGCCACGACATGGTCGCCCCCTCAGGTGAAGGCGGAGAGCGGGCCATGCGACTGGCCACAGCCACCCTGCCCGAAGGACGCCACGTCAGCTACATCAACGCCCATGGCACCTCCACACCCGTGGGAGACGTGGGAGAGGTGGAAGCCGTCCGCCGCGTCTTTGGCGAGGGTAGCACGCCCCCGATCAGCTCGACCAAATCCATGACCGGCCACAGCCAAGGGGCCACAGGCGCACAAGAAGCCATCTATTGCCTGTTGATGCTGCAAAACGATTTCATCACACCATCCATCAACGTGGAAACCCTCGACCCGGCCCTAAACGCCACTGAGATCGCCACAAAACGCGTGGATAACGCGGGCCTTGATACGGTGATGACCAACTCCTTCGGATTTGGCGGCACAAACGGCTCAATGCTGATGAGTAAATATGAGGGTTAATAAAACAGGCGCTTAACCGAAAAAGCAGCCAGTTTTACAGAACCACCTCGTAGTAAATGCGGCCTAAATGTGCCGACTTGACCTGTTTTTCAACAAATGGGCCATGTCGCGGTCACGTTTGCCGCAATTTCGTCGATTTCTTAACGAAAGGATATCACCGCGCCTTGAAGCGATTGTAGGCTTCGAGCGCTTTTTAACGTTTATGATTAACGAGTAAGAGTGTGTGTTATGAAAACCAACCATAAGAATTTCGCCAAATGGTCTGCCAAAAAGGAGGCCATCACGAACAAGAAAGCCGTCGAAACTCCGGAGCCTGCGGTCGACGTCGAGGAAGAATTTGTCTTCAACATCGATGCTGCTCCTGAGGCGGAAGACGCTCAGACAGATGGGGGCTTGTTCAACTTGCCTCAAATCCAGCCTGAAGTTGACGAAACCGTGGACGAAACGCCCCCGGAAGAGGCCACGCTTCCACAGGACAGTGTCGATCCGTACCTTCTTGGACCCGATCCGGTAGAGACTGCATATTTCCTTCTCTAATTATAATCAAATAGCGCCATCCCCCGGCGCTTTTTGAACCACCCAAACGCTGTCATGTCGTAGTCTTTTCGACAGCGTTTGGAGCCTTCCTTATCCCCTTAGCTTCACCTTCCCATCCAAGTTATTTGCAGCGCTTGTACCGGATCAGCGCGCCTATTATCCTCTGCCCAAACCCTAACAAGGAGACCGAGATGAAAGGCACATGTCACTGCGGTGCAGTCTCTTGGACCTTGAAAAACAAACCGGCCCGACTGGTGGATTGCAATTGCTCGATCTGCCGGAAACTGGGCACGCTTTGGGCCCATGCGCCCGTCAGTGACGTGACCCTGACGGGCCCCACGCTCGCCTACGTCCGCGCAGACCTTAACGAGCTCTCGTTTCATTCCTGCACAACCTGTGGCGCAACAACTCATTGGGCGCCCACCAAAGACAGTGGCGAGGTAATGGCGGTTAATACGCGACTTGCGGACCCCATAGAGACCAAGGACATTCCCAAGCGCCTGTTTGACGGCGCGGACACTTGGGAATTTCTCGACTGATACCGGACTGAACGACCCCAAACGGCCCCCCAAAAAGAAAACGACACCCACAGTACGAAACTGAGGATGTCGCTAACTTTGTGAGCCCTTAAGGCGCTTTCATCAATATGGAGGCACCACTCCCCACACCGGTATAGCAATCCCAAACAGGGCTCACACAATCCGTCCGTCTGAATGTGCCGTCAGGGAGACAGCTGTCGAACCGGTGGACGAACCCGACTTTCGACAGGTCATATGTCCCACGGTGGTGGGGCGGGGATTGGACCCAAATGTGGTCAAATCACGGAAATTACAGTGAATTTTGCGAAAATTCAGGGGAGGCCGTTTGGAATGGGGCGAAATGAAAGCCTTGTATTGTTATATTGTATCAATTAGTGAGTCGAAAAATTCAAAAGGTCACTTCAAATATGCGTCTCCTACCTCTCCTTCTAATCTCGGCACTTGCGAAACCTGCTTTTGCCGAGGCCCCTTCCGTTGTCGCAGACATCGCTCCAATCCACGGGCTGGTTGCCAGCGTGATGGAAGGTGTGGAAAGCCCCACATTATTGCTTAAACCCGGTGTGGACCCGCATTCCTATTCCCTACGCCCGTCTGAAGCACGCGCGGTGGCAGAGGCCGATTTGATCTTCTGGATTGGCCCTGAGCTGACCCCTTGGCTGTCGAAAAGCTTGAATAGTCTGGCCAAAGGGGCAACCAAAATCTCTTTGCTCCACGAGGTAGAAGACAAGACTTTGGAATTCAGAACCGGTGCGCATGA
>CAZXRG010000095.1:0-7392 GCA_964642935.1 uncultured Rhodobacterales bacterium | reverse complement strand
CACAAAGACGAGCATGGCCACGCCCATGACGAACACGGCGAAGACCCGCATGCATGGCTCGACCCTGAAATTGCCCAGATCTGGCTTGATCAGATTGCCGCCGAACTCTCCAAGCTCGATCCAGAGAACGCAGCGACTTATGCGCAAAATGCGAGCCTCGCCAAGGATCGCATCAGTGCCGTATCTGACGAGATTAGAGTGCAAATGAGCGCATTGGACACAACCACCTATTTCGCTAGCCACGACACCTACCAGTATTTCGAGCGTCAGTTCTCGCTCTCCATGGTCGGCTCCATTGCTTTGAGCGATGCCCAAAAGCCCGGACCAAAGCGATTGGTCGAAATGAAGGAACTGGCCCGCGAAAGCCAAGTGAGCTGTCTGGCCTCTGATGCGGTCATGTCGCCTGATCTGATCAGAACTGTCGCGGAAGGATCTAACCTTACGGCAACCACAGTTGATCCCTTGGGGTTTGACATTCCAGCCGGTCCGTCATTCTATCCCACGTTCATAAAAGCAGTGGCGGATGCGTTTGCGTCCTGTCTGAAGGGAGATACATGAGCGACCCCAAAACTCTGGCATTCGAACCCCATAACCACTCAAGCTGTATCAGAGGCACGCTTGAGCAGGTCGAAGAGGCGTGTCGCGCGCAATCCTTGCGCCTCACGCCGATCCGGAAACGGGTGCTGGAAATATTGCTCGAAGAACATCGAGCCATGGGCGCTTATGACATTCTCGATCGATTGCGGGACGAGAACAGAAACGCCCAGCCCCCTGTGGCCTACCGCGCGCTCGACTTTCTGGTGTCCTACGGGTTTGCCCATAAGCTGCAAAAGCTCAACGCCTTCATTGCCTGCGGGCATCCTGAAGACACGCACACGCCGGTCTTTATGATCTGCAACTCCTGCAACTCCGTGGCCGAGGCGGATATGGGGCAGGACGACACGGCGATTGATCGCGCTGCCAACGCACTCGGCTTCCAAATCAGCAGCAAGCTCATTGAAGCGGAAGGTCTTTGCCCGTCCTGTCAGGTGGGATCGCCTGCCCCGTGAGCCGGATTACTGCTGAGAACCTCACAATCAAGCAGGGTCAAAAGCTGATCCTTGAGAATATCAATCTCTCCATTGATGACGGCGAGATTGTCACTGTGGTCGGCCCCAATGGTTCGGGGAAGTCGACCTTGATGAAGGCGCTCATTGGCGCGATTGCCCCCCATAAGGGCTCGATCACCTGTCAGCCCGGCACAACCATCGGCTATGTGCCCCAAAGCCTGAACATCGACGCGACCATGCCGCTGAATGTGAACCGTTTTTTGAACCTGCCCCGCGCCCGCACGGGCGAGGCCACCAAATCCGCTTTGGCACGCGTCGGCCTAGAGGGTCTCGGCACCCGCCAGATCACCGCCCTGTCAGGAGGCCAACTCCAACGCGTCCTCCTCGCACGCGCCCTCATGCGCAAGCCCCAACTCCTGATCCTCGATGAGCCCACAAGCGGCCTCGACCAACCGGGCATCGCCGATTTCTACGCTCTCATCGCCTCTGTCCGCACCGAGCTCGGCTGCGCCATCCTCATGGTCTCCCATGATCTTCACGTGGTTATGAGCGCCTCGGACCGCGTGATCTGCCTCAACGGCCACGTCTGTTGCCAAGGCACACCGGAGATCGTGACCGCCGCCCCCGAGTACCAAGAACTGTTCGGAGACGGGACAAAAGGCACCCTCGCGCTCTACCGCCACGAACACGACCACCACCATAATCACGAGCATTGACACATGACGCCGATCCAGACCGGCGGGATCAACACACCCCGCCAAAGACCCCTGCCCCATGCTCGATGACTTCCTGATCCGCGCCGCCATCGCCGCCATTGGCGTGGCCTTTGCCGCAGGCCCATTGGGCTGTTTCGTGGTCTGGCGGCGCATGGCCTACTTCGGGGATGCCACCGCCCATGCCGCCATCCTCGGCGTCGCCCTCGCACTGGCCTTCCAAATCTCGATCTTCGCAGGCGTGCTCCTCATCGCCCTGCTCACAGCCACCCTTGTCGCCTCCCTCTCAAGCGCCACCCGCTCCAACGACACCCTGCTAGGTGTCATCGCCCATTCCTCCCTCGCCCTTGGCCTTGTGTCCATCTCCTTCATTCCAAACGTGCGCCTTGACCTTGACGTCTACCTGTTTGGAGACATCCTGACCGTCTCCAAAACCGACCTGATCGTCATCTTGGGAGGGGCTGGCCTGATCAATCTGCTGCTGGCCTCGCGCTGGACCAAACTGCTGATTGCCACCACCAACCAAGACCTTGCGTATGCCAGCGGCGTGGACCCCAGACGCGAACAATTGGTGCTCAATCTGGCAATCGCCATTGTCATCGCCGTATCCATCCAAGTGGTCGGCGCTCTCCTGATTTCCGCCTTCCTGATCATACCAGCGGCCACCGCGCGCAACCTCTCGGGCAGCCCGGAGCGCATGGTGGTTATGGCCACCCTCACAGCCCTTGTGGCAGGACTGGGAGGACTGGCAGGCTCGCTCCAACTGGACACACAAACAGGCCCGACCATCGTCACGCTTTGTGCAATCCTGTTCATCCTCACCACCCTGATCGCCTCCTTTCGCCGGAAGAACCGCTAGCCCGACACCATGAGCAATCCGAAAAAGTGAAAGCCCCCAAAAGGTTTGCACTGGACCAAAACCCCCAAGCGGACATATCCTCGCAAAACCCAACGAGAATCGAGCCTGCGTGCAAGACATCTGGACCTCATTTCAAGCGGCCTTCGCCCTGATCACATCCCTTGATGGTGATCTGGCCGAAATTGTGCTGCTGTCCTTGAAGGTCACAAGCTTGGCGGTGTTCATCTCCTGCATCATCGGCATGCCACTTGGCGCAATCCTCGCCGTGGGCCGCTTCCCGGGACGCCGCGTCTTGCGGATCCTGATCAACGCCACCATGGGGCTGCCCCCCGTTGTGGTCGGACTGCTGGTCTATCTGATGCTCTCCCAATCGGGGCCACTAGCGGTGCTGAACCTGCTTTACACGCCCACGGCGATGATCATCGCTCAGGTCATCCTGATCACCCCCATTGTGGCCGCTTTGACCGCGCAAGTGGTCGAGGATTTGAACGTCGAATATGAGGACCTTTTGAACGTCATGGGCGCTTCGCGTCTGCAAACCATCTCCACACTGCTGTGGGATGCGCGGGCCTCGCTGATGACCGCAGCCCTTGCCGGTTTTGGGCGCGCTTTCGCGGAAGTAGGTGCGGTCATGATCGTTGGGGGCAACATCAACCACCTCACCCGCGTGATGACTACAGCTATTGCGCTTGAAACCTCCAAAGGCGCTCTGGCGCTGGCACTGGCCCTTGGCATCGTTTTGCTGATTATCTCGATTGTGATCAACGCGGGGCTAATGGCGCTGAGCGGCAACCACTATAAGGCCGCCCATGCCTGACAAAACCTCCAACATCCTCCCCTTCCGCCAAAGCGATGATCCGGCCCTTGCGGACGTTATCATCAAGGCCGAGAACATCACCCTCAACCGGGCGGGGCGCACGCTTTTAACGGGCCTTGATTTCTCCATCGCCCAAACAGGCGTGACGACGATCCTTGGCCCCAATGGCGCAGGGAAAAGCCTGATCCTAAGGCTGATCTCAGGGCTGATACTGGCCGATAGCGGCACGCTTTCCATTGTGCCGAGTATTTCCGAGCGGCTGGCCCTCGTCTTTCAAACACCCGTGGTGTTGCGCCGCTCCGTGAAGGCCAATCTGGATCATGCCATGAAAATCTACGGGGTGGCCAAATCCCAACGGGTGGGCAGGATCGCCGAACTGTTGGTCATGGCCGATCTGACCCATTTGGCGGAAACACCCGCAAAGGCTCTTTCAGGTGGGGAAAAACAACGCCTCGCCATGGCCCGCGCATTGGCCGCCCGCCCCAAGCTTCTGCTTTTGGACGAGCCAACCGCCAGTCTTGATCCCAACTCCACTGCCGCAATCGAACGCCTCACCCGCATAGCCGCCTCAGGGGGCACCAAAATCGTGCTGGTCACCCATGATCGTGGTCAGGCAGAACGACTGGCCGATGACATCCTGTTTGTGCACCGGGGCCGCGTGACAGAACACTCGCAAGCCTCCCAATTCTTTGACGCCCCCGCCTCGGAAGAAGGGCGGAGTTACCTCAAGGGACACATATTGCTGTGATACTCAAATACCTAACGGGCGGCTTTCTGGCCCTCGCGGCACCGGCCGTCGCCGATGCGCCCTATATCATCCTACAGTCCACCACCTCGACGCAGAACTCGGGTCTTTATGACGCGATCCTGCCAAGTTTCACCGCGCAATCAGGCATCGAGGTGCGCGTGGTTGCTGTGGGTACTGGACAGGCCATCAAGAATGCCGCCAATTGCGACGGCGACGTCTTGTTGGTCCATGCAAAACCTGCCGAAGAAGAATTTGTAGCACAAGGCTACGGGGTCGAGCGGTTTGATGTGATGTACAACGACTTCGTTTTGATCGGCCCGCCTGATGATCCGGCTGAGGTCAAGATTGCTGAAACGGCTGAGGAGGCGTTTTCGCGCATCGCCGTGGAACAAGCGCTCTTTGCATCTCGGGGCGATGAAAGCGGTACGCATAAAAAGGAAATCTCCCTCTGGAACAGCGCTGGCCTTGATCCGACCCAAGCCAGTGGATCTTGGTATCGCGAAACCGGTTCGGGAATGGGCGCGACCCTAAACATTGCCGTTGAGATGAACGCTTATGTGATGTCGGACCGCGCCACTTGGCTGGCGTTTCAAAACGGGCGGGATCACGAGGTGTCTTATGAAGGCGATCCGGCACTTTTCAATCAGTACGGGGTGATATTGGTGAACCCCTCGCATTGTCCGAAAGTGAAAGAGGCCGAGGCGACGCGTTTCATCGATTGGCTCTTGAGTGATGGTCAGAAAGAGATCGCTGATTACACGCGCGGCGGAAAGCAGCTGTTTTTCCCGAATGCGGAGTGAATAAGCGCCCGCTCCGTTAACCTCTCAAGATGGGTCGAAAGCGTCATATACGTTTCACGCGGAAATCATATGCAAATCATACGGCAATTTTGCGGGGCGCAGCGGAGTTAACTTTTGAGTCCGGTTGAGCCGTTGGGAGCATAGGACGCGCCGCTTATGGATGGAGCCGTCCCACATCTGTCCCCTGTCGCTCTGATGGGCGGCTGACCGATCTGACCAACACACCAAGTCTCGATTCTATCATTGCGTGGGGTTTGGGTTTTGCCGATCTACGGTGCTACTCAACTAGTTGAGTCGAATTGGAAAAATCAGCGTAAACATAGGCTTGGCCCAATTTTCGGCGCGGCATTAACCTTTGTTAAGAATTTGGGAGGTCCCAACGAAAACGTCGGTGTCGTGTCCGATTAAACGCCTAAATCTGAGTGAGAAGACTGGCAGGGGCAGAAGGACTTGAACCCTCGACCTACGGTTTTGGAGACCGCCGCTCTACCAACTGAGCTATACCCCTAGAACCAATCTGAGCGCCGAAATAGCAACCCCAAGCGCCTCTTGCAAGCCGCAAAGCACCCTTTCACCGATCAGAATTCGCCCAATTCGGATTTATCCAAGGCTCCGCATTGTCCCGCGGCAGCGGATCAAGGCCTAGAATGTGATCGGCCATCTTTTCCCCCACCATAATTGAAGGCGCATTGAGATTGCCATTTGTGATCCTTGGAAAGATTGAACTGTCCACAACACGAAGCCCTTCCACGCCGATCACAGCCCCCTGCCCGTCCACGACTGCCATGGGATCGTCGCGACGGCCCATCTTGCAGGTGCCGCAGGGGTGATAGGCGCTTTCGGCTTCTTCTTTGATGAAGGCGTCCAAATCTTCGTCAGATTTCAGCTCCTGCCCAGGTTGGATTTCTTTACCACGATAAGGATCGAAAGCTGCTTGGCCGAAAATCTCGCGGGTGATGCGGATGCAGGTTCTAAAGTCCTCCCAATCCTGGGGGTCCGACATATAGTTGAACTGGATCTTCGGAGCCTCTTTTGGATCGTTGCTTTTCAGCGTAACCGACCCACGCGAGGCCGAGCGCATTGGACCCACATGCGCTTGAAACCCATGGCCCTCGGAGGCGGCCTGACCGTCATAGCGGATGGCCATGGGCAGGAAATGAAACTGGATATCCGGGTAATCCACTCCAGCCCTTGAGCGCACAAATGCGGCGGATTCAAACTGGTTTGAAGCGCCCAATCCGAGCTTGAACATCAACCACTCCAGCCCTGACATGCCTTTGCCGATCAAGTTCCAATGTTTGTACAATGTGATCGGTTGGATGCAGGCCTGCTGGATATATAGTTCTAGATGGTCTTGCAGGTTCGCTCCCACGCCGGGACGATCGGCGACCAACGGGATATTGTGCTCGGCCAAATGTTCAGCTGGCCCAATGCCCGAGAGCATCAACAATTGCGGAGAGTTTATGGAGGAAGCTGACAGGATCACCTCGCGCTTTGCTTTGACGGTCTCGATCTTACCGGAGCGTTCGATTTCGACGCCAGTTGCTTTGCCATCCTCAACTACGATCTTCCGTGCAAAACACCGGATCAATTCAAGGTTCTCGCGCTTCATGGCAGGACGTAGATAAGCGTTGGCTGTCGACCAGCGGCGACCCTTGTAAATGGTCGCTTCCATGGGGCCAAAGCCCTCTTGCTTTTGACCGTTATAATCGTCGGTCAGCTCGTATCCTGCTTGCGCGCCAGCCTCTACAAAAGCCTTAAAGAGCGGGTTTTTACGGGGACCTCGAGACACATGGAGCGGGCCGTTTTTGCCGCGCCAGTCAGGGTCTCCACCATGACCTCCATCGGACCAATTCTCCATGCGCTTAAAGTAAGGGAGCACGTCGGCGTAAGACCAACCATCCGCGCCGCTTTCGGCCCAGTGATCGTAGTCGCGGGGGTGGCCGCGGACGTAGACCATTCCGTTTATGGAGGATGATCCTCCGATTACCTTTCCACGGGGACAGGCCAACTGGCGGCCGCCGAGATGGGGTTCGGGCTCGGTGCGATAGCCCCAATCGTATTGTTTCATGTTCATGGGGTAGGATAAGGCGGCGGGCATCTGGATGAGCGGGCCTATGTCGCTCCCGCCATACTCCAATACCAAAACGGAGTATTTTCCGTTTTCAGTCAAGCGGTTAGCTAGGGCTGAGCCGGATGAGCCGGAGCCAATTATGACGAAATCTGCTTCCATTATGCGCCCTTTTGCGCGGGTTGGCTTTTGGCCCATGCAAAATCAACCGGCCCCGTCTGCATACAGCGACGTGAAGCAAATGTGATGTTCGATTGCGGCGCGTGAGTTCTTGGGAGCGACGTTAACCCTCAAATTCAGGACCGGCACCCCCCGTGCACCTTGGGGGCACCCCC
>CAZXRG010000094.1:0-12104 GCA_964642935.1 uncultured Rhodobacterales bacterium | reverse complement strand
AACCACCGACACGCGGATTTTCAATCCGCTGCTCTACCCCTGAGCTACCCGGGCACGGGTAAGGCGCTCTGCCTTAGGTCGCGCGGTTCTAGGACGTCCGCTGGCCTCTGTCCAGACCAAAAATCACAGATTTACCAGAGCACTTGGGGCAAAAGACAGTTATACCACACCCAAGTCCAAGGACCCGCAGCTTTAGTGCCGCGTCTCCGTATCAAAACCGTCGCTGGAGGTATCCGACTCCTCATGCTCCTCCACCGGAATACGGTAGCTTTCATTGAGCCATTTGCCCAAATCCACATCCGCACAGCGTTTGGAACAAAACGGCTTATACTTCACATCCGGTTTTTTATCGCAGATCGGACAGCTCATCCAAGACACTCCAAAAGGGGACGACGCTCCCGTTTTCGTTGCAACTCAAATAAGCCCAAATTCGACCATCCGGCAAGGGAGGTCTCAACGGCATCCGCCCGAAACGCGGCCTTCAACATCGTCTCGATATCGCGCCGATCCCGTTTGGACATAGGCGCAAAATCTACCACAATCTGACCGCCCAAGCCGCGCAATCGCAACTGGCGCGGCAATTCCCGCACCGCATCCCGATTGGCCTTCAAAGTCGCCGCCGGAGAGAAATCCCCGCCCGTATTCACATCAACAGCCACCAAAGCAGGCGTGCTATCAACCGACATCCATCCCGACCCCATGGAAGCCTTAGAAAAACGAAGCGCCTCAATGGCCCCCCAGACATCAAACCGCTCAAACGCGCCCTCCTCGGCAATCACATCCGCAGACGGATCCCAATCGCGCCACGCCAATTCCTCGGCACTTGGCGCATCAACCAACAATGCCGCCTCCTGCCCGTCATCCGCCAGAACCTGCTCAGCCAAAGAGCGCATAGCCGAGATATCCTCAAAGACCACCGCCTCATCGGCACTGGCCGCGGACGAGCGCACAATGAGCCCGAAATCACACCCCTCCATGGCCTCACGGGCAACCACACCCAAACTGTCGCGCATATCATCGTCGCGAATGGAGCGGGCAATATTGAGGCCCGGAGCCTCAGGCGTCACAATCCCAAAGCGGCTCTTGAACAGCAACCGACGCACCACAGGCGCGGACTTGCCAGCCTCCGCAAAGGTATTCACCTGACACAGGATACGCTGACCGGGGGCCAGCCCCTTGGTTTCGCGCAAAAACCCCTGCTGCCCATCAGGCAAGCGGATCATGGAGCCCAAAATGCCCTTGATCGGCTTTTCCACAATCCCGCGATAAATGGCACCGGGACGCGGCGTCAGATCATCCTCGGGGGGATCAATCAACAAATCCTGCAGCTTCCCATCCGCCCATAAAGCCGCCGCAGACCCATGCTCGGTCCGGTCAATCAAAATAGTCGCTGTCATTGCGCAAAATCCACTGGGTATCCGGCCACATTCAAAAGAGCGAAAGTCTCCGCCACTGGCAAGCCCATCACGGCAGAATGGGAGCCCTGTATCCACGGAATAAACGCGCCACCAAAGCCCTGAATGGTGTAACCACCCGCCTTCCCGTCCCACTCCCCCGAGCGCACATAGGCCGCGATTTCACCCTCCGAGAGCCGTTTCATCTTAACAGCCGTCACCACATCTCTTTGCCAAATCTCATCGCCCAAACGCACCGCCATGGCCGTCACAACGCGATGCCTGCGCCCGGACAATAACCCCAGAAACTCCGCCGCCTGCGCCCCGTCCTCAGGCTTGCCCAAAATCCGACGCCCCACCGCCACGGTGGTATCCGCTGACAGCACAACATCCGCACTATCCGCCTTGATCGCCTGCACCTTCTCAAAGGCCATGCGAATGCAATAAGGCCGCGGCAATTCGCCCTTCAGAGGCGTCTCGTCAATATCCGGCGGACGAATATCGTCAGGGGTCACCCCCAACTGCGCGAGCAGCTCAAGTCGGCGCGGAGAACCGGAGCCCAAAATCAATCTAGGTTTGCTTAATGACATGAAGGCCACATGCGTCAATCGCCCCTTAAGGTCAAGTCGCTGCTTCCAAATTTGCCCCCCTGCTTGCCAGTCGATTTAATCCCATTTAACTAAAGAAAACCTCACAACGGACCCCATATGCGCCCCTTTCTGATCCTGATTACCGCGCTTCTGAGCGCCCAATTGGCAAATGCCCAGTCCAATCAGACCCGCCAAACCGCCCAGGCGCTGGTGGAAGGCTTTAGCGCGTGGATGACGCAAAACGCGATTTCCGAAGGGGCCATTGCCATCTCCTACCAAGGAAAGCCCATCGCCGAACAAGGCATCAACCGCGCCCCGGACGATCCCGCCCCCATCGCCAGCCTCTCCAAAGCCATCACAGGCATTTGCGCCCTCAACGCGCTCAACGACGCAGGCAAATCGCACAAATTGCGCCTCAGCGAGGCCATGCCCAGCTTCTTCTCCAAACACCGCGCCAAAGATCGCCGCTTGTTCGCAGTCACCGTCGGCCAATTGATCTCTCAGGACAGTGGCATCCAATCGAAATTCGAAAGACGCTACAAAACCTTCAAAACCTTCACAGAGGCGCAAAAAGAGCTGCAAATGCGCATGATCGCGCTCGAACGCCTCGGCTCCAATCCGGGCCGCTCCAACCACCATTACTCCAACGCCAACTATCTGGCCCTAGGACTGGTCATCGAGGACCTCACCGGAGAGACCTACGAGGCCTACTGCAAAAAAACAGTGCTAGAGCCCTTGGGCATCACCAACGCTCGCCTTTCCACCGACTGGGCCGTCATGTCCTCTTTTGGGGGCTGGGAAATCTCCGCGAAGGACTACCTGATCTTTCTCAACGCCAACTTCCAAGACGGGCTGATCTTGGGCAAAACACCCACCAGCTTCGAGCCAAAAGTCCATATGGGCAAAAACCGCTATTATGGACCCGGCGTAATGTTTCGCAAAACCGACAAGGGCACCCTGATCTGGCACGCAGGCGCTTGGAAATGGAGCGACAAAAACATCGACGCCGCCTTTGGCGCCTATTTCCTGATGCTCGACGACGGCATGGCAATCTCGCTCAACTTCAACGACGCCGCCCTAAACGGCGCCTTTGAGGACCTCGAACAAAGGCTTTGGGCTATCACACACCCTTGAGCATTCCCGTTCTATGCGCGCCCATTGTAAAAAACTGTTAGCTTACAATTGGACGCGAGATTGAGGAACGAAACCGACTTCCGCGTTAGCCTACAACGTTGAATTCCGGCCCATAGGGAAAGCCAGTGATGTTTTCATGTCCATCTTCGGTAATGACCAAGATGTCATGCTCACGATATCCCCCGGAACCGGGTGTCCCTTCCGGAACCGTCAGCATGGGCTCCATCGAGATAACCATGCCCGGCGTTAGCACCGTGTCTATATCTTCGCGCAGCTCTAAACCCGCCTCGCGACCATAGTAATGGGACAGCACGCCAAAAGAATGGCCATAACCAAACGTGCGATATTGCAGCAGATCACGCGCGCCCAAAAAGGAATTGATCTGCTCGGTCACCTCGGCACAGCTAGCACCCGGCTTTAACAGACTCATACCAAATTCATGGGCAGCAACATTGGCCTCCCAAATTTTCAAACTGGCAGGGTCTACCTCTCCCACAAATAAGGTGCGTTCAAGTGCGGTATAATAGGCGCTGATCATCGGAAACGTATTGAGGCTCAGGATATCGCCCCGCTCTAGCGCACGCCCGGTCACAGGATTATGTGCGCCATCCGTGTTGATCCCCGATTGGAACCAAACCCATGTATCGCGGTATTCAGCATCGGGAAAACGCTTTGCGATCTCAAGCTCCATCGCATCACGCCCCGCCATGGCAACGTCGATCTCACGCGTGCCGATCCTGATTGCATCTTTCACCGCATAGCCACCAACATCCGCAACTTCGGCACACGAGCGGATCAGCGCAATCTCGGCGGCTGACTTGTGCATCCTCTGACGCATTGTCATCGGGGCCACATCTACTTTCTCGTTGGGCGACAGATAGCGATCCATCAAGTCACATTGCGCAAGAGTTAAGTGATCCGCCTCATATCCGATGGTTTTGCCCGCGCCAGTCACAGATAGGACCGCCCGCCAATAGTTATCTCGCTGCCAATCCGTGTAGGTGATGTTATCGCCATGACTGCGTCGCCAAGGCTGGGCCGCATCAATCCCTGCACTGATGGTCACATCCTCAGATTGGGTGACAACCAAGGCATAAGGCCGCCCAAACGCACAATAGAGAAAGCCGGAATAATAGGCGACATTGTGCATCGAGGTGAAAACACAGGCATCAACCCCGCGTGCTTCCATGTCTGCCCGCAAGCGCGTCAGGCGATTTTCATACTCTTGAGGCTTAAAGGGGAGGGTCTTTTCACCCTGATGGAAACGATAAAATTCTGGACGATCCATTTATGGCTCCTTCATAACGCGCAACCCCACAGCGCGAAGAAGGTGACCTTCCTCGACTGCGCAGCAGCAAAGAAAAATCCCGGCGTTCAGGAATGGGAAACGGGTTTGCATGTTCATGCTGACGACGCCATCGCCGACCCGCCAGCAACATCACCGAGAACACCTATTCAATGCAAGTTTTTTCTGGGAGCTTGGTTATCACAACCACTCCACGCACGACAAAACCCGCCGAAGCCCACCCGGCCTCGACGTTACCCACACATCCTCCACCCCTAAGGGGCGGTTACTTGTAGCGGTAGTTGATCCGCCCCTTGGACAGGTCATAAGGTGTCATTTCCACCTGAACCTTGTCCCCTGCCAGCACACGAATGCGGTTTTTGCGCATCTTGCCAGCCGTATGGGCGATAATCGTATGGCCGTTCTCGAGCTCTACCCGAAATGTCGCATTCGGGAGGAGCTCCTTCACGACACCGGGGAATTCGAGCATTTCTTCCTTGGCCATGTTCTCTCCAAATTAAGTCCACGCAGAGAGCCTCATGACCCCCGCGACGGTTAAATGGGGGCAATCAGAGGGAAAAGCAACCCAATAGCACGAAATCAGGTGGCAGAGACCGCTCAAAGTGCTCCACCCGACACCCAAGCCACTTTAAATACTAGCCAAACCAGCCGATTTGCCCAATGATTTGGGAGGAATCAAAGGGTGCGGGCAAAACGATCCAATGCCAAAAGTAACCATAAAGGACGTGGCCGAACGCGCAGGCGTGAGCACAGCCACCGTAGATCGCGCCGTTAATGGGCGCGGCAGCGTCAGCCGTGCGGCTTTGGCACGCATCAACGATGCCGTTCAAGACCTTGGGTTCGGGGAAAATGTCGCCCTTTTGAACCACCAAATGCGCCCGCAAATCAACATGTCCTTCATCATCCCCATTGGCGGGGGCGGGTTCATCGACAACATGAAAACCGCCCTGACCCTAGCCGCTGAGACGGTCGAGGATGTGGACATCAACGTCGAATTCCGTGAGATCGTCATGGACCCCACAATCATCGTAGAACATCTCGATCAAATAAGCGCGGAGGGCCAAGGCGGTCTCGGCCTATTTGCCATGGACACGGTCGAGGTCAGAGACGCCATTGATCGCACCGTTCTTGCAGGCACACCCGTTGTGACCATGGTCTCGGACGTGCCCGCCGCCCATCGCGCCACCTTTGTGGGCATCGACAATAACGCCGCCGGACGCACCGCAGGCCGCCTGATGGGCAAGTTCTTGAACGGAGCCTCCGGTAAAGTCGCCGTCATCACAGGCTCCATGAAAGTCCGCGACCACTCGGAGCGGTTTTTCGCATTCCGAAACGTGCTCTCACAGGACTTTCGAAACATCACCGTCCTCCCGGTCTATGAAACCAAATCCTTGGATCGATACAATCTGGAATGCGTCAGCGAACTCATGGAACACCACGACGATCTGGTCGGCCTCTATCTGGTCACCGGAGGCGTGGGCGGCGTCTTGGCGGGCCTGAGGGAATACCCCAACCGCCCCCGCCCGATCTTCATCGCCCATGACGTCACATCAATCACCAGACGCGGGCTGCAATCAGGAGAGATTGACGCGCTCATCAACCAAGACCCCGATAAAATCGCGCACGCCACAATCAGCAATCTTCTGACCCGATTAATGCCCAATCGGGCACCCTATAAATTCGAAAAAGGCTCCATTGGAATCGATGTTTTTGTGGCGGACAACTTACCCTGATACATCTCCTTAAGGTAAGGTATCCGGCCTAGCTAAATGATGTAAAACCATCAAGGAATGACGTCATTACGTCGGTTTGATGGGAAAATTCACCACCAATTTCTTTGATCATGAGAGATAATGCAGGCATTCTGTGACTGAGAGCATGGCGATCGACGTGCTCAGTTCCCGTGCGTCTCATCACACACAGCCAAGCTTTTCAGCTTTGCTGTACGCGCGGGGACCCCGCGTGATCAAATTGGTTTCAGTTCACCCACCACCGCCCGCGCAATGACCCGCTCCTCATCCGTCGGGATCACCATGACCCGAACATCCCCCACACCCACATCACGCGCATTCTCGCCGTTCAAAGCCTCATCAAGGTCAATCCCCAACCACTCCATCCCGTCACACACTTTGGAGCGGATCAGGCCAGAGTTCTCCCCGATGCCTCCGCAAAACACCAACCCGTCAATACCGCCCAGAACCGCCGCCATGGCCCCAATCTCCCGCCTGATGCGAAAGACGTAATACTCAATCGCCTGCTTGGCCTCCGGCGCATCGGACGCCTGAAGTGCGCGCATATCGTTGGACATCCCCGACAACCCCTTCAGCCCGCTTTCGCGATAGAGCATATGGGATATCTCCGAGGCACTCATGCCTTCCGCCTCCATCAGATAGAGCATCACACCAGGATCAAGCTGCCCACATCGCGTCCCCATGGGCAGACCATCCAGAGCCGAAAACCCCATGGTCGAGGCCACAGAATGCTCATCGCGAATGGCACACATGGAAGCCCCATTGCCAAGATGGGCCACAACCACCCGACCATCCGCCAGCTTGGGCTCGGTGCGCACCAATTCCGAGGTGATGTACTGATAGGACAGCCCATGAAACCCGTACCGCCGCACACCCTTGTCATAGTATTTGCGCGGCAGCCCAAAGGTGTCATTCACCCAAGGATGCCCGCGATGAAAGCCAGTATCAAAACAGCCGATCTGCACAGCATCCGGAAACGCCTCCCGCGCGGCCTCAACCCCTTTCAGATTATGAGGCTGATGCAGCGGGGCCAAAGGCGCCAAAGCTTCCAGTTTCTCAATCACATCCCCTGTCAACTCCGTGGGCTCCACAAAATCAATCCCGCCATGGGTGATCCGATGACCCACTCCCCCAACAGGCTCGTCATCAAGGAGATCCTCGCAGTGGATGAAAATCTGGCGAAGCGCGCTTTGATGGGTCGAGGCCCCTAGCTCCACTTCGATCTTCTCGTGCCCGGCCTCTTGCATGATCAACCGCGCCGTCGGCCCAAGGTTCTCCACCTGCCCCCGCGCCAGTTCACGGGGCTCACCGCCACCGCCATAAATCGAAAATTTGATCGAGGACGACCCCGCATTAAGCGTCAAAATAGTCGATGTCATCACATGCCCCTCACCTCAGAATGGATGGAGCCTAGCGCAGTTTTTGTGCTCGCGAAATGCCGGTTCCGCCAAATGGTGATAAGACCACCGTACGCCTCATTAACCGGCGAAATCGCCCAAACCGTCATACGGGAATCATATGCGAGTCACGTATGAATCATACGCCAAATTCGAGCGTTTCGGATTTGGTTAACGACTCACCCAAACCTAACCTTGATCCGCTGCATTATCTGGTCCCGCGTAGCCCTGTAAGAGGTCAGTTTCGCCTCCCGTGTCTCCCCCAAACCCGTGGGATCCATGATCGGCCAATACTCCACCTCAAGCGAATTATGTCTTGTATATTCAAGGGCTTGGCGCTGTGCCGCCGGACTAAGCGCAACCACCAGATCATAGGCGGAGATGTCATCTCCCCATTCCTCCATATCCGCAAAAGAGCGCACACGGTGGCGTACCAGTTCCACGCCAATCTCTTCGCAGACAGAGACCACAAACCCGTCCACCTCCAGCTCGCTTCTGACCCCGGCAGATTGGATGTAAATCCTTGTTCCATATAGCTTTTTCATGATCCCCTCAGCCATAGGGGAACGCACCGCGTTATGATCACAGCAAAACAACACAGAGGTGGGATCAGCCACCCCCCTCAGCCTTTAAAATGAAGGACGCAGATCAGGGTGAAAAGCCGTCTAGAGGTTTGATTATCAATGATAAATTTTCCCTCTAACCGCTCGCTCAGCAAAGCGGCACCCTCATTGTGAATGCCCCGCCTGCCCATATCAATCGCCTCGATCTGCGCGGGCGGCAGCCGTTTGACCGCATCAAAATAACTGGCGCAAATCTGGAAATAATCCTTAATCACTTGCGCAAATGGGGACAGGGAAAGATGGTGTGACACCACCGGATCATCGGCCGACACTGCCATGACCAAACGTCCATCTTCTATAGATAAATCAAGGGTATAGGGGCCAGCGGCCACACCGTCCCGCGCCACGGAGAAGGTGTTTTCCTCAAGCAGATCAAACAGCGCAACACGCCGCTCCTGCTCCACCTCCGGAGTGGGCGCAGGCAGCCCGCTATCATCCAGATTAATCGCAATCAGCCGGTCCGTATCACTCATAATCAGCTGCTTTCGTTAAGTTTATCCAGTCTCGCACGAACCGACAGCCCATGCGCCTCCAAGCTTTCAGATTTCGCCAGAACTTCCGCAGAAGGGCCAATTTTGGCCAAAGCAGAGGGCGTCATTTTAGCCAAAGTCGTGCGTTTCATGAAATCCAGAACAGATAATCCTGAAGAAAACCTTGCAGAGCGCGAGGTCGGAAGCACATGATTTGGCCCCCCCACATAATCCCCAATCGCCTCCGGTGTCCAAGCGCCGATAAAAATAGCGCCCGCATGGCGAATTTTCTGCGCAACACCCTCAGAATCTGCCGTACAAATCTCCAAGTGTTCCGGAGCGATTCTGTCAGAAATCGAAATTGCATCGTCCAAATCGGACACAACAATGACCGCGCCATAGTCTTCCCAGCTTTTAGACGCGATGGCCCGACGCTCAAGAGTCTCCAACCGCGTATCAACCGCAGCTACAACTGAGCGCCCGAAATCAGCGTCATCAGTCACCAGAATAGACTGCGCACTCTCGTCATGTTCCGCTTGGGACAAGAGATCAACGGCGATCCAATCGGGGTCATTGTCCTTGTCGGCAATCACCAAAATCTCCGAAGGGCCAGCAATCATATCAATGCCAACACGCCCGAACACCTGCCGCTTCGCAGCCGCCACCCAAGCATTGCCAGGCCCCGTGATCTTGTCCACTTTTCCAATGGTTTCAGTGCCATAGGCCAAAGCCCCAATAGCCTGTGCCCCACCAATACGATAGACCGTTTCGATCCCCGACAAACGCGCGGCCAGCAACACCAAAGGGTTCACCGCCCCATCAGGCGTGGGCGCACAAATCACCAAATTCTCCACCCCCGCAACAGCGGCCGGAATGGCATTCATCAACACGGAAGACGGATAGCTGGCCAACCCACCGGGCACATAAAGCCCAGCCGCCTCAACAGGCGTCCAGCGCCAGCCCAACTGCGCTCCGGTAGGGTCCGTCCACCAAGCATCTTCGGGCAATTGGCGCTCGTGATAAGCCCTGATCCGATCCGCTGCCAACTCCAGAGCCTCGCGTTCCGCTGCGGGTACTTTTGCCACCGCCGCGTCAATCTCGGCCTTGGAAAACGCCAAAGTCTCAGGGGTCAAATTCAGCCGATCAAACTTGGACGTCAGCTCGATGACAGCCCCGTCCCCTTGAAGGCGAACTCGCTCCAAAATGGCCGAGACATCCAGATCAACCTGAGCATCCACATCCCGCTTCTGCCCTAAAAACGCAGCAAAATCCGCTTCGAAATCCGCCGCAGAGGTATCAAGAAAAACAGGCATCGCTCACATATCCTCAGGATGGCTTGGAACCCGCTGGGACCGCGCCTCATAGGGCCGTGACATGTCTTGAAGGGACACATCCAAACATTCCACATCCAAAGCAATGGCACCGTCGCCCGCAAACACAAGCGAGATACGTCCCGCGCCATCCTCGCTCGGCTCAAAGGAAATATTCAATAAATCCAATGCCATACTCTTATCTTTGGGATCAACACCCTGCCCTTTTACACTCAAGACACTCTCGATTGTGAGCATGGATTGCACCCGTTCAAAGGGTCGAGAGGTCCGTTTGGCCGCCTCCGCATCTTCCCAGCGAAACCGATTGAGCAGCAAAGCAAATCGCCGCTTTTTGGAGAGCCAGCTCATGTCCGACGTCTGCGCCACCGCATCCTGAACAAGCGAGGAAATAACGACCAGATCATCGGGCGCTTCAGCCTTTAGGCGCATGGGCGTCTCAACCGCCCCGTCCTCAAATCTGGCGTCGTCCATGGCTTATTCCTTCACGCGCTCGATGGAAGCCCCAACCGCGCTCAACTTCTCTTCAATCCGCTCATATCCACGATCCAAGTGATAAACACGGCTCACCAAAGTCTCCCCCTCAGCCGCAAGCCCGGCCAATATCAAAGAGACCGAGGCCCGAAGGTCCGTAGCCATAACCGGAGCCCCTTTGAGCTTCTCAACACCCGTCACAGTGGCCAGCCCGCCCTGAACATCAATGTCAGCTCCCATGCGAATAAGTTCGGGCGCATGCATAAACCGGTTCTCAAAAATCGTTTCATTCAAAACACTTACGCCGGAAGCCGTGCAAAGATGCGCCATCATCTGAGCCTGCAAGTCCGTGGCAAACCCCGGAAACGGAGCCGTTTCCACATCCACTGCACTCGCGCGACCATTGGTGTTTGTCACCTTCAAACCGGCCTTGGTATCCTCGATCTGAATGCCCGTGGCCTCCAGCTTGTCGCAAAAGGCACTTAGTAAATCACGTCGCCCACCGATCAACTCGACCTCACCACCTGCAATGGCAGGCGCACACATAAATGTGCCTAACTCAATCCGATCCGCAATCACCTCATGGGTGGCCCCATGCAACCGCTCAACACCTTCAATGGTGATCTCGGACGTCCCAGCACCGGAGATTTTCGCCCCCATGGCGGTCAAACATTTTGCCAGATCAACTGTATCAGGCTCACGCGCTGCATTCTTGATAACCGTCGTGCCCTTAGCCAGAGTTGCCGCTGTGAGAGCGTTCTCCGTGCCGCCAACAGTTACAAAGGGAAACTCGATAACCGCGCCCTTTAGCCCGTTTGGAGCGGATGCATGAACATAACCCTCATTCAGCTCCAGCTTCGCCCCGAGCTTCTCCAAGGCCATCAAGTGAAGGTCCACCTTGCGCGCCCCAATGGCACAGCCACCGGGCAGAGACACTGTCGCCTCCCCTTCCCGCGCCACAAGGGGCCCAAGCACGTTGAACGAGGCTCTGAGCTTGCGCACAATCTCGTAATCCGCCTTGCGATTGGTGATCTCACCCGCACTCAAGGCCATGACCCGACCGCCCTGCAAAAGTGCGACCTCACAGCCCAAAGATTCCAGAAGGGTACCCAAGGTCTTAATGTCCGAAAGACGCGGCACATTGGTCAAAGTCACAGGCTCATCACTCAAAAGAGCCGCTGTCATCAGCTTGAGACAGGTGTTCTTCGCACCAGAAATCGGGATACTCCCGTTCAGCGCTCCATTGCCTTTAACCAGAATAGAATCCATGTTCTTGCCCTTGTCTGACCTCTTAAGTCGGGTCGTCTATTTTGCCTCATTGCCGGGTTTTTTAGCCCGAGCCTGTGCTTTACGTTTGTGCAAATTCTCCCGCAAAGCGGCCTTCAAAGCATCCGCTTTCTTGGCTTTTGCAGCCTGTGTTCGATCAGACGGCTTTGGAGTTTTTGACATATCAGCGCTCATTATGCGCCCTTCTATATCAGGATCGCCGTTAGGGTCCAGAAGATGCAGTGAACAAGCCGAAAGAATAGGCTTGCTTTGACCCACAGATTGGTTAGAAACCTGCAACTTCAAGCGTGCTGCCGTAGCTCAGAGGTAGAGCACTCCCTTGGTAAGGGAGAGGTCGGGAGTTCAATTCT
>CAZXRG010000093.1:10367-12230 GCA_964642935.1 uncultured Rhodobacterales bacterium | reverse complement strand
TGGAGCGGGCGGCGGGAATCGAACCCGCGTCATCAGCTTGGAAGGCTGAGGTCTTACCATTACACAACGCCCGCTTTGGCCGCCTATATGACCTGCTCTGTCGAGGATTTCAAGTGTTCAGATCAACCTCTTTTCAACTGAGTGTCCCGCGATGAGCGATGGCACATATCGTCGGGCTGTTTTCTACTTCCACGGATTTGATCGCCGTGGCCCCCGCTACTTCAATCTTTGGCAAAAACGCGAGGCGCGGGCTTATGTGACGCGTCATGGCGGAGATCTCTCTGTCGGAGATCTTAACGGGGCAAGTTGGTCGATTCGTTCCGGGAAGGTGGAAACGGATTTTCACTTTATGGATTGGACCCCAGTGATCAGACCCCGGTTTGAGCAGCCCTTCTGGGTTGGAATGGGCTCCATGCTCGGACTTGGGGCTGAGGCTTTTCGTCAAGGTCTGTTCGGGAAGATCAGACGCGCAGACCATATGATGGGATTGCTGACCCTTTGGGCGTTTTTGCCGATGATTGTGTTTATCTTTGCGCTTCTTGTAGCGGCCTTTTTCGGTGGGTTTGCGGTTATCATGGTGGCCGTGCTGGGGGTACTCGCATTTTGGCTCCTCCATCGGTTCGATAGCATGTTCGGGGTCTATTACGCCCTAAATATCGCATGGGCGACCCGGCGGATGGCTCTGCGCGATGATCCTGAGTTTGAGGCGATTATTGCATCGTTTCAGGACCGTTTCCGCTCTGTAAACGCTGATGAGATCGTGTGTGTCGGCCATTCAATTGGCGGAGCGTTGGCTGTTCGTCTGTTTGATCAAGCCCCTGAAACTGCAACACTATTGACGGTCGGCCAGTCGGTTCCTCTGGTCAGTTTTCAGGCGGAGGCTGTGGATTTACGCGCGAAACTCACTGATCTTGGCCGGTCTGAGGGGCGTTGGATTGATGTCTCTGCCGGGCGGGATCCTTTGGGGTTTTGTGGGTTTGATCCATCCGATGGAGGTGCCGTTTGCGTGTCGGCGCATTTGGGGCGGTCGTTTGGCGTGAACCGTCTGCGGGCTTTAAAGTGGCGCGGATTTGATATGCACTTTCTCTATTTTAATGCGGTGGAGAACGCAGGCGCTTGTTGGGATTGGTTTGCAATTCTAGGCGATGACACCCCGCTTTGGGAGCGGTTTGGCTCAGAAAAACGCCAATCAGGTAAAGGTGAGCGGCGCGGCTGGTTTTGAGCGCTTTGGGTGTTGTTAAGGGTTCATTGACCAAGTTGGCTTAAAGGGGAAGCGCATCATATTGGAGCCTCGTCTATGTTCGCCATCCGCCTCGTTTTAGGTCTGTTTCTTGTTCTTGGCATGAGTGCCTGTACGGGGCAGGTCACGCGCAGTACCAGTCAGCCGGTTTCGGTTGGGGTTGGTGTGGGCACCATGGGGATCTATGTGGAGCCCACTTTGAAAACAGGGCCGAAATCCTCGGTGCGCGTGCCAGTTGGCTTTGGCAGTCGCAGTTTTTCCAGCACTGTGGACGGGATCGACTATGACGTGTCCGGCTCGCTTGGCGGGGTTGGTGTTATGGCGGACTACTATCCGGCTGCTGGCTCGTTTCGTGTCTCAGGCGGTTTGTTTAAAACCAATTTGAATGTTGAGGGACGGGCCACGGGGTCTCTCGATGTGGGGGCCAACACCTATGTGGGCGTTGATCTTGCCACCAAAGCGGCTCCGGCCAACAGCATCGCTCCGGTTGTGTCCTTTGGATATGATGGCCATTTCGGAGCGGGATGGGGTTTATCGACCGATGTGGGCCTGATGTACGTAAACGATTGGTCGACCTCGATCACGGATGCGACCGGTATCGTGTCACAATCGGACATTGATGC
>CAZXRG010000093.1:5259-10267 GCA_964642935.1 uncultured Rhodobacterales bacterium | reverse complement strand
GGATCGCCGCGTACCTCATCGAGGAATTCGATACCGTTCATAACCGGCATATCGAGATCGAGCACGATCACAAAAGGTGCTTCAATCTTAACTTCTCCATTGGCGCCCCGCAGAATGTCGAGCGCTTCTTTGCCGTTGCTGGCAGTTCGGACAGGATTAACCAGCCGCAGTTTCTTAATGGCCCGTTCAATGGACATGACGCTGACACTGTCATCGTCAACAATCAGAAATTGTACTTCTTTGTAGCTGCGTTCTTGGGTCGGCTCGACTGGCAATTTGGTCACCTTCGGTGGGGAAGCGTCATTGGTCGGTGGTGGGGGATAATTTTCCTAACTTATTGAAGAATGTCAATTGACGTGCATTGATCTTTTTGTATTCAACCTTAAAGTTAGTAAAATGTTACGCGAATGGTGGAATTTGAAAGGGACCAAGGTGCTCAAATGAACCATTCCGACCAAGGCTCGGAAAGTTCTCAAGCGGATTTGGAAAGCGAGTTGGATCGCGTCATCTACCATATCTCCCATGATTTGCGTGCTTCGATTCGGGCCCTGTTGCTCATTCCCCAATGGATCGAAGAGGACTTGCAAAAAGAATACGGCGAGGTTCCGGCCTCTATTCGTGATCATGTGCATAGTCTGACCAATCAGTCCGGGAGACTGGACAGAATGCTGCTGGACCTGTTGAAGTTCTCACGAGCGGGGCGCGAACGCGCCGATGAGATCGTCGATCTTGCTTTGGTTTTGGATCAACTCCTGTTGGAAGAGCCCCTACCGGACGGCTTTGAGATGGAGCGAGACTTTAAGGTCTCTCAAGTGGTCGGCGCGGGCAAGGACGTCGCTATGCTGCTTTCGGTTCTATTGTCCAATGCAATCACTCACGGTGGCAGAAAACTTCACATTTCAAGCCGCCAGGAAAAGACCGGAGTGGCATTGACCTTTCATGACAATGGCACGGGCATTGCCAAAAAGTACCAAGATAAGATTTTCGAGGCGATGACCACTCTAAGATCACGTGATCAGCTTGAGGGCAGCGGAATGGGGCTGGCGATTGCGCGAAAAATTATGAGCCGTCATGGCGGTACGATCCAAGTTGTCAGCGATGGCGCTGATCAGGGCACGACGTTTGTGGCGGTTTTCCCAAAGCGTTAGACCCGCATTAACCGTATTTGAACCGGATCGGTCGTTTTGGGTTTAGTCGGGCGTGGGAATGGGGCTAGTCTCTCTCAAAAATGACGGGAGAAACCGATGCCCCTTGAGATGAACAATGAGGTTTTTATCACCTGCGCCGTGACCGGTTCCGGTGCCACGCAGGATCGCAGTCCCCATGTGCCCCGCAGTCCCAAAGAAATTGCCGAGAGCGCGATTGCGGCCGCGCGGGCAGGCGCGGCGATTGTGCATTGCCATGTGCGCGACCCTGACACGGGCGCCCCGCGTCGTGATGTTGCGCTTTATCGTGAAGTGACCGATCGCATTCGCGCCTCTGATGTGGATTGTGTGCTGAACCTGACCGCTGGCATGGGCGGGGACATGGTGTTTGGGCGGCCCGACAAACCGCTGCCTCTGGGCGATGGAACCGACATGGCCTCCGCTGAGGAGCGCGTGGCCCATGTGGCCGAGTGTCTTCCCGAGATTTGTACGCTTGATTGCGGGACGATGAATTTTGCCGAAGCCGATTACGTCATGACAAATACACCGGGCATGTTGGAAGCCATGGGGACGATGATGACCAAGCTCGGGGTGAAGCCGGAGATCGAGGCGTTTGACACTGGACATCTGTGGCTGGCCAAAAAGCTGGTGGCCGACGGGGTGCTGGAGGCTCCGGCTTTGGTGCAGCTTTGCATGGGGGTGCCGTGGGGTGCGCCCGATGATCTCAACACGTTTATGGCCATGGTTAATAATGTGCCCGATGACTGGACCTGGTCGGCCTTTTCGCTGGGCCGCAACGAGATGCCCTATGTGGCGGCCTCGGTTTTGGCGGGCGGCAATGTGCGGGTCGGGTTGGAGGATAATCTGTGGCTCGGCAAGGGTGAGTTGGCGACCAATGAGGCGCTGGTGTCGCGGGCAGTCGGGATCATTGAGGGCATGGGGGCAAAGATCATGGGGCCTGAGGATGTGCGAAAGAAACTGGGTCTGACCAAAAGGGCTCCGACATGAAGGCCGCGATTATTGGTGGCGGTGTCATCGGGGGCGGCTGGGCGGCTCGGTTTTTGCTCAACGGCTGGGACGTTTCTGTGTCGGATCCCGACCCTGAAGCGGAGCGGAAAATCGAGGCTGTCTTGGAAAATGCGCGGGCGTCTTTACCCCATCTTTACGAGACCAACCTGCCAGCCGAGGGCACATTAACGTTTTGTAGCTCGATTGCTGAGGCCGTGACTGATGCGGACTGGGTGCAGGAAAGTGTGCCCGAGCGCCTTGAGATCAAGCATGCGGTTCTGGCAGAGATTCAAGCGCATTCGGGCAATGCGATCATCGGGTCATCGACCTCGGGGTTTAAGCCGTCCCAGCTTCAAGAAGGTGCGAGCGATCCTTCAAATATCATGGTCACCCACCCTTTTAATCCGGTTTACCTTCTGCCGTTGATCGAGGTCGTGCCATCGGCCAAGACCTCTCGCGAAGCGGTGTCAAAAGCCAAGGAGATGTTGCAGAGCGTCGGCTTTCATCCCCTTGAGGTGCGCGCTGAGATTGATGCGCATATTGCGGATCGATTCCTTGAAGCGGTCTGGCGGGAGGCCCTTTGGCTGATCAAGGACGACATCGCGACCACGGAAGAAATCGACGACGCCATTCGCTTCGGCTTCGGTCTGCGCTGGGCGCAAATGGGCTTGTTCGAAACCTATCGGATTGCCGGAGGCGAAGCCGGAATGCGCCATTTCATTGATCAGTTCGGCCCCTGTCTCAAATGGCCTTGGACCAAATTGATGGATGTGCCTGAGCTGACCGATGAGCTGGCGCAAAAGATCGCGGATCAATCAGACGCGCAATCGGGGATGCATTCGATCCGGGAGTTGGAGCGTATTCGTGACGAAAATCTGGTGGTGATGCTAAGGGCCCTAAAGGCGCGGGACTGGGGCGCGGGGCGCACGATCAAAGCGCATGAAGCGGCGGCGTCAAAGGGAAGCCTCTCGCCAAAATCTCCGCTGATCCGTTCGGTCGAGCGGGTCGTGCCAGCCGATTGGGCCGATTACAACGGGCATATGAATGAGAGCCGTTATGGGCAGGTGTTCTCCGATGCGGCCGACGCGGTTCTGGCGCAAATCGGTGCGGCTGAGGATTACGTGGCGCAAGGCTTCAGCTTTTTCACGGTGGATGTGCACATCAAGTTTCTGATGGAAACCAAGGTCGGGCAGAAGATCGCGGTGGACACGCAAGTGCTTGAAGGGCAGGGCAAAAAGCTCAAGCTGTTTCACCGGATGATGGCTCAGGACGGGACGCTTTTGGCGAGTGGCGAACAGCTGTTGATCCATGTGAGCCTGACCACGCGCAAGTCTTGTGATCCGGTCGCGCCTGTTTCGGGACGATTGGAGGAACTGGCGCAGTCCCATGCGGGGCTTGAAACGCCTTAACACCCTAACGAAACGCGACTTTCGCCCGTTGCGCTAAATCAGCGCATGTTGCTGGTTTAGGGTATATCGCGCTCTAACTCATGTTTATCTCCTTTTCGGGCGAAAAAGGACGATTTTTAACGGTTTCGCCATTTGACCTATTCAGGGTCTGGAATACGTAGAAGAATCGTTCTAGACTTTCATAATACCCGCAAAAATCGCGGGACTGCCGGACTTAAGGACCTGATATGAATTACGACGACGTTTTCAATTCTCACCTCGCTTCCTTGCGGGAAGATGGGAATTATCGGGTTTTTGCAGATTTGGAGCGCAAGCGGGGCTCTTTCCCACAGGCCAAGAATTACCATGAGGGTGCCGAGCGGGATGTGACCGTTTGGTGTTCAAATGATTATTTGGGTATGGGGCAGAACCCGGATGTGCTTGATGCCATGAAGGCGGCGATCGACAAATCCGGCGCGGGTGCGGGCGGGACGCGGAATATTTCCGGCACCAACCACCACCATCTTTTGCTTGAGCAAGAGCTTGCGGATTTGCACGGCAAAGAAGACGCGCTTTTGTTCACCAGTGGCTATGTATCCAACTGGGCGGCTCTGTCGACTTTGGGTGCGAAATTGCCAGGCGCGGTGATCCTGTCGGATGCGCTGAACCATGCCTCAATGATTGAAGGCATGCGCCATGCGCGGTGTGAGAAGAAAATCTGGGCGCATAATGATGTGGAAGATTTGGACCGGTTGCTGGCCGAATGTGATCCAAATGCTCCGAAGATTGTGGCGTTCGAGAGTGTCTACTCCATGGACGGGGATATCGCTCCGATCAAAGAGATTTGTGACGTGGCCGACAAGCATGGCGCGATGACTTATCTTGATGAGGTGCACGCCGTTGGCATGTATGGCCCGCGCGGTGGCGGCATCGCCGAGCGCGAGGGCGTCATGGATCGTGTGACTTTGATTGAGGGTACTTTGGCCAAGGCCTTTGGTGTGATGGGCGGGTATATCACGGGCTCGGTTGCGCTGTGTGATTTCATCCGGTCTTTTGCGTCGGGCTTCATTTTTACGACTGCTTTGCCCCCTGCCATTGCGGCGGGTGCGACGGTGTCTATCCAGCATCTTAAAGAGAGCGAGATGGAGCGGGCCGGTCAAAGACGTCAAGTGGCCAAGCTGCGTGCGGCTCTGGATCAGGCGGGCATTCCGCATTTGGATAACCCCAGCCATATCATTCCGGTGATGATCAAAGACCCTGTGAAATGTAAGATGATCGCGGATTATCTGATGGATGAATACGGCGTCTATGTGCAGCCGATCAACTATCCGACGGTTCCAAAAGGGACGGAGCGGTTGCGGTTTACGCCGGGGCCATTGCACACGGATGCGGATATCGATCATCTGGTGCGCTCGCTGTCTGACTTGTGGAGCCAATGTGCTCTGGCACGGGCCGTCGCTTAAGCGC
>CAZXRG010000093.1:0-5159 GCA_964642935.1 uncultured Rhodobacterales bacterium | reverse complement strand
TCGCTGTCTGACTTGTGGAGCCAATGTGCTCTGGCACGGGCCGTCGCTTAAGCGCTTCTAGCGCAATTCGCCTTCAACAGGTGCCTCCATTGCCCTGCCACACGCCCTTAGATAACCGCTTTCTCTAAAAACGGCTGGTTCTTTTCGATACGCTCATAAGAGAATGGCGAAAGATCGAGGCTGCGGTATTCCCCGTAAGTGATCCATTCCGAGACGCCTCTCCCCATGGCTGGGGATTGCTGGAAGCCGTGTCCGGAGAAGCCGTTGACGAAGATGAAGTTTTCGATCTGGGTGTGCGGCCCGACAATGGCGTTTTGATCCAGAGTGTTGAACGCGTAATGCCCCGCCCATGAGTTGATCAGCTTGATCGCCTCGAATTGCGGGATGCGGGTGGCGATGACCGGCCAGACTTTCTCCTCCCAGATGGAATGATCCTGCACAAAATCATCGTGATCCACCGCCGGATCATCATCGGGCGGGCATCCCGCCAGATAATAGCGCCCATCGGTGCGCACATGGATGCCAGTGGGGTCGATGGTCAGGGGGAGGTCTTGATCGAGCGGGTTTTCCGCATCGAAAATGAACGTGTAGCGCTTGCGCGGCTCCACCGGAACGTCGATGCCCGCCATGGCTGCCGTCAGGCTCGCGCGGGGACCGGAGGCATTGACGAGCGTGCCGCAGTGGATGATCTCGCCGGACTTGAGGGTGACGCTTTCGATCTTGGTGCCCGAAGCGCTCTTGGTCAGGGCCACGACCTCGTTGGTCAGATACTCAACACCCTTTTCGCGTGCGGAGCGTTTCCACCAGTCAAAGAGTGTGTTCCCGTCGAAATAGCCCTCGTCGATCAGGTTGTGATTGGCCCCGATAATGTCGTCGAGCTGGTAGAACGGGTAATCCCGTTTGATCTCCTTAACGCTCATGAACTTTGTGCCCGCCCCCAGATCGGCTTGGATCTTTTGGGTTTCACGAAGCGTGTTGGCGAAGGTTTCTGTGTCGGCCAGATACATATAGCCGAAGCTTTGCAGGACCACGTCTGGCACGCGGGGATCGTCGCCCATAAATCCGCGAAAGTTCTTCACGAACTCAGCGCCGAACTGGGAGATTTGCACGTTAATCTTGGCGGAGAACTGCTGGCGTATGCAGGAATTGGTGTGGGAGGTGGAAGCGTTCTCATAGCTGGGATCGCGCTCGACCACCAAAATTGTCCCGTCGAAATCCGGGTTGTTCGCTGTGAACCAAGCAACCGAGGAGCCGAGCATAGCGCCCCCGACAATGATCACATCATAGCTGGTTTTAGCGGGTGTTTGGATCGGGTGACTCAACGTGCATGCTCTCCATTTACAGAGCAACAATCAGCGCAAGAAGATCGGATTGCAAGGGTGCAAGCCCTAGGGGGTCAGATCACCGCTTGGACTTGACCTGTGGTGACACCAGCGCGGTTGAGAATGGGCGCGTTGGTGCGCTTTCGCGCGGCTGGATCATTGGGATCAAGCAGGCCCAGCTTCACAAGGATCGCGGTGATCGCGGCCTCTGCGGCGCGGGTGGCCCCATCCTCGATTTTCACCGCAACGCCGAGACCCTTTGAGGGGATAATCGCCACGAACACGCCCTCAGCACCTGTTTTCACCGCGACACCATCCATGGCGGCCATCAGTTCCGAACAGGCCCGACCGTCACCGGCGACCAGAAGCGGGTTCTGGATCATGGCCTCGACCAGTCTTTTGGAGGCTTGCCCGCGTTTGCTTGATCTCGGCTTGGCCATTTTCGCCATGGCCGTGGCCAGACCTTTGAGGGAGGTGGCAAAATTCGGGGCGGAGCAGCCGTCTATGGCATAACCCGGAGAGGCCTCGCCAGTCATATGCTCAAACGCGTCACAAATGGCGATTTGCACGGGATGGAGCGGGTCGTGATAGTCCGCCTCACCCTTAAGATGGGCGTTCAGCGTCAACATGCCCGCGTGTTTGCCCGAACAATTGTTGTGATACTGGCACGGCAGATAGCCACGTTTCAGAAGATCAGCGCGGGCCTTTGCGTCGCTTGGCTCTTGCGGGCCGCAGCGCAGGTCCACGTCGCCTTTTCCCAGAATGCTCAGCCAGTTCATCACCAGTTTTGTATGAAGTGCCGAGGCCTCATGGCTGGCACACGCAAGGGCCAGTTGTTCCGAGCGCAGACCAAAACTGTCCGCCGCACCGCTTTCCACCAAAGGAAGAGCCTGCAGCATTTTAGAAGAGGAGCGGGGCAGGATGACTTTGGACGGATCGCCCCAGCCTTCAACAACCTCGCCCTTGGCATTGACGACGACGGCGTGGCCTCTGTGAACACACTCCAAAAAGTCACCGCGCCAGATTTTGGCCAGTATTGGAGCTGTTTCAGTCGTCTCGGACATCGTCGATTGCATCCTCACCTAGCGCTTGTCTGAGAGCCTTGAAGGCCAGACGAATGCGCGACTTTACTGTTCCCAGCGGTATTTCCAAAGCATCCGCGACCTCTCCGTGGGACATGCCCATAAAAAATGACGCTTCGATCACCTGGCGCTGTTCTTTGTTCAGACCCGCTAGGGCCTCTTTAATACGAATTTCGCGCGCATTGGCAGATAAGACTTCAACTGCGTCCGGTTCGGGGTCCGGTTGGAAGAGCGGATCATCCTCAATCGGCTGTGCGCGTGCGATTTTTCGCAAACGGTCGATACGCCTGTTTCGGGCAATCGTAAACACCCAAGTTGATGCACTGGCCTTGTTTGGATCAAAAGTTTCTGCACGTCGCCAAACTTGCACCATAACCTCTTGGGCCAGATCATCCGCATCGCTGACTTCGGTCCCATAGCGCATCAAAAAAGCTTTTACGCGAATGGCGTAATCGGCAAAGAACTCGGCAAAAGCCTGACTGTCTTTTTGAGCAATTCGCGCAATAAGGGTCGCGTCTGCCGCGCTTTTTAGTTGCTGTTTGTCGTTGGAGACGGGCGATCGCATGGGGAAACTGGCTACTTTCCGATCATTATCGGGTGAGGTTGGGATAATTTCTGGCAATTGGGCTGGAAACACCCACTTGATTTTGGGTAGATTATTAGTGCAGAGACACGACAACACAAGCGGTGAGTTGGAAAGCGCTTCAAAATTGCGCATCATTCCCGTGGCTCAGAGGTAGGACGAAGCATGAATTTGATTCTCAAGACACTATGTGCAGGGCTGCTGGCTCTTGGTACGACCGGAGCGGCTTTGGCGCAGGAAGAAGTGCCTCGGGTTGCGCTTTACACGGACTGGAGTGTTTTCAATCCGGCGAGCCCCAAAGAGTGTTTCATCGCCTCCGCTCCAACCCAGACCGAGGCCCAGCGTGGCGGTCAATCGGTCGATGTGCGACGTGATGCGATTCGTCTTTATGTGGCCTCTCGCCCATCTGAGGGGACGACCAATGAAATCGCGTTCACAGGCGGGTATCCGTTTAGCGATGGCTCTGTCGTGTCGATCAAGATCGGCAATGAGACGTTTGAGTTGTTCACGGAAGGTGAATTTGCCTGGCCTGCGTCCCCTGCGGAGGATGCAAAGATCATCGCCTCCATGCAGCGCGGGGCCAAAGCGGTTGTGACAGGCGTGTCCTCGCGGGGGACCACAACGATTGATTCATTCTCGTTGATCGGATTTTCCGACGCGTTGAAAGACAGCACAGGGCGCTGCGCCAGCTAATCTGTCCGTTCGGATTCGATAGCTTTGAGCGGCCCTAGTGGTCGCTTGCGATGGTATCTAGGATGAATTTCTTATCGCAATAGGGGCATACGACCTCACCTGATACAGGGTCGATCTGAAGCCAGACACGCGGATGTCCACCGGAACCGCCATCACAAGCGATACGGGTTTTGGTCACTACTTCCGTTTCAGGCGTGTCGATGTCCATTGGGCTATCCTGTCAAAGTCGTCGTTTCGCGCTGCATCATAGTCGCCCATCCCTTAACGGCAAGCAAAAGCGGATTGTTTTTTGTGTGATGCCCATATTGGGTCGGAGTGCCTTTGTCATTGCACCCCTTGGGCGGTGCAATTTGCGCCTTAGGGTCAGACGCGCTTGCATCTTTTTCTATTACTCCCTAAATGAGCAGCCTTGGGATGTTACGAGGACAATCATGGCTAATCCGTTTCAGTTTATGCAGCAGGTCCGCTCGGAAGTGTCGAAGGTCGTATGGCCGAACCGACGCGAGACGATGCTGACAACGGCTATGGTCTTTGTGATGGTGACGATTGTGTCGCTGTTCTTCTTCTTTGTGGACATGATAATCCGATTCGGTTTGGACGGAATATTACAGTTGGCCTCTTGAAGTTCGACGCACGCAAGCGTAGTTAGCGCAGACTTAAAACGCAATGAGTGCTGAGCGATTCGCCCAGCACTCGTTTATGTTTTGGTGACAGGCAAGGTTGGTGGAGCTGTTAAGGCTCTGATATATCGAGGATTTTTGGCAATATGGCGATGCGCTGGTACTCTGTGAGCGTCCTTTCGAATTACGAAAAGAAAGTTGCCGAAAGCATTCGTCATCAGGCGGAGCAAGAGGGTCTTGTCGAGACAATCGAGCAAGTTTTGGTCCCCACAGAAGAAGTTATCGAGATGAGACGTGGCAAAAAGGTGCAAATGGAGCGCCGTTTTATGCCCGGATATGTGCTCGTCCGCATGGATATGACGGACCGCGCTTACCATCTGGTAAACAACACCAATCGGGTCACAGGATTTCTAGGGCCGCAAGGCAAGCCGACGCCTCTGCGTGATGCGGAAGTTGCGCGCATTCTTCAGGAAGTTGAAGAGGGTGCCGAGCGTCCACGTCCGCTGATCCATTTCGAGGTTGGCGAGAACGTGAATGTGAACGATGGCCCGTTCGAGGGTTTTGCAGGGATGGTCGAGGATGTGGACGAAGAGAACGCCCGCCTCAAAGTGACCGTTTCGATTTTTGGCCGGGCCACTCCGGTCGAGTTGGAATTTGCGCAGGTCACCAAACAGACCTGATGAGAGTTTCCGGTATATCCGGATTTGCGTAGGAGGCGAGTGGAACGCGTTTCACGGACCGGACTACACCACTAAATGATCTGACGGGACGCGCCCTGAGGATCGGGAACCAAAGGAGGCCAACATGGCCAAAAAAGTTGCAGGCACTATGAAGTTGCAAGTGCCAGCCGGTAAGGCGA
>CAZXRG010000092.1:0-12318 GCA_964642935.1 uncultured Rhodobacterales bacterium | reverse complement strand
ATATGAACGTGATCCGGCGGCCATCTATCGGCAGTCCTTTGCGATTGTGCGCAAAGAAGCGCGGCTGGAGCGGTTTCCTGAGGATTTACATCCATTGGTGACCCGATTGATCCATGCCTGCGGAATGACCGAAATTGCGGATCGTTTGGCGTTTTCTGAGGATGTTGCGGGGTCCGCGTCGCTCGCTTTGAAAGATGGGGCGGCGATCTTGTGTGATTGTGAGATGGTTCGCTCCGGGGTCATCGCGCGTAACTTGCCCGCAGCTAACCCGCTGATCACCACCTTGAATGACGCGGGCGTGCCTGAATTGGCTAAAACGCTGGAAAATACCCGCTCGGCAGCGGCAGTTGAGCTTTGGGAAGAGCATATCGAGGGGGCGGTTGTGGCCATCGGGAATGCGCCCACGGCGCTCTTCCATTTGCTGGAGCTATTGGACCGAGGATGGCCCAAACCGGCGGCCATCTTGGGATTTCCAGTCGGTTTCGTGGGCGCGGCTGAAAGCAAAGCCGCCTTGGCCGCCAATCCGCGCGGTGTTCCGTTTATCACATTGAAAGGCCGTAAGGGCGGCTCGGCCATGGCATCGGCTGCGGTCAATGCCATTGCGGCAGGTTTGGAGGGGCACGGATGAGCACGCCTTGGTTGCACATTGTCGGTATCGGTGAAGATGGCATGGACGGGCTGACGTCCTCGGCCCGCGCGATCCTGAAGGCCGCGGACGTGATCATTGGTGGTGATCGCCACCATAAGCTCTCTGATGAGGTGAAGGCCGAAAGGCTGTCATGGCCGCACCCGTTTGACGCTTTGATCGATACGCTCAAAGACCTCAAGGGGCGGCGGGTTGTGGTTCTGGCAACGGGCGATCCGCTTTGGTTCTCGGTGGGCGCTCGGATAGGGCGGGCGATTGATGCGTCCGAGATTTCCTACCATCCCCAAGTGTCTGCCTTTCAGCTTGCGGCTGTGCGCATGGGCTGGTCCATGGCTGATCTGGAAACGTTGACGGTGCATGGGCGGCCCGTTGAAACGATGATCGCCTTTATCCAACCCGAAGCGCGATTACTGATCCTGACCACGGGGGCAGAAACGCCAGCGCAGATTGCACGTTTTCTGACTGAGCGCGGTTTCGGGCGCTCCAAGATGAGCGTTCTGGCGGCCATGGGCGGGGAGAATGAGGCGCGGTTTGACGGGATCGCGGCGGAGTGGGGCCATGAGGTGCCGGAGTTCAACACGCTCGCCGTGGAATGTGTCGCTGATCAGAATGCGGCTTTAATGCCCCGAGTACCCGGATTGGCGGATGATCTGTTCAATCACGATGGCACCATGACCAAGCGCGAGGTGCGTGCGGCGACTTTGGCCAAGCTGATGCCCATGCGCGGGGCTTTGCTTTGGGATGTGGGTGCGGGTTGTGGCTCGGTAGCGATTGAGTGGATGCGCGCAGCCGCCTATGCGCGGGCTATCGGGATTGAGCCGCGTGAGGACCGACGTTTGATGGCGGCTAGCAATGCCGAGGCTTTGGGTGCGCCGCGATTGGAGTTGATCGACGGGAGTGTGCCGAGCGCTCTGGATGGGCTGGAAGCCCCTGATGCGATTTTCATCGGCGGTGGGTTGAGCGAGGACACCGTTGCAGCCTGTCTGTCTGCGCTGCGTCCCTTGGGGCGGCTTGTGTGCAATGCGGTGACCTTAGAGAGCGAGGAGGTGTTGATCCGCCTCCATCGCGCCCATGGTGGTGATCTGGTCAAACTTCAGATCAATCGCGCCGAACCTGTTGGGCCGCGCACCGGGTGGCGGCCTTTGATGCCGGTGACGCAATGGAGTTTGGTGAAGCGATGAGCGGCGTTCTTTATGGTATCGGGCTTGGTCCCGGTGACCCTGAATTGATGACGCTCAAGGCGCATCGCTTGATCGGGAGCGCTCTGGTCGTGGCCTATCCGGCGCCCACAGGAGGTGAGAGCTTTGCGCGATCCATTGCGGCAGATGTGATCAGCCCGAACGCCCGTGAAATTCGCATCGATATCCCCATGGATGTGGCCCGCTATCCGGCGCAAGACGCCTATGACGGGGCCGCTGCGGAAATTTCGGAGGTTCTAAGGGGTGGTCAGGATGTTGTCGTGCTTTGCGAAGGGGACCCTCTGTTTTATGGCTCTTTCATGTATCTGTTTGCCCGGTTGTCGGACCGGTTTGCGGTCGAGATCGTGCCCGGAGTAACATCTGTCACAGCATGTGCGGCAGCTTGCCAGCGGCCATTGTCTGCGCGAAACGAGGTGCTGACGATTATTCCGGGAACACTGGACGAGGCGGAATTGGCCGGGCGAATTGCGTCGGCAGATGCGCTGGCGATCATGAAGGTCGGACGGCATTTACCCAAAATCAAGCGGGTGTTGGAGGCGCAAGGACTGGTGGCGCAATCAAGCTATATCGAGCGTGCCAGCCTACCCAATCAGGTTGTCTCTCCGCTCGCGAAAGCGCCGGAGAAGGCCCCCTATTTTTCAATGATACTTGTGACCAAGGGAAGCGATCCATGGCTGAGCTGAAACCGAGGCTCTTATGCCTGAATGCCGCGGGCGAGCCTGTGGCGCGTAAAATTTCCAAGGCTTTGGATGTACCCTTGGAGGGGCGCTCGGGCCGTGTGGCGGATGCGGATTTGAGCTTTGAGAATGCGCTTGATCATGCGCGGGATTTGTTTGCGGCGGGTCATCCGGTGATTGGCGTCTGTGCGGCTGGCATTCTGATCCGCGCAGTTGCGCCATTGCTCGGCAATAAGACCATCGAGCCGCCCGTGATTGCGGTGGCTGAGGACGGAACGGTTGTGCCTTTGCTTGGTGGCCATCGCGGGGCGAACCGATTGGCGCGACAGGTTGCGGACATCATCGGTGGCCATGCGGCTGTCACGACCGGTGGTGATGTGGCGCTGGGCGTGGCTCTGGATGAGCCGCCCTTGGGCTGGCGTTTGGCCAATCCCGAAGCTGCGAAATCTGTGATGGCAGAGATGCTGAGCGGTGGCGGAGCAAAGGTCACCGGACACGCGCCATGGCTTGAGGGTTTGCCCAAAGGGGATGCGATTGAGATCAGCATTGCGACCCAAGCCAAACAGCCCAAGCCCAATGAGCTGGTGTTTTCGCCGCTTGTTTATACGCTCGGTGTCGGATGTTCGCGCAATTGTCCGCCTGAGGAGCTGGCGCAACTGGTGCAGGAGACCTTGAAGGACGCCAATATCAACACCGCTGCCATCGCTGCGATCCACTCGATTGATGTGAAGATGGATGAGCCTGCGGTTCTGCAGCTGTCCCGACACATGGCCGTTCCGGTAACGTTTTTCCCGGCGGAAACTTTGAATGCTGAAACCCCGCGTCTAGCCAATCCGTCGAATGTGGTCTTTGCCGAGGTCGGGACTCATGGCGTGAGTGAAGCGGCGGCTTTGGCTGGGGCAGGCGCGGATGCCAGTCTTGCGGTGGAGAAACGAAAGACCGCCAATGCGACTTGTGCTTTGGCGCTGTCATCAGAGCCGATTACCGAGGTGCGCGGAAGCCGACGTGGTCGGGTTTCCTTGGTCGGCATCGGTCCCGGTCAGTCGATTTGGCGCACGCCTGAGGCCTCCCGACTGATTGCTGAGGCGGATGAGCTGGTTGGATATTCGCTCTATATCGATCTTCTGGGGCCGCTTGCCGCTGGCAAACCCCGTCAGGATTTCCCTTTGGGTGGGGAAGAGGCCCGTTGCCGATATGCTCTGGAAGAAGCGGCTAAGGGCAAGGATGTGGCCCTGATCTGCTCTGGGGATGCCGGAATTTACGCCATGGGGGCGCTTGTATTCGAGCTCTTACATCGCGGAGCCGATGAGGTCGGTGTTTCATCTGCCGCACACCGCGTTGAGGTGATCTCAGCCCCCGGTGTGTCTGCCCTTCAAGCGGCGGCGGCCCGTGCAGGAGCGCCCTTGGGGCATGACTTCTGCGCGATATCGTTGAGTGACCTTTTGACCCGTCGCGAGGATATTATTCGCCGGATCACAGCGGCCTCTGAAGGGGATTTTGTGATCGCCTTTTACAACCCCGTTTCAAAGACCCGCCGCACGCTCTTGGCGGAAGCACGAGATATCTTGTTGGAGCATCGCCCAGCGGATACGCCTGTTCTTCTGGCCAGCTCGCTCGGTCGCCCTGAGGAAGAGTTCCGATACCGTCGCTTGGAGGACTTGGAAGTGGATGAGGTTGATATGTTGACGGTGGTTCTGATCGGCTCCTCCCACTCCAAATTGGCGCAATTGGGAGAGGGCCCGCGCATGTTCACGCCGCGCGGATATGCCCGCCGGATCGATGGGGATTTAAGCGAAGGGAAAGCATCATGACCGTCTATTTTATCGGAGCTGGTCCGGGTGACCCTGATCTGATTACCGTCAAAGGCCAGCGAAGGATTGCCGCCTGTCCGGTCTGTCTTTTCGCAGGCTCTTTGGTGCCAGAAGAGGTCGTGGCCTGTGCGCCCGACGGGGCTTTGGTGATGGATACCGCTGTGATGACCCTTGAGGACACGCACAGCGAAATCGTCAAGGCCAATGAACGTGGTGAAGACGTGGCTCGCGTGCATTCGGGCGACCCGTCGCTTTACGGTGCGATTGCCGAGCAAATCCGCAAGCTTCGCGCTGATGGCATTGATTATGAGATCATCCCGGGTGTGCCCGCCTATGCGGCGGCTGCTGCTGCTTTGGGCCAAGAGCTCACCATTCCCGAGATCGCGCAATCTATCGTTCTCACACGTATGTCCATGCAATCCACATCCATGCCCTCAGGCGAGACTCTGGAGAATTTCGCCAAGACAGGCTCGACCTTGGCGATCCATCTGGCGATCCGGAATATGCGCGAGATCGAGCGTCAGTTGATCCCTTATTATGGCGAGGATTGTCCGGTAGTGGTCGGATATCGGGTGAGCTGGCCCGATGAGATCATTCTGCGCGGCACCCTGTCCACCATCCGCAAGGAGGTGCGTAAGGCCAAGATCACCCGAACGGCCTTGGTGCTGGTGGGTCCTGCCTTGGCCGAGCAACAGTCCTTTGTGGATTCAGCGCTTTATGATGCGTCCAAACCCCATGTGCTGCGTCCGGTGACAGGCGTCGATCTTGTCGAGGACTTCAACACTTAAAATCTGTCATTTCGCGAAGTTACACTGATCCGCCGATAACGTTTTGTACACTTGATTTATTTATACCTCTGATCACAATTAAGGGTGATAGAATCGGGGATTGGTGATGGAAGCGTTCTTTTCCAGCGAAGTGCTGGATGGCATTAAATCTGCGCGTAATAAAGCAGAGCGGAAGAAAAACCGCCTTCGTGTGCATGTGGGCGAGGAGATTTATCCGGTCTTTAAGTTCTGGGGCACCGGCTTTTCGGTTGATCTTGAAACAGTGCCCAAACTGCGTGGTCTGGTCGACCTCTACGACGGCGGGCGGCACCTGTCACAATGTCTCATTATCCGCGCTGACAAAGACGGTGATCGGATGAATTACGAATTCAAGCGCCGGACCGAAGCTGTCGAAAACGCGCCTCTGGATTATGAGCGCGATGATGACGCGCCGATTGCTCTGTTGAAGTAGGTATTCGTAGATTGGGTGATTGATGAATGCCTATTGCGTGGAATTTCCGATAGATTAATCAACTATTCGAATATTCTTCGAAAATAATCTGCGAAGGCGACAATTGCGCGAGAATATTTCGCGATTGAATGATACTCTAAAGGGATACCTCACTTCGCACATATCAGGATGCTGCCATGATCCAGAAACCCTACTTGCTTTTTCTTGGGGATGCCCCCGACCAGCTTTCTGCCAAAGTGGCCCAAGGCATCCGCGACTGGCGACCTCAGGATTGCGTCGGTCAGATCCGTATGGAGGGTTGTAAGGCTGATGTGAAAATTGACGATGTGTCCATTGAGGATGCCATAAAAGCAGGCGCCAAAACGCTTGTCATCGGCGTTGCCAATCGCGGCGGTATGATCAGCGCGGAGTGGATTTCTGTGCTCAAGGAGGCTCTGGCTGCGGGTCTCGATCTTGCGTCGGGCTTGCACAACCAACTCTCCGATGAGCCGGAATTGGTTGAAACGGCCAAGGCCCATGGCCGTCAGCTTCACGATGTGCGTATTCCCCCTGTTCAATACCCCATAGCGAGCGGCGTGAAACGGACCGGAAAGCGCTTGCTTGCGGTGGGCACCGATTGTTCCGTGGGAAAGATGTATACCGCACTTGCTTTGGACAAAGAGATGAAGTCGCGCGGCATGAAGTCGAGTTTTCGCGCCACTGGCCAAACCGGAATTCTGATCACGGGCGAGGGCGTTCCACTTGATGCGGTTATTGCCGATTTCATGGCTGGTGCAGTTGAGTATCTGACGCCTGACAATGATCCTGACCATTGGGATATCATCGAGGGGCAGGGGAGCTTGTTTAATGTCTCCTATTCTGGTGTGACCATGGCCTTGGTGCACGGTGGTCAGCCTGATGCGATGGTGATTTGCCATGAACCGACCCGCCCGCATATGCGCGGATTGCCCGATTATGTCCTCCCGACAATCGAGGACGTGCGCGAGGTCGCTCTGCGTCTTGCCAAATGGGTCAATCCTGACTGCGAGGTTGTGGGCGTTTGCGTCAACACAGTCGCCATGTCCGAGGAAGAGGCGAAAGCCTATCTGGCCAAGGTCGAGGCAGAAACGGGCCTTCCGACAGTTGATCCTTTCCGCCATGGTGTGGGTCCGATTGTGGATAAGCTCTAATGGGGCTGACGGCCTCAATCGAAGTCTTTCCGCTGGCGCAAGTGTTCGCAATTTCGCGTGGCGCTCGGACCGAGGCGCAAGTGGTCCGCGTGATCCTGGAAGACGGGGATAATCGTGCGCATGGGGAATGTGTGCCTTATGCGCGATATGGCGAGACGTGCGAAAGCGTCGTGGCCCAGCTTGAGGCTGTGAATGATCCGTTTGATCATGCTGGCCTGCCAAATACTCTCGCACCTGGTGCGGCGCGAAATGCGCTCGATTGTGCGCTTTGGGATTTGGCGGCGAAACGGGCCGGTAAGCGGGTTTGGGAGTTGCTCGACCTCGCCCCGCCAAGTGCTGAGATTACGGCTTATACCTTGTCCTTGGATACGCCTGAGAAGATGGAAGCCGAGGCCGCCAAACACAGTTTTCGCCCGCTTTTGAAGACGAAACTGGGTGGGGAGGGCGATGTGGCGCGCATTGAGGCGGTCCGTCGCGGCGCTCCCAAGGCTCGGATTATCGTTGATGCCAATGAGGGCTGGTCTGCGGAGGCTTATGCGGAGCTTGCGCCGATTTTGAAAAGCCTTGGTGTGGAAATGGTCGAGCAACCCATGCCAGCGGGCTCAGATGAGGCGCTGCTTGATCTGGAGCGGATTTTGCCCGTTTGTGCCGATGAAAGCTGCCATGACCGCGCGTCTCTTGGGGACCTCGCGGGTAAATACGATATGATCAACATCAAGCTCGATAAAACCGGTGGATTGACCGAGGCGTTGGCTCTTAAAGAGGCGGCACTGGCGCAAGGTTTTCAGGTTATGGTCGGCTGCATGGTGGGTACATCCCTTGGAATGGCGCCCGCGACTTTGGTGGCCCAAGGTGTGGCAGTGACGGATTTGGACGGGCCACTTTTAATGGCCAAAGACCGCGATCACGGGTTGATTTTTGACGCTAGAGGCGTGCATCCACCCACAAGCGCTCTTTGGGGCTGATGAGAAAATGGGAACGAGACGATGAGTAGAACAGTTTACGTAAATGGCGCTTATGTGCCGGAGGAAGAGGCAAAGGTCTCAGTCTTTGATCGTGGTTTCTTGTTTGCTGACGGGGTTTACGAGGTCACGTCGGTTCTTGGTGGTAAACTTGTCGAGTTTGCAGGCCATTGCACGCGACTGCGAAGGTCCCTGAGCGAGCTCGACATGGCCAGCCCTGCCTCGGATGAAGAGCTGTTGGATATTCACCGCGAATTGGTGAAGCGTAATGACGTCACCGAAGGGCTCGTTTATCTACAGGTTACCCGTGGTGCTGCGGATCGGGATTTTGCCTTCACCAATGATCCTGCCCCAACTTTGGTTTTGTTCACTCAGTCAAAGCCTCTGCTGGACAATCCTATTGCGCAGAAGGGTATCAAAATCCTCTCGGTGCCGGACATTCGTTGGGAGCGGCGGGATATCAAGACCGTACAACTTCTGGCTCCGTCTTTGTGCAAGATGGCGGCAAAGGCTGGAGGCTGCGATGATGCGTGGATGATTGAGGAGGGCTTTGTGACAGAAGGCACCTCGAACAACGCCTATATCATCACCAAAGCAGGCACACTTGTGACACGGAACCTGAGCAACTCGATTTTGCATGGGATCACGCGGGCGTCGGTTTTGAAGATGGCCAAAGAGGCGCAGATTAAAATCGAGGAGCGCCCGTTTACAATCAAAGAAGCACAGGATGCGGCCGAGGCTTTTATAACCTCCGCATCAACCTTCGTCGGTCCGGTTGTCGAGATTGACGGGACCACAATTGGCGACGGCACGCCTGGCCCTATCTCGCGACGCCTGCGGGAAATCTATATTGATGAAAGCCTCAAGGCCGCGATTTAAGCTAGGCGGCTGGTCAATGTGACTTTGCAAAAGCTTCTTTTTGCTGGTCACTGGCCTCGGTCTGGTATTTCTCTTTCCACTCTTCAAAAGGCATGCCGTAAACGATCTCGCGACCTTCCGCTTTGTCCATGTCGATGCCCCGCTCGTTTGCGGCTTCCTGATACCAGCGCGACAGGCAGTTGCGGCAAAACCCACTGAGGTTCATCAAGTCGATGTTTTGCACATCGGTTCGCTCACGAAGATGCCCGACCAATCTGCGAAAGGCCGCTGCTTCTAACTCGGTTCTTGTCGCGTCATCCATCTGCTCTCTCCTTCTGTCGAAATTCTTTAAACACGTCGTCCAAGATCGGGGCAAGTTTGGCCGCCCAAAGCTGCTCTCCACGCGGGTCTTCAATAAGATCGTTGCGGATCTCGATCAACACATGGGGCAGACCGCGATCTAGTCCATGCTGGGACATGCAGTCCCCCTCCAGCTTTCCTACATAAGGTTCATTGTCGCCAACGCAAATGTCAGGCTCGGCCTTGAGCCGCTCCAAAAGCGGGTCGGCAATGCGCCGATCATCTGCCGACAAGACGCCAATGTGCCATGGACGATCCGCACGTCCGCGCAATTTGGGCGTGAAGGAATGGATCGAGACGATGATCGGATCTTCTTCCATGGCGTCCAAGGTTTCGCCGATTGCCTGGTGATAGGGGCGATGAAACTGGTCCAAGCGACGCTCGATTTCGGCGTCATCCGCATGGCGATTTCCCGGAATAATTGTCCCGTCATAAAGGCGCATAAGGAGGGTCGGATCATCCTCACCACGGTTCGGGTCGATCACCAATCTAGAGAAGCGCGACAGGATCGACGCCCCGCCCATCAGCCGTGCCAGTTCGAGTGTGACCCCGCGTGCCCCGATATCAAAGGCGATATGGCGCTCCATATCCTCTTTTGGAAGCCCCAAAGAGCCCTCACCCACACAGGGAGGAACCCGATTTGATGCATGATCACACAAAAAAACCAACGAAGTGGTATCGATACCAGTATTTTTCTCAAAAGGGGGCGATGTCTGCATTGGACCAACTTGCAATTTGTGTCAGCGCACCATAGTCACAAGGCAACCAAGCAACCATAGTCAATCGTAATTGCAGTTATTTTGCGTGCGGCCCCCCATTATCAACCCTCAAACTCGAGATCATAATCATGACAATCAGACGACAGAGAAGCGTAAAAATCGTTGCAACTCTTGGGCCGTCCTCGTCGGACCGGGACATGATTAAATCACTATTTGAAGCGGGTGCGGACGTTTTCCGGTTGAACTTTAGTCATGGTACTCATGAAGAGCAAAAGGCGCGTTATGATATAATCCGCGAGATTGAGGCGGAATTTGATCGTCCCATCGGGGTGTTAGCGGACATGCAGGGGCCCAAACTTCGGGTCAGTAAATTTGCAAATGATGCGGAAGAATTGGTCGAAGGTCAGTCCTTCAGGCTCGATCTGGATTCTGCAAAAGGGGACAACACGCGGGTTTGTTTGCCCCATAAAGAGATTTTCAAGGCCCTAGAGGTTGGCTCGACGCTACTGGTGAATGACGGGAAAATACGCCTTAAGGTCACCGATTGTGGTCCGGAGTTTGCGCAGACCGAAGTGATGGTTGGTGGAACAATCTCCAACAACAAGGGCGTGAATGTTCCCGATGTTGTGCTTCCTCTGGCGGCATTGACCGAGAAAGATCGCAAGGATCTCGAGTTTGCCTGCGAGATTGGTGCGGACTGGATTGCGCTTTCCTTTGTGCAGCGTGCCGAGGATGTTGAGGAAGCCAAGGAGTTGGTTAAAGGTCGGGCCAAGATCATGTCGAAGATCGAAAAGCCCGCTGCGATCCAGGCGATTGATGAGATCATCTTGGCCAGTGACGGCATTATGGTCGCGCGTGGCGATTTGGGTGTAGAGCTTGAAATCCACGATGTCCCGCCCATTCAAAAGCGTTTGATCCGCGCGTGTCGGGAAGTGGGACGCCCCGTGATCGTGGCCACGCAAATGCTCGAAAGCATGATCGAAGCGCCTGTTCCCACGCGTGCTGAAATCTCGGATGTGGCGCATGCGATTTATGAAGGCGCTGACGGCGTTATGCTGTCGGCGGAAAGTGCGGCCGGCAAATATCCCATCGAGTCTGTGACGACCATGGACAATGTGGCGATCAGTGTTGAGGGCGACGCGACCTATCGCAAGATCATCGAAGCCTCCCGCACCCCGTCTCGAGAGCGGGTTGCTGATGCGATCACTGTGGCGGCCCGCGAGATTGCAGAAACCGTTGATGTGAAGGCGATTGCCTGTTTCACCCATTCGGGAACGACAGCGCTTCTTGCCGCGCGTGAACGCCCTCGGGTTCCCATCCTGACACTCACGCCTTTCTCCAAGACTGCGCGTCGATTGTCGCTGGTTTGGGGGTGTCATTGCGTTGTGACCGGCGAAGTCGAGCGTTTCAAAATGGCGGTTGTCAGCGCAGTGCGGGCTGCACGCTTAGAGGGCTTTGCAGATGACACGGATCGAATTATTGTGACTGCGGGCATTCCTTTTGGTATACCGGGGTCAACTAATATTCTTAGAATTGCCCCTGTAAACGAGAAGTTAATATTTGAAGGGGAGCCTGAATAGCGCTCATATTCTGGGCGGAAAGATGGGTTTGAATGACGGCTTACGAGGTCTATTTACTGCTGGGGAGCCTCTTTGGCGCTTTGGCGACTATTTCGATCACATCGATGCTCTTAAATGAAGGCTCGGCGCGGGGCACTGTCATCACCATAGCTTTGGCCGCTGGGCTTTTATTCATGGCAAAACAAAGCACGGATGGGATTATGTCCGTCAACGATATTCCACCTGCCATTAATAAGGCGATTGGTATATTTCTGGACTAAGTTTTTGTCGCTAACCCCTTGCGGGAACGTTTGATTCCACATATACGCTCGTTTCTTCCGCGTCGTCCGGCGAAAAGGGCTGCCGAGACGTGCGCAAATGACCACTTCTGATTAAAGGAACATGGAAATGCCCAAGATGAAGACGAAATCTGGCGCTAAGAAGCGCTTCAAGGTCACGGCGTCTGGCCGGGTCAAAGCGGGGCAGGCTGGAAAGCGCCACGGGATGATCAAACGCTCAAACAAGTTTCTTCGCAACGCACGGGGCACAACGACGCTCTGTAAAGCTGACGAGGGCATTGTAAAAACTTACATGCCTTACGCGCGCTGATCTGGAGGATTTGAAAGATGTCTAGAGTTAAAGGTGGAGCTTCCTCCCACGCACGTCACCGCAAGGTCGTAAAAGCGGCCAAAGGTTATTACGGCGCACGGAGCCGGAATTTCCGTACAGCGACGCAAGCGGTTGATAAGGCGAACCAATATGCGACACGTGATCGCAAAGTGCGTAAGCGGAATTTCCGCGCCCTTTGGATCCAGCGTATCAACGCGGCCGTTCGCGCCTATGATGCGGAGCTGACGTATTCACGTTTCATCAATGGTCTGGCGATTGCTGGCATTGAAGTGGACCGTAAAGTTCTCGCTGATCTGGCCGTACATGAACCGGATGCGTTCGGTTCAATAGTCGATCAGGCGAAAGCGGCACTTGCTTAAACGTAGCTGAAATTGAATTTCAAAAGCCCGGTCGTCTGATCGGGCTTTTTTGTTTCCGCTCCTGTGGATTGCCGAAAAACTAGCTCGCTACGTTCTGTCGTCAGATCACAAAGTCCAATGGATCAAGCGT